>NZ_JBHTBZ010000004.1:0-241161 GCF_042665235.1 Hydrogenophaga defluvii | reverse complement strand
TTCCATCGTCTCCACGATCTCCTTCGTGGGGACGATCCTCGATTACTGCCCTCGATTCAAGATGGGTTCTCCGGACGCATACCGAACACCTTCACTTTGGCTAGATTCGCCACGTTGAGCTCGCCTGTGGCGTCAACACCTCCGTCTCCGGTTTTACCCACAACCTCGGACCCTTCAAAGCCAAGCGCCGTCAACAGGTGACCCACCAAAATTTCAAACTCCTTGTCGTCAAGCTCCAACACCTGATCAAGCACCACTCCGTAAGGGTCGTAAGGTTGGGCTGCCTGAGTTGGAGCCAAGGCGCCTTGCCCAATGGCTTGCAGGAACTCCGCCCCCTGTGACACGGAAAACACAGTGAGGGAAGACCGCATCGTGTTCTGAAACGGCACAGAGAAATCACCCCGACGGACACGCTTGCTACCCCACTCCACATATCGGCGATGCGGATACGGGCACGCGGGGTCATTAGGTACATACGCATAGGAGGGGTCGGCGCTCACCTTCCCGTAGTGCAGCCATTCGGTGTCCGCAGCCGGTGTGATGACATAGTCGCCTGCCTTGATCTCCAGCAAAAAGCGACCAATCTGTCCCACCTGCTGTCCAATTACGATGTTGCTGGTGTCTTGGGGATATGCCGCCCTGTACAAGGGATACAGCTCGTCGCGGCTCTTGATACCGGACAGGCTCTTTTGAAGCCACCCGATGGCCACATATCCGCCGTCCACGAAGGCTTTTGCGTGGGTACCGAAATCTGCACGAACACACCAGACATTGGTCATATCGAATTATCCCTTGGAGGACATGTCGTCCACAGCCTGCATTTATCCACTGGTCAAAACAGTTCAAACCACTCCACACGAGGTAAACATCAATGGGGGCTCAACTCGCCGGATAAGAACTTGGGAGAACAAGGCATTGCGAACACCTTGCAGAGCACGCGCTTGAGAGCGTGACTGACGTTCAAGTTTACGCACCGACCTGCGGCCTGCAAGGTTTCGGCTTCGTAGCGGGCGCGCTGTTGCGAGTCTTCCATCTGCAGCAGCTCGGCAAAGTGCAAGAACGACAGGCGCTCTAACAGCAGTTGGTCGGGCGCGGTGGATGGTGTGGATTCGGGAGACGTTGTTTCCCGAATCGGCATGTCGGACAATATGGCAGACACTGTCTGCCAAATGCAGGGGTAGGCTTGGTAGAACTTGAACTCTGAAATGCACTCCCCGATGGCCACCTCGTTCTATCGGCGGGGTGGGCATGACCCGGCTTGGCCGGGACGCTTGGCAGGAACAACAATCAGGCCAGCTGCTGCTCCAACTGATGCAACACCTGGTAGCAGGGCAGCACCTGGGCCACGCTGGCGTTGGGCTCGCGACCTTCGCGGATCGCGGCGAAGAACTCGCGGTCTTGCAGCTCGATGCCGTTCATGCTCACGTCCACTTGGCTGACGTCGATCTTCTCGTCCTTTCCATTGAACAGGTCGTCGTAGCGGGCGATGTAGGTCGCGCTGTCGCCGATGTAGCGAAAGAAGGTGCCCAGCGGGCCGTCGTTGTTGAAGGACAGCGACAGTGTGCAGATGGCGCCGTTGGCGGCCTTGAGCTGGATGCTCATGTCCATGGCAATGCCCAGCGTCGGGTGGATGGGGCCTTGCAGGGCGTTGGCTTTCACGATGGGGCTGCCGGCCTGGTAAGCGAACAGGTCCACCGTGTGGGCGGCGTGGTGCCACAGCAGGTGGTCGGTCCAGCTGCGTGGCTGGCCCAGCGCGTTCATGTTGGTGCGGCGAAAGAAGTAGGTCTGCACATCCATCTGCTGGATGTTGAAGACGCCGGCCTGGATCTTCTTGTGGACGAACTGGTGGCTGGGGTTGAAGCGACGGGTGTGGCCACACATGGCCACCTTGCCCGTCTGCTTTTGCAGGGTCACGATCTCCTCGCCCTCGGACAGAACATCGCACAGCGGAATTTCAACCTGCACGTGTTTGCCTGCTTGCAAACAGGCCTTGGTTTGTGCGGCGTGCATCTGCGTGGGGGTGCACAGGATGACCGCGTCCACTTCCTGGATGGCCAGGCTGTCGGCCAGGTCGGTGGTCACGTGTTGGATGCCGTATTTGTCGGCCACTTCCTGGGTCTTGGCCAGGTCGCGGCTGATCAACGAGACGACTTCGACATCGGGGATGTTCTTGATGCCGTCCAGGTGCTTGATGCCGAAGGCACCGGCACCGGCGAGCGCCACTTTGATGGTCATGGAGAGGTCCTCAGACGGTTTCGAGAATGGCGTGGCCCACCGCCGTGTTGCTGGCAGGCACATGGTAGAAGCGGTGCTTGAGCACGGGCTTGGGTCCGCCGGCCGCGTCGGCCATGGCACCGCGGGCAATCAGCCACATCACAAGCTCGATGCCCTCGCTGCCGGCCTCGCGCACGTAGTCGATGTGGGGCACTGACGCGCAGGCCTCGGGGTCGTTGATCAGCTTGTCCAGCCAGGCGTTGTCCCACTCGCGGTTGATCAGGCCAGCACGTGGGCCCTGCAGCTGGTGGCTCATGCCGCCCGTGCCCCAGATGTGGACGTTGAGGTCTTCGTCAAAGCTCTCGACCGCGCGGCGGATGGCCTTGCCCAACTCGTAGCAGCGGCGGCCGCTGGGCACGGGGTACTGCACCACGTTGACGGCGAAGGGGATGACCGGACAGGGCCAGGCGTCCTTGACCGGGTCCTTCTGGCCGAACATCAACGACAACGGCACGGTCAGGCCATGGTCCACCGGCATCTTGTTGACGATGGTGAGGTCGAAGTCCTGCTGAATGACCGACTGCGCGATGTGCGAGGCCAGCTCTGGGTGACCCATGACCTTGGGCACGGGGCGTGGGCCAAAGCCTTCATCGGCCACCTCGTACTCGGCCGCGGTGCCGATGGCGAACGTGGGGATGAGGTCCAGGCTGAACGCGGTGGCGTGGTCGTTGTAGACCAGAAAAATCACGTCGGGTCTGTTGTCTTTGACCCACTGCTTGCCATAGTCGTAACCGGCAAAGACCTTCTGCCAATAGGGTTCGTGGGTTTTGCCCAGATCGAGTGCGGCGCCTATGGCGGGCACGTGCGAGGTGTAAACGGATGCGGTGATGCGTGCCATGGTCAGGCTCCTTGTGTCTTGCCAGCGGAGCCTTGCGGCTGATGTTGCGGCTGGGCGTCCCCGTCCTCGCCGATGTAGCGGTTGCCCTCGGCGCTGCGTCCTCCGTTGATCATCATGTCCCGATACTCTTCCTCGGTCATGCCGGTCATGGAGCCAGCCATCTGCTGGAAGCTTTTGCCGTCGGTGGAGCCGATCTTGGCCAGGAAGTAGATGTTGCCGCCGGTGCGCATGCACCAGTTCAGGTCGCGCGCCAACACGGCCTGCTTCTGCTCCTCGGTCATGGGCCATTCGTCGAGGTAGGCGCGTTCATCGGCCTTGAAGCGGGTCCGGTTCTCGGCCTTCATCAGGCTCATGCAGAACTGATTGAGCCAGTAGCCTTTGCGGCTTTGCTCGGCATCAAAAATGATGGTGCCGGGCACGTCCTTGTAGGGTTTTTCCAGAGCCATGCTCAGTTCTCCTCAGGCCAATAAAGGCGCATCGGGTTTGCCACCAGCAGCTTGTGTTGCAGCTCGGCGGTCGGGGCGATGTGCGGGATGAAATCGACCAGCAGCCCATCGTCGGGCATGTGGTCCTTGAGGTTGGGGTGGGGCCAGTCGGTGCCCCACAGCACGCGGTCGGGGAACTGCTCGACGATGCGCTTGGCGAACGGAATCACATCGGCGTAGGCGTTCTGCTCCCCATTCAGCGCCTTGGGCCCGCTCACGCTCAGGCGTTCGGGACAGCTCACCTTGCTCCACACATTGGTGTGCTCGCGCATGAATTTCTCGAACAGCGCGAACTGCGGGCCATCCACGGGCAGGGACACGTCGGGGCGGCCCATGTGGTCCACCACCACGGTGGTGGGCAGGGCGGTGAAGAAGTCCCACAGCTCGGGCAGGTCCACCGCCTCGAAGTAGATCACCACGTGCCAACCGAGCTTGCCGATGCGGGCGGCGATCTCCATCAACTCGTCCTTGGGCGTGAAGTCCACCAGACGCTTGACGAAGTTGAAGCGCACGCCGCGCACACCGGCGGCGTGCAGGGCTTGCAACTCCTCATCGGTGACCGAACGCTTGACCGTGGCCACCCCACGCGCCCTGCCACCGCTGGCCAGGCATGCGTCAACCATGGCGCGGTTGTCGGCGCCGTGGCAGGTGGCCTGCACAATCACGTTGCGCGCAAAGCCCAGATGGTCACGCAAGGCAAACAGCTGCTGTTTGCTGGCGTCGCACGGGGTGTACTTGCGCTCGGGTGCGTAGGGAAATTCGGCACCGGGACCGAACACGTGGCAATGCGCGTCCACACTGCCAGCCGGCAGTTGAAAGCGGGGTTGGGTCGGGCCGTCGTACCAGTCCAGCCAGCCGGCGGTCTTGGTGAAATCCCCTGTGGTGGGTTTGTTCATGGGTGCCTTCAGTCGATGTAACGCAGGCCGGCGGCGGCCAGCGGCTCGCGCATCTTGTACATGTCCAGGCCCAACACGCCGCTGGCCAGTTTGGCGCGTTTTTCGCCTTCGAAACTCTCGCGCTTGCGGGCCGCTTCCAGCGTTTGCACGGCACGCGCGGCGGGCACACACACCACCCCATCGTCGTCGGCCACGATCACGTCGCCCGGCGTCACCAGCATGCCCGCACACACCACCGGGGTGTTGACCGACCCCAGCGTGGCTTTGATGCAGCCCTTGGCCGAGATGCACTTGCTCCACACCGGAAAGTTCATCTCTTGCAGGGTTTTCACATCCCGCACGCCGGCGTCGATGACCAGCGCGCGTGCGCCGCGCGACTGGAACGACGTGGCGAGCAAGTCGCCAAAGTAGCCGTCGCCACATTCGGCGGTGACGGCGGCCACCACGATGTCGCCCGGCCGGATTTGTTCGGCCGCCACATGCAGCATCCAGTTGTCGCCCGGTTGCAGCAACACGGTGACGGCCGTGCCAGACACCTGCGCCCCCGGGTAGATGGGGCGCATATATGGCTTGAGCAAGCCCACACGGCCCATGGCCTCGTGCACCGTGGCCGAACCCAGAGCGGCCAGACCATCGGCGGCTGCGCGGTCGGCGCGGGTGATGTTGCGGTAAACGACGCCGAGTTCGTGCATCTCATTTCCCCTTCAGTTTGAGTGCTGCGTCCAGGCGCGGGAACACGCGCCGGGCATTGCCTTCGTAAATCTTGTGGCGGTCGTCGCCGACGACGATGGTGGACGCCTCGATGTAGCGCTTGGTGTCGTCGTAGTAGTGGCCGGTTTCGGGGTCAATGCCGCGCACAGCGCCGATCATCTCGCTGGCAAACAGGATGTTGTCCACCGGAATCACCTTGGTCAGCAGGTCGATGCCCGGCTGGTGGTAGACACAGGTGTCAAAGAAGATGTTGTTGAGCAGGTGGTCTTTGAGCAGCGGTTTCTTCAGCTCCTGCGCCAGGCCTCGGAAGCGGCCCCAGTGGTAGGGCACGGCGCCGCCGCCGTGCGGGATGATGAACTTCAGTGTCGGGAAGTCCTGGAACAGATCGCTGGTGAGGCACTGCATGAAAGCCGTGGTGTCGGCGTTCAGGTAGTGGGCGCCGGTGGTGTGGAAACACGCGTTGCACGAGGTGCTCACGTGGATCATGGCGGGGATGTCGTACTCCACCATCTTTTCGTAGATGGGGTACCAGTGGCGATCGCTCAGAGGTGGGCTGGTCCAGTGGCCGCCGCTGGGATCGGGGTTGAGGTTGATGCCCACATTGCCGTAGTCCTTGACGCACTTTTCCAGCTCGGGAATGCAGGTGCGTGGGTCCACGCCCGGGCTTTGCGGCAGCATGGCGGCGGGGACGAAGTGGTCGGGGAAGAGCTGAGAGACCCGATAGCACAGCTCGTTGCAGATGGCAGCCCAGGTGGACGAGGTGTTGAAGTCGCCGATGTGATGCGCCATGAAGCTGGCGCGCGGGCTGAAGATGGTGAGGTCGGAGCCACGCTCCTTCATCAGGCGCAGCTGGTTGGTCTCGATGGACTCGCGCAGCTCGTCGTCGCTGATTTTCAGATCGGCCACCTTGGGGCCCAGCTCGGGCATGTTGAGGTGGGCAATCTGGGCGTTGCGCCAGTTTTCCAGCGCCTTGGGTGCGGTGGTGTAGTGGCCGTGGCAGTCGATGATCATGGGGGGCTCCTGTGCAATGTCGAGGTGTCAGGCCGGCTCCATGCCTTGGCGGCGCTTGGCTGCGTCCGCCTCGGGCGAGGCCATGAAAGCCAGCATCGCGCGTGCCGCATCGGCCTGGGCCGAGCCGGTGCACACGCCGGCAGAAAACGTGGTGGTGATGTGTATCGCCGGGGGCAGGTTGCCGGCCACCGTGATGCCTTCAACGTGGATCAGCTCGCTGAGCTGTTGAAAGCCCAGGTCCACCTCACCCTGCGCCACCAGCGAGCCCACAGGCACACCGGGTGGTGGTATCACCAGCTTCGCGCGGATGTCATCGGCAATGCCCCAGCGCTCAAAGAGTTGGGCCAGTGCCACGCCACTCGGGCCGGTGGAGCAACTGACGCGCGGCGCAGCCAGCACGGCGGCGCGCACCGCCGCCTCGCTGGACAGATCGGGCACGGGCGCACCGGCACGCACAGCCACCGCCACCCCTGAGTGAACCAGGTCGACCCGGCTGTCGGCGGCAAGGTGACCGCTTGCGGTCAGCCGATCAATGGCGTCCCGAGCCAGCACCACCACATCAAAAAGCTCGCCAGCGGCGACGCGTTTGGCGGCATCCACGCCGCCCACCGACTCGAAACGCACCGCCCGGCCAGAGCGCCTTTGGTAGGCCTCGGCCAAGTCGGCCAAGACCTGCCGGGTGGCCATGGACGATATGCCGGTGAGTGTGGGGTTCATGGGGGCGGTGATGTGAACAAGACAACGTTGAAACGCCATTGTCGGGACACGACCCAGGCTTTCCAAGTCCGGCGCCGCGCTAACTGCTATCGCACTTCGGCATAATTCGTCAAAAGTTATTCCCAGATCAGCATGGATCTCAAGCAACTGGAGTATTTTGTGCGGGTGGCCGAGTTGGGCAGCTTCACACGCGCCGCCACTGCGCTGAATGTGGCCCAGCCGGCGCTGAGCCGCCAGGTGCGCCTGCTCGAAGTGGAGTTGCGGCAAAACCTGCTCGTGCGCAATGGCCGCGGCGCCAACCCCACGGACGCTGGCAAGCTGTTGCTGGACCACGGCCGTGGCATCCTGCACCAGGTGCAGCGCGCCAAGGAAGAGTTGGGCCGCGTGCGCGGTGCACTGGCGGGCCGCGTGGCCATTGGCCTGCCCACCAGCGTGGCCAAGGTGTTGACCGTGCCCCTCACACGCGAGTTTCGCCAGCGCCTGCCCGACGCGTCCCTGTCGATCAGCGAGGGGCTTTCGGCCAGCATGCTCGAAGGCCTGTTGACCGGGCGCCTGGACCTGGTCGTGCTCTACAACGCCACACCCTCGCCCGACATCGAACTCACCCCACTGGTGGAAGAAGACCTGTACCTGATACAGGCACCCGGCACACCCGTGCTGCCAACGGGGCACACGCTGCGCGAAGTCTCGGCGCTGCCGCTGGTCATTCCCAGCCGGCCCAACGCCATCCGCATGCTGGTGGAAACCGAGCTGGCCAACATCGGATGCCGACCGAAGATTGCGCTGGAAATCGACGGCGTGTCGGCCATCCTGGACCTCGTGGCCGATGGCGCCGGGAACGCGGTTTTGTCGCGAAATGCGGTCCGCACCTCGGGGCACGCCGGCACCCTGGTGGTGAGCCCGGTGCATTCGCCCCGGCTGCGCACGCGGCTGAGTGTGGCCGTGAGTGCACAGCGCCCCACCACCTTGACCCAACAGGCGATGCTGGAGCTGATCGGTCAGTTGGCACCCCGCCTGCTGGCCTGAGCGCAGCGGCCTTCACTCGCCGAGAAATTGGACGCTGAAGTCGGTGGCAAATGCCTCGTGGCCGCTGACCACCAGCGTCGCCACCCAACGGCTGTATGTGCCGCCAGACGGTTGAAGGCGCAAGTCAGCGCGCTGCGGTTCGTAGTGTGTGGCCATGGGCTCAGACCACTCGCGTGTCACCTGAAGGTCGACGTCCCACTCGCCCCCATCGTCCAGGGCCAGCGGCTCGGGTGCACCGTGCGCACGGCCCCACGCATGGCACCAGGCCAGCACCTGCGTCAGCTCGGCCTGCAGCGCCGGCCAGCGCGCCTCGTTGACCGACGCCATGGCCTCGAAACTGCGCACACCTTCCGCAGATTCGTGGCTGTCAAACTCCAGGTAGTCCAAGTGCTCACTCCTTCGCCAGATCGGCCGGCCACACCAAGCGCACGCCTGTGCGCGCAGCCAACATGGCCACGTCGTCCATGGTGTCCACATCCAAGCGGTAGTGGCTGTTGGACGTCGCCCAGCGGAACACCGCAGACGGGTGCTGCGCCTGCCACTGTGCCCCCCCCATGTCGGGACCTCCGGCCAACAGGGCAAGCGCTACAGCGCTCGAAAACACCACCGGGTTGCCAGGCAACCCATCCACCACCGGCCGCACAAAGGCGGTCCCCGGTGGCCGTGTGGCGTAGGCCGCCAGCAGATCGCGGATGTCCTGATCGTTGACCAAGGGTTGGTCGGCCAGCAGCACCACCACGGCATCGGCCGACTCCGTCAGGGCTCGCAACCCCAAATGCAGAGACGACACCTGCCCTTGATCGGGGGCCGGGTGGTGAACCAGCTGCACAGGCACATCCTTGAGCAAGGGCGCGATGCGGTCCGCATGGTGCCCCAGCACCACCACCACCGACACCACACCTGCCTGCCAAACCGCGTGGACTTGGCGACGGATCAACGCCTGGCCTTCGATCTCAAGCAGGCACTTGGGCCGGTGACCCATGCGCGAGCCGGCGCCAGCGGCTAGTACCAAGGCCGCCACACGGGCCGTGGCAGACGGAGAAACTGGATCGTGCATTGAGGGTCTTGTAGTATGTGTCGCTTCCAACCCAAGGGATTCTTCATGAAACCGATCACCACCGCCACCCTACTGGCCGCAGCGCTTGCCAGCGCCGCCTGCGTCACCCAACCTCTCGCACAAAAAGGCGGCGGCGCCGTCGACACCACGGGCTGGAGTTGCAGCGCACGTGGCATGGTGATGGGCCGCTATGGCGGTGGCGATGACGCCTACATCCAACTGATCGGTGACAAACAAGGTGGCAACTACCCGGTCAAGCCCATCCAGGGAAGCGCGACGGTCAGCGGCATCACGGGCAACGGCACACCGTTCACCTGCACCCAACGCTGATCGCACAAACAACAAAGCCGATCAAGGATCGGCTTTGTTGTGCAAGAGACTGGAGGCGCGATCCGGAGTCGAACCGGACTAACCGGATTTGCAATCCGGGGCATAACCGCTTTGCTATCGCGCCGTGTGTGGCTCCATGTCATGCCCCCGTGGGCTCTGACAAAAAAGGGAAGCCTGGGCTTCCCTTTTTGAATCTGGAGCGGGAAACGAGATTCGAACTCGCGACCTCAACCTTGGCAAGGTTGCGCTCTACCAACTGAGCTATTCCCGCGTTTTTCAAACATCAACTTTGGCTTGTTGTCTGAAGCTGAAATTATAGCCATATTTTTGGCCTTCAGTCAAAGCACCCAAAAAATTTTCAGTGCTTCACCGAACCCGGCGCCTGCACACCCGTGGCAGCCGTCGTCGCCACGGCTGCGGCGGCCACCTCTTCATCGGTCAGCGGCACGGTCAGGCGCTCCAGTGCAATTTCCAGCACCTTGTCAATCCACTTCACTGGCACGATCTGCAGGCCACTCTTCACGTTGTCGGGAATCTCGGCCAAGTCCTTCACGTTTTCTTCGGGGATGATCACCGTTTTGATGCCCCCGCGCAGCGCGGCCAACAACTTTTCCTTCAGCCCACCGATGGCGGTGACTTCGCCGCGCAGGGTGATCTCACCGGTCATGGCCACGTCGCCGCGCACCGGGATGCCCGTCAATGCCGACACCAGGGCCGTCGTCATGGCCGCACCCGCGCTGGGGCCGTCCTTGGGCGTGGCACCGTCGGGCACGTGGATGTGGATGTCGCGTTTTTCGAACATCTCGTCCTTGATGCCCAGGGCGCGCGAGCGGCTGCGCACCACGGTACGCGCGGCCTCGACCGACTCCTTCATGACGTCGCCCAGCGAGCCGGTGCGGGTGATGACCCCCTTGCCGGGCATCAGCGCGGTTTCAATGGTCAGCAGATCACCGCCCACCTCGGTCCAGGCCAGGCCCACCACCTGGCCGACCTGGTTCTGGCCTTCGGCACGGCCGTAGGTGTACTTGCGCACGCCCAGGAAGTCGGACAGGTTGTCGGCCGTGACCTGCACCGGCGCTTCCAGCTTCTTGAGCAACAGGCCCTTGACCACCTTGCGGCAGATCTTGGACAGCTCGCGTTCAAGCGAGCGCACACCGGCTTCACGGGTGTAGTAACGCACGATGTCGCGCACCGCCGCCTCAGCCACTTGCATTTCGGCGTCTTTCACACCGTTGTTCTTCATCTGCTTGGGCAGCAGGTACTTCACGGCAATGTTGGTCTTCTCGTCCTCGGTGTAGCCCGACAGGCGGATCACTTCCATGCGGTCCAGCAGCGCGGGCGGGATGTTCATGGAGTTGGAAGTCGCTACGAACATCACGTCGGACAGATCGAAGTCCACCTCGACGTAGTGGTCACCGAAGGTGTGGTTCTGCTCGGGGTCCAGCACCTCCAGCAGCGCACTCGACGGGTCACCGCGGAAATCGGTGCCCAGCTTGTCGATCTCGTCGAGCAGGAACAGCGGGTTGCGCGTGCCGACCTTGGTCAGGCTCTGCAACACCTTGCCCGGCATGGCGCCGATGTAAGTACGGCGGTGGCCTCGGATTTCGGCCTCGTCGCGCATGCCACCCAGGGCCATGCGCACGTACTTGCGCCCGGTCGCCTTGGCGATCGACTGCCCCAGCGAGGTCTTGCCCACACCCGGCGGGCCGACCAGGCACAGGATGGGTGCCTTGACCTTGTCCACGCGCTGCTGCACCGCGAGGTATTCGAGGATGCGGTCCTTGACCTTCTCCAGGCCAAAGTGGTCTTCGTTGAGCACGCCTTCGGCCAGGCCCAGGTCGTGTTTGATCTTGGTTTTCTTGCTCCACGGCAAGCCAGTCAGCACGTCGATGTAGTTGCGCACCACAGACGCCTCGGCCGACATGGGCGACATCAGCTTGAGCTTCTTGAGTTCAGCATCCGCCTTCTTGCGCGCCTCGGCCGGCATCTTGGCCAGCTTGATCTTCTTCTCGACCTCTTCGATGTCGGCGCCCTCTTCGCCCTCGCCCAGCTCTTTCTGGATGGCCTTGACCTGTTCGTTCAGGTAAAAGTCGCGCTGGTTCTTCTCCATCTGGCGCTTGACGCGGCCACGGATTTTTTTGTCGACGTTGAGGATGTCCACCTCGCGCTCAAGCTGCGCGAACAGGTTCTCCAGACGGCGCGCCACCTGCTCCAGGCCCAGCACTTCCTGCTTGGACTCCAGCTTGAGCGGCAGGTGGGCGGCGATGGTGTCGGCCAGGCGGCCGGCGTCATCGATGCTGGAAATGGACGTGAGGATTTCGGACGGGATCTTCTTGTTGAGTTTGACGTACTGGTCAAACTGCTGCATCACGGCACGGCGCAGGGCTTCAAGCTCGGCGGTGTCGGTGTCGGCCAGCTCCTGCGTGGCCTCCAGCGGGTGCACCGAAGCGGTGAAGTGGCTTTCGCCGTCCTCGACGGACAAGACCTGTGCGCGCTGCACACCTTCCACCAGCACCTTGACGGTGCCGTCGGGCAACTTGAGCATCTGCAGGATGCTGGCCACGCAGCCCATCTCGAACATGTCGTCTGCCGTGGGCTCGTCCTTGGCGGCGGCTTTCTGGGCCACCAGCATGATGCGGCGCTCCACCTCCATGGCAGCCTCAAGGGCCTTGATGCTTTTGGGTCGTCCGACGAACAGCGGGATGACCATGTGCGGGAACACCACCACATCACGCAAGGGCAACAAGGGCAGCGTGGTGGGGGTGGGGGGCAAGGGGGTTTGGCCGGACATATCTACCTCAACAAATTCGTTCTCACTTGGGGTCGTTGCAAGCAATGTCAATAGACACTGTACGCCTCCACCCAAGTACCTGCCACATCCCTGCGGCCAGCAGGTGAATCATCGGCGCGTTGCATGTGGGTCAACGCACCGGAAGAGAGTCACGCCTGCTTGGCGGCTTCGCGGTACACCAACAGCGGCGGCTTGTTCTCTTCGATGGTGGACTCGTCCACCACCACACGCTCCACGTTGCTGGTGCTGGGCAACTCGTACATGGTATCGATCAGCGCCGCTTCCATGATGGAGCGCAAACCACGCGCACCGGTCTTGCGGGCCAGCGCACGGCGGGCAATGGCCTTGAGCGCGTTGGGCCGAACTTCCAGCTCGGCGCCTTCCATGGCCAGCAACTGGGCAAACTGCTTGACCACCGCGTTCTTGGGCTGGGTCAGGATATCCACCAGCGCGTCCTCGGTGAGTTCGGCCAACGTGGCCACCACCGGCAAGCGGCCCACCAGTTCGGGGATCAGGCCAAACTTGATCAGATCTTCGGGCTCGACCTCGCGGAACACATCGGTCAGACTGCGCTGCTTCTTGCTCTTGACCGAAGCGCCGAAACCGATGCCCGAGGCCTCGGTTCGGTTCTCGATCACCTTCTCCAGGCCGGCAAACGCACCGCCACAAATGAACAGGATGTTGGTGGTGTCCACCTGCAGGAAATCCTGGTTGGGGTGCTTGCGCCCGCCCTGTGGCGGCACGCTGGCCATGGTGCCTTCCACCAGTTTGAGCAAGGCCTGCTGCACACCTTCACCCGACACGTCGCGGGTGATGGACGGGTTGTCGGACTTGCGGGTGATCTTGTCGATCTCGTCGATGTAGACGATGCCCTGCTGTGCGCGCTCAACGTCGTAGTTGCAGCTTTGCAGCAGCTTGGCGACGATGTTTTCCACGTCTTCACCCACGTAGCCGGCCTCGGTCAGGGTGGTGGCATCGGCCATCACAAAAGGCACGTTGAGCATGCGTGCCATGGTCTGGGCCAGCAGCGTCTTGCCCGAGCCGGTGGGGCCGATCAGCAGGATGTTGCTTTTGGCCAGCTCCACCTCGTCCTTGCGCGCCTTGGTCTTGTGGCGCAGGCGTTTGTAGTGGTTGTACACCGCCACGGCCAAGGCTTTTTTGGCCGGGTCCTGCCCGATGACGTAGTTGTCCAGGTTGCCCTTGAGCTGGCTGGGTGTGGGCAAGGCATCGCCCGATTCGGCCGTCAGTGCGTTGCCCGGCAGCTCGTCACGGATGATGTCGTTGCACAGGTCGATGCACTCGTCGCAAATGAAGACCGAAGGCCCGGCGATGAGCTTCTTGACCTCGTGCTGGCTCTTGCCGCAGAAAGAGCAGTAGAGGGATTTTTCGCTGCTGGTGCCTTTTTTGTCGGCCATGTGTGAGGTGCCTTGATCGGTCGAAAACGGTGTTTGTCAATGATAAGCCATCGCCTCAGACGCAAAAAAGCGGGTCCGGCCCAAGGCCAGCCCGCCTGTCTGAAAACGTGGAAAGAACAGGGTCAGACAGCGCCGCGCTTGTCGATGACCTTGTCGATGAGGCCGTACTCCTGCGCTTCCACAGCCGACAGGTAGTAGTCGCGCTCGGTGTCGCGCTCGATCTTTTCCAGCGGCTGGCCGGTGCGCTCGGCCAGGATCTTGTTCAGCTGCTCGCGCGTCTTGAGGATTTCGCGGGCGTGGATCTCGATCTCGGTGGCCTGACCCTGCGTGCCGCCCAGCGGCTGGTGGATCATGACCTTGGAGTTGGGCAGTGAAAAACGCTTGCCCTTGGCACCCGCAGCCAGCAGGAAGGCGCCCATGCTGGCGGCCATGCCGGTGCACAGCGTGGACACGTCGGGCTTGATGAAGTTCATGGTGTCAAAAATGGCCATGCCCGCGCTCACCGAACCGCCCGGCGAGTTGATGTAGAAGGAGATGTCCTTGTCGGGGTTCTCGCTCTCCAGGAACAGCAGCTGGGCCACCACCAGGTTGGCGCTCTGGTCGTTGACCGGACCCACCAGGAAGATCACGCGCTCTTTGAGCAAGCGCGAATAGATGTCGTAGGCGCGCTCGCCGCGGCCCGATTGTTCGATCACCATGGGCACCATGCCCAGGTTCTGGATGTCCATCACACTCATTGTTGGCTCCGTAAGGGTACAGCGGCTACTTTAACCAAACCGCCCGTGGCGTTTAGGGAACATGGGGACAAAACACCAAAAAGAAAGGGGGCAGACGCGCTGCCCCCTTCTCGGCGATCACGGCGCGCGCGGCGCCTGGGCTCAGCCCTGGCCCATCAGTTCGTCAAAAGCGACTTGTTTGTCGGTGACCTTGGCTTTGGCCAACACGAAGTCGGTCACGTTGTTTTCCAGCACGATGGCTTCGACTTCGGCCATGCGGTTGCGGTCGCCCTGGTACCAGCGCACCACGTCGGCCGGCTTTTCGTAGGAAGCGGCCAGCTCGTTGATGTGGGCCATGACCTGCTCGGGCGTGGCCTGCAGGTTGTTGGCCTTGACCAGCTCGGCCACCACCAGGCCCAGGCGCACGCGGCGCTCGGCTTGTGGGCGGAACAGCTCCTCAGGAATAGGCGCCTTGTCGGCGTCCTTCACACCACGCTGCTTGAGGTCGGCGCGGGCACCTTCCACCAGGCGCTCCAGCTCGGACTGCACGCTGGCCTTGGGCAGGTCCAGCTCCGACTTGGCCACCAGTGCGTCCATGGCGGCCTGCTTGTTGCGGGCCAGCACGCGGAACTTGACTTCGCGCTCCAGGTTCTTGCGGATGTCGGCGTGCAAGCCTTCCACGGTGCCGTCGGCAATGCCCAGGGCCTTGGCAAACGCCTCGTCCACTTCGGGCAGGTTGGCGGCTTCGATCTTGTTCACGGTGACCAGGAAGTCGGCGGTTTTGCCGGCCACGTCCTTGCCGTGGTAGTCGGCCGGGAAGTTCAGCGGGAAGGTCTTGCTTTCGCCCGACTTCATGCCACGCACGGCGTCTTCGAACTCCTTGAGCATCTGGCCGTCGCCCACGATGAACTGGAAGCCTTCGGCTTTGCCACCTTCAAAGGGTTCGCCGTCGATCTTGCCTTCGAAGCCGATGGTCACGCGGTCGCCATCTTGTGCGGCCTGGTCTTGCGCGCGCTGGGCAAAGGTGCGGCGCTGCTTGCGCAGGATGTCCACGGTCTTGTCGACGGCGGCCTGGCTCACTTCGGTGCTGACCTTCTCGATTTCGGCGGTGGACAGGTCACCGATGGTGACTTCCGGGAACACCTCAAACACGGCATCGAAAGCCACCTGGCCTTCGGGCGATGCTTCACTTTCGCTGATGCGCGGCTGGCCGGCCACACGCAGCTTGGCTTCGTTGGCGGCCACGGCAAACGCCTCGCCCACCTTGTCGTTCATCACTTCATAGTGCACCGAGTAGCCGTAGCGCTGGGCCACGACGTTGAAGGGCACCTTGCCCGGACGGAAGCCGTCCATCTTGACCTGGCGGGCCATGCGCTTGAGGCGGGTGTTCACCTCGTTCTGGATCGCGTCCACCGGCAGGGTGAGGGTGATCTTGCGCTCGAGCTTCTCGAGGGTTTCAACGTTCACGGTCATCTATGACTCCTGTTCATGTTCAAGGCCGCGCTGTTCTGGCGCGACACGGCATCCGGATTTTTTTGTGTGGTGCGCGGGGGGGGACTCGAACCCCCACAGTGTTGCCACCGTCAGGACCTAAACCTGGTGCGTCTACCAATTTCGCCACCCGCGCGACACAACGGTGGTCTTCCACCGGCAAACCTGCGATTGTACGGCTTGCCGCCCACCGCTTGCGAGCGGCCCCGCCGGACGGCTTCAGCCGCGCTGCAACAAACGCCGCCGCAAGGCGGTCACGGCGCTGTCGGGAGTGGTCAGCACCGGCACGGTTGACGGCAACTCACGCCGCAGCAGTGGCGCAGCGCGCGCCATGCTGAACTGCGCCAAGGCGATCGCGCCACAGCCCTGCGCCACCAGGGTCTGCGCCGCCGACAAAACGGCGGCATCGTGCGCCTCACCATCCCCTTGGTCCAGCGCGGCCATGGCCTGCGCCACCAAGGCGGTGCGCAGTTCCACGCCCGCCGGAAATTCGGGGGGCATGCTCTGCAAGGTCGGGGCAAACGAGGCGATCAGCCCCACGCGCTGGCCGCTGGCAACGGCATCGGCCACCATCGCCTCGTTGGGCTTGAGCACCGGCATGTGGGGCCGGCGCGCTGCTGCCGCTTCGATACAAGGCCCGAAGGCCGAGCAGGTGAACAAGATGCCCTGGGCACCGGTGCGTTCAGCGTAGGCACACAAATCCTCAAAGCGCTGGTGCATGGCGGCGTCCAGCCCATCACCGCCCGCAGCCGCGGTGCGCGCCAGATCGGCCGACAGGCTGTCGTCAAGCAGGTTCATGCGCACCGCCTCGGGCCAGGCCTGGGCCATGGCCTGGTTGATGGGACCGACCGAGTGAGCCAGCGCGTGGATGAGGGCAATGCGCATGTCAGACAACACGCTTCATGCGCCGACCCTGGTTCCACCAGACAAAGCCGATCAGCAGCAGCGCCGGCAGGTAGAACCAGTGGGCGGTCGGGCGGTCGGTGGGCACTTGCACGGCAGACACGTCCCAGCCCTGTTCGAAGCCCGACTTGGCTGCACGGGTACCGAACTTGACCTGGCCGATCTGCACCGCATCGCCCAGCGGCACCAGTTGCAGACCAGCATCCAACAGGCGCTTGCGACCGTCGGCTCCGGCCTCGCCCAGTTGCAGGGCAACCGTCTTGGTGATGTCTCGGCCTTCGATGGTGCTGCCCTGAATCACCATGACTACACGGTCGTCGGACGCCACCTTGCCGGCCACCTCGAACACCTGCGCCGCAGGCACGCTCTGGTAGGCGGGGTGCAGGCGGTCCATGAAGAAGTCGGGGCGGAACAGCAAGACCACGGCCACCAGCAGCAGCGCGGTTTCCCACAGGTGACTCTTGACGCGGAACCAGTTCATGGTCACGGCGGCAAAGATCAGCGTGGCCAGGGTGCATGCCACCAACAGCCGCACCAACTCGGCCCAGCCGTGCACATCGATCAGCAACAGCTGCGGGTTGAAGATCCAGATGAAGGGCAGGATCACCGTGCGCAACGCGTAAACGGAGCCCTGGATGCCGGTCTTGATCGAGTCTTCACCCGAAATGGCCGCTGCCGCGAACGTGGCCAGCCCCACGGGCGGCGTGATGTCGCCCATGATGCCGTAATAGAAAACGAACAGGTGCACCGCAATCAACGGGATGATGAGCCCACTTTGTGCGCCCAGCTCCACCACCACCGGCGCCATGAGTGTGGCCACCAGCACGTAGTTGGCGGTGGTGGGCACGCCCAGACCCAGCACCAGGCACACGAAGGCGATGAACAGCAGCATCACCATCACGTTGCCCTGTGCCACGAACTCGACGAACTCGGTCATGCGCAGACCCAGGCCGGTGAGGGTGATGGCACCCACGATCACGCCTGCCGTGGCGGTGGCCACGCCAATGCCGATCATGTTGCGCGAACCGTCGTTGAAGCCATGCACCACCGACATCCATCCGTGTGACCAGGCCTCCGCCGTTTTGTGGCCACGGAACCATTCGACCAGTGGACGCTGCGTGAGCATGAGCACCACCAGCACCGTGACCGCCCAGAAGGCGGACAGCGCTGGCGACATCTCCTCGACCATCAGGCACCAGATCAGCGCGCCGATGGGCATGATGTAGTGCAAGCCGGCCTTGACCGTGGGCCAGGTTTCCAGCGGCTTGGGGTTCTCGATGTCGATGTCGTCGGGCAGGTCCGGGCAGGACGCCGCCTGTTTGAGCGCATACACATACATGGTCAGCAGCACCACCGCCGTGGCGAAGGGTGCCGCCGGGCCCAGCGTGGCCTTGATGGCCTGCAACACGTAGTACAGCCCGCAGACCACAGCAACGCTGCCGGACAACCCCAGACCGATGCGCATTAGGCGCGCCGACCACGTGCGCTGAACCGCCTGCACGATGGGCTGCATGCCCATCTTGAGCGCTTCGAGGTGCACGATGTAGAGCAGGCCGATGTAGGACAAAGTGGCCGGCAACACGGCGTGTTTGACGATCTCCGAATAAGAGATGCCCACGTACTCCACCATCAAGAACGCCGCAGCCCCCATCACAGGCGGCATGATCTGGCCGTTCACCGAACTCATGGTTTCGATCGCGCCGGCCTTGACGCCACCGTAGCCCGCCTTCTTCATCAGCGGGATGGTGAAAATGCCACCCGACACCACGTTGGACACCGAGGAGCCCGAGATCATGCCGTTGAGCGCCGAGGACACCACCGCCACTTTGGCCGGGCCGCCGCGCAAGTGGCCCAGCGCCGCAAAGCTGACCTGCATCATGTAGTTGCCACCGCCCGCGCGGTCCAGCAGCGCGCCGAACAGCACGTACACAAAAATGGTGCCGGCCGACACCCCCAGCGCAATGCCATACACACCTTCGGTGGTCAGCCACATGTGCGAGATCAGGCGGTTGAGCGAAGCCCCCTTGTGCGCCAACACGTCGGGCATCCACGGCCCCAACAGGCAGTAGGCCAAAAAGATGGCGGCCAACGCGGCCATGGGCCAGCCCACCGCGCGGCGCGTCGCCTCCAGCAACAGCACCACACCGGCCAGCGAGACCACCACGTCCACCGTGGTGGGCTGCCCGGGGCGCGTGGCGAGCTGGGCGTAAAACAACATCAGGTAGGCGCCGGCAAAGGCCGCAACAAGCGCCAAGCCCCAGTCCACGAGCGGCACGCGGTCGCGCGGCGATGACTTGAGCGCCGGCCAGGCCAGAAAGGCCAGGAACAGCGCAAACGCGAGGTGGATGGCCCGCGCTTCGGTGTCATTCAAGATGCCGAAACCCAGGGCAAATGGCAGGGGCGAGGCGTACCAGAACTGGAACAGCGCCCACAACAGCGCCACGCCAAAAATGAAAGCGGCCGTCGCGCCGGTGGGCTTGCGCCCGCCGGTGTCGTTGTCGGCCACGAGTTGCTGCAAGGCCTCGGGGGCTTTTTCGATGTCAGTGCTCATCGCGGAACTCTTCAGGATCGGGAACAAAAAAGGGCGAAGTCGCCTTCGCCCTCACGTTGGCTCAAGCGGACAGCGTCCTTACTTGATCCAGCCCTTTTCCTTGTAGTACTTGGCGGCACCTTCGTGCAGAGGCGCGCTCAGGCCGTCCTTGATCATGCTCTCAGGTTTGAGGTTGGCCAGCGCCGGGTGCAGCTTCTTGAACTCGTCAAAGTTCTCGAACACGGCCTTGACCACGTTGTAAACGGTGTCGGCAGGCGTCTTGGCCGAAACCACCACGGTGGCCAGCACACCATAGGTGCTGGTGGGCTGCGGGTTGTTGGGGTACAGGCCGCCCGGGATGGTGACCTTGGCGTAGTAGGGCTTGTCGGCCACCAGCTTGTCCACAGCCGGGCCGGTCAGCGACACCAGCTTGGCGCCGCAAGACGTGGTCGGGTCCTGGATGTTGGCGCTGGGGTGGCCCACACCGTAGAAGAAGCCGTCGATCTTGCCGTCGCACAGGGCCGGGCCGTGTTCGTCGGCCTTCAGCTCAGAGGCCAAGGAGAAGTCGGCCAGCTTCCAGCCCATGGCGCCCAACATCTCTTCCATGGAAGAACGGGTGCCGGAGCCGGGGTTGCCCACGTTGAAGCGTTTGCCCTTGAAATCCTCGAACTTGGTGACGTTGGCTTCCTTGCGGGCCAGCACGGTGAAGGGCTCGGGGTGCACGGCAAAGGCGGCACGCAGGTCGCCAACAGCACCACCGTCCTTGAACTGGTTCAGACCTTTGACGGCGTTGAATTGCACGTCGGACTGGGTGAAGCCGAAATCCAGTTCACCGGCCTTGATGGTGTTGACGTTGAAGACCGAGCCGCCGGTGGACTCCACCGAGCAGCGGATGCCGTGTTTCGCGCGGTCCTTGTTGACCAGGCGGCAAATGGCGCCACCTGCCGCGTAGTACACCCCCGTGACCCCGCCGGTGCCGATGGTCACAAACTTCTGTTGCGCCTGTGCGCCCATGGGCACCAGACTGGCGGCAGCTGCGGCGGCAGCCACCAAGGCGGCGGGAAACATCTTTTTCATGCGAATCTCCTTGGTTTGAGGTGTGCGGGCGCGGTTCGCCCGACCGGGAATCTGCTGACCGGGCCTTGTGTGCCCCACCAGCAAGAACAGTGCCGCCCATCGGTTGATGTGCCCGCTGCACCCGGCTTGTTTCACGGGTGGCGATGGTACACCGACCAGCGGACAAGCCGGCTTGGTGAAAGCACCATGTAAGTTTGACGGTCTTTGAATATTCACATCGACGTGACGGCTTGTATGGACTCGACCAGACGCGCCACCAGGAAGTCGATCTCCGCTTCGCTGCAGATGAAGGGCGGCGCCAGCAACACGTGGTCACCGGCTTGGCCGTCCACCGTGCCGCCCATGGGGTAGACCAGAATGCCACGCGCCATGGCATCGGCCTTGAGCTTGGCATGCAGTTTGCGCGCCGGGTCAAACCATTGTTGAGTGGCCCGGTCGGCCACCAGCTCCACCCCCCAGAACAAGCCGCGTCCCCGGATGTCGCCCACGTGTGGGTGCTGACCCAGTTCGGCGCGCAAGCGCTGTTCGAGGTAGCTGCCAAGCGCCTGCACCCGGTCGAGCAAGCCTTCGCGTGCGATCACCTGTTGCACCGCCAGCGCGGCGGCGCAGGCCACGGCGTGGCCCAGGTAGGTGTGGCCATGCTGGAACAGGCCGCTGCCCTGGCGGAACGCGTCCACCAGCCGACGGTGGGCCAGCACCGCGCCAATGGGCTGGTAGCCGCCGCCCAGGCCTTTGGCAATGGTCAACAAATCGGGCACAACACCTTCGGCCTCGCAGGCGTGCAGCGTGCCGGCGCGGCCCATGCCACACATCACTTCGTCGAGGATGAGCAGGATGCCATGGCGGTCGCACAGCTCGCGCACCGCCTTGAAGTAACCGGGCACCGGCGTCAGCACACCGGCAGTAGCGCCACCCACGGTTTCGGCCACAAAAGCGATCACGTTCTCACCGCCCAGCTGGTCGATGGCCTGGGACAACTCGCCCACCAGGCGTTGCCCGTACTGTTCAGGCGTTTCCGAGGGATGCTGGTCGCGATAGGGATAACAGGGCGCCACGTGGGTGACGTCGATCAGCAGGGGTTGGAACTGCGCGCGCCGCCAGGCGTTGCCGCCCACGGCCAGCGCGCCCAGCGTGTTGCCGTGGTAGCTCTGGCGGCGTGCGATGAAGTGTTGGCGCTGCGGTTGTCCGATTTCGACAAAGTACTGGCGTGCCATCTTCAGCGCCGCCTCCACCGCCTCCGAACCGCCACTGACGAAGTACACATGGCTCATGCCCTCAGGCGCGGTGGCCACCAGTTGGTCGGCCAGTTGTTCGGCCACCTCGGTGCTGAAAAAACTGGTGTGAGCGTAGGCCAGCCGGTCGATCTGGGCGTGCATGGCGGCCAGCACGTCGGGGTGGGCGTGGCCCAGACAGGACACGGCCGCGCCACCCGAGCCGTCCAGGTAGCGCTTGCCATCGGCGCCGATCAGCCAGGCGCCTTCGCCGCCCACCGCCAGTGGCAGGCCGCTGCGCAACTGCCGGTGCAGGATGTGGGTGTTTTCTTGCGTGACATGGGTCAGGGTATTTGTCAGCGTGTTCATGTGAAGCTTTCTTTCAAAGGGCGTTTTTCCCAATAGGCTTTGTGGGCATGCTGACGCGCCTGCACCTCGGCCAGGCGACGCACCACCGGTTCGCCGCCACGCGCGGCCACCGCGGCCACCAGGGTTTCGGCGAGCGCCTGTGCGCCTGCCATGGAATGGAAGAAGGACGGGGACCCCGCGTCAAACAACAGCGTGTGCCGCGCCAGCCGCGCCAGGGGCGACAGCGGGTTGTCGGTGAGGGCAACGATGGGCACACCCGCTGCGTGCGCCACATGTGCACACTCGACCGTCTGCCGGGTGTAGGGCGCCTGGCTCACCACCACCAAACCATCGGCTTCGGTGAGCTGGGCGATCTGGTCCAACAGCGCACCGCTCGCGTCCCCGGCCAGCAGGGTGCCTGGCCGCAACCAGTCGCAGGCGTAACGCAGGTGGTGGGCAATGCCAAAACTGGCCCGCAGCCCCAGAAACGTCAGTTGCCGCGCGCTCAACAGCAAATCGGCAGCGGCATTCACCACCTCCACCGGGTTGCGCGCTGCGGTGGAGGCCACGTTGCGCAACTGCGCCTGGGTCAAAGGACGCGCGGTTTCATCGGGCGTGCCATGCCCGCTGCCCACGCCCCGAGCCAATGCCTCCACCACCGGCCGGCGCATGGCCTCGAAATCGGCCAAGCCCAGCGCGTGCGACAGACGCGACAACGTGGCCGGCGCCACACCCGCCGCCCGTGCCGACGCCCGCAGGGACTGCAAGCCCAATTCGGCCGGGTGCTCGCGCACCCAGCGCGCGGCGCGCTGCAACTCCGGGCTCAATGCCTCGAAATGGCTGTCGATCAGTTGGGTCAGCGCGTGGTATGGCATGGTGATATGAAACAATTATTTCTTATTTTTATTTGAGAAACAAGTGTTTCACAACAAACCCTTTGCCCCTGCCGGGTCTGACATTTTTCCAAGATTCAAGTGCCCGGCTGCGCTACAGTGCCGCCATATCAACACCTGCGGGAGCATGTCATGGGTCAAATCATCGGTACTTTGTTTGTGGGCCTCATCGTGGGCTGGATCGCGCGTTTTCTGCTGCCAGGCAAGCAGAACATCGGCCTGATCATGACCTCGCTGCTGGGTGTGGCGGGCTCCTTCGCCGCCTCCTACGCGGGTCAGTTCATGGGCTGGTACGCACCCGGCGCGGCAGCCGGCTGGATCGCTTCCATCGTCGGGGCCATCGTGTTGCTGTTCGTTTACACCCGCGTGGCCGGCAGCGGCAACTGACGCCCCGCGCCATGCCCAGCACCTTGCAAATGGCCGCCAGCGACCCCGCCATGCTGGCCGTGGTGAGGCAGTGCCGGCAACTGCTGCACCGGCGCGCCCTGGTGGCCGGTGTGGCCAGCGCGGTGCCCGTGCCGGGCCTGGACTGGGCGGTGGACGCCGCCCTGCTCTCGCGCCTGATCCCGGCCATCAATGCCCACTTTGGCCTCACGCCCGAACAGCTGGACCGGCTGGACCCCAGCAAACGCGAGAAGGTGCAAAAAGCCGTGGCCCAGGTGGGCACGGTGCTGGTGGGCAAGTTCATCACCCAAGACCTGGTGCTGCGCGCCGCCAAGCTGGTGGGTGTGCGCCTGACGGCCAAGCAGGCAGCACGTTTTGTGCCGCTGGCCGGGCAGGCGGTGTCGGCGCTGATTGGCTACAGCGCCATCCGCTACCTGGGCGAGCAGCACATCAAAGACTGCCTGAACGTCGTGCGGTCGGCCGGGCTGGCGCTGCCCGCGCCAGCCACTGAGCCCACGCTCAAGCCGGCGTCGCGTCGGGCCGCTTGACGCGGAACCAAGCCGCGTACATCGCTGGCAAGGCCAGCAAGGTCAACACCGTGGCCACGATGAGGCCACCCATGATGGCCACCGCCATCGGGCCCCAGAACACGCTGCGCGACAGCGGGATCATGGCCAACACGGCGGCGGCCGCAGTCAGCACGATGGGCCGCAGGCGGCGCACCGCCGCTTCCACGATGGCGTTCCAGGTGGGCACACCGGCCGCGCGGTCCTGCTCGATCTGGTCGATCAGGATCACCGAGTTGCGCATGATCATGCCCATGAGGGCGATCACACCAAGCAGGGCCACAAACCCGAACGGACGCCCCAGCAACAGCAAAGCACCGGCCACCCCCGCCAGGCCCAACGGGCCGGTCAGGAACACCAGCATGGCGCGACTGAAGCTGTGCAACTGCAACATCAACAGCGTGAAGATGATGAACAGCATCAGTGGCATGCCGGCGGCAATCGAGCTGGAGCCTTTGCTGCTCTCTGCCACCGCACCCGCCACCTCGATGTGGTAGCCCGCCGGCCACTTGGCTTCGAGCTGGCGCAGGGTGGGCAACAGGGCTTCGGTCACGGTGGCGCCCTGCACGCCCTCCACCGCGTCGCTTTGCACGGTGATGGCGTAGCTGCGGTTTTCGCGCCACATCACGCCGGGCTCCCACGCGAAGCTGGCTTTGGCAATCTGCGTCAGCGGAATGCTCTTGCCACTGGCCGTGGGCAGGTAGGCGTTGGCCAGGTCGGTGATGGCGTCGCGCTCGTCCAGCGGCTGGCGCAGCACGATGTCGATCAGCTTGTCGCCGTCGCGGTACTGGCCCACCGTGGTGCCGGTCAGGATGGTGCGCGACGCTTGCGCGATGGACTGGCTGCTCACGCCCAGGGCGCGCGCCTTGTCCTGGTCCACCTCCAGGCGCATCACCTTCACGGCTTCGTTCCAGTTGTCGTTGACGCCACGCGTGAGCGGGCTGGCCATCATGGCGGCCTTGACCTCGTCGGCCAGCCCGCGCAACACGGCAGGTTCCGCCCCCATCACACGAAACTGCACCGGATACGGCACCGGCGGCCCATTGGGCAACAGCTTGACGCGGCCCCGCACCTCGGGGAATTCCTGTGCCAACAGCGCCGGCATTTCTTTGCGCAGGCGCTCGCGGCTGGCCAGGCTGTCCGTCATCAAAATCATCTGGGTGACGTTGGTCTGCGGGAAGATCTGGTCCAGCGGCAGATAAAAGCGCGGCACGCCCGAACCCACCCAGGTGCTCACGGCGGTGACACCACTGAGTTGGGCAAACCGCGCCTCGGCCCGGCGCGCCACCTCGTCGGTCGCGCGCACCGGGCTGCCTTCCGGCAACCACAGATCAACCAGGATTTCGGGCCGGCTGGAGTCGGGGAAAAACTGCTGCTGCACCTTGCCCATGCCCACAATGCCCAGGGCAAAGGTCAACACGGTGGCGCCAATGGTGATCCAGCGGTGTTGCACACACCAGTCCACCGCCGCGCGAAAACGCACGTAGAACGGGCCGTCGAACACCTCATCGTGCGCCACCTGGCCCACCTTGACCTTGAGCAGCACCACGCCCAGGTAAGGCACAAACACCACCGCCACGATCCACGACAACACCAACGCCACCACGGTGACGCCAAAGATGGCGAAGGTGTATTCGCCCACGCTGGACTTGGCGATGCCGATGGGTAAGAAGCCGGCCGCCGTGATGAGCGTGCCGGTCAACATGGGCATGGCGGTGGCGTCCCAGGTGAAGGTGGCGGCGCGGAACATGCTGTAGCCTTCCTCCAACTTGCGCACCATCATCTCGACGGCAATGATGGCGTCGTCCACCAGCAGGCCCAGCGCGATGATGAGTGACCCAAGCGAAATTTTGTGCAGGCCAATGCCCCAGTACTGCATGACCAGAAAGGTCATGGCCAGCACCAGCGGGATGGTGACAAACACCACCAGGCCGGGGCGCACGTCCAGGGTGAAAGCCTTGAGGCCGCGCCCACCAGGCCGGCGGTGCAGGCCCAGGCTGAGCAGGCTGACCGCCAACACGATGACCACCGCCTCGATCAGCACCTTGACGAACTCATTCACCGAAGTGGCCACCGCCTTGGGCTGGTCTTGGACTTGCACCAACTGCAAGCCCGCCGGCAGCGTCTTTTCAAAGTCGCTGGCCACCACACGCAAGGCCTTGCCCAGGGCGATGATGTCGCCGCCGGCCGCCATGGAAATGCCGAGCGCGATGCTGTCCTTGCCGTTGTGCCGCACCAGCGTGGTGGGCGGATCGACCAGGCCCAGGCGCACCTCGGCGATGTCGCCCAGGCGCAGCTGTGCGCCGCTGGCCGCGCGTATGGGCATGGCGCGCAGTTCGTCCACCGAATGGAAGGCACCTGCCACCCGCACCTGCACCACGTCAAGCGGGGTCTGCACGGTGCCGGCCGGGGCCACCGCGTTTTGTTGACCCAACTGGGCCAGCACCGCGTTCATGTCCAGCCCCAGGGTGGCCAGCCGCTTGTGCGAGATTTCAACGAACAACTTTTCGTCCTGCACGCCAAACAGCTCGACCTTGGCCACATCCTTTACGTCAAGCAGCTTCTGGCGCGCCTGGTCGGCAAACCGCTTGAGCTCCACCGGTGTGAAACCCTCGCCCTGCAAAGCGTAGATGACGCCGTACACGTCGCCAAACTCGTCGTTGAAGAACGGACCGACCACACCCTGGGGCAAGGTGCCGGCCATGTCGCCGATCTTCTTGCGAACGGTGTACCAGGTCCCCTGCACCGCACTGGCGGGCGAGGAGTCGGCAATCTGGAAAATGATCAACGTTTCGCCCGGCTTGGAGTAGCTGCGGATGATGTCGGTGTAAGGCACCTCTTGCAGGGTTTTCTCGATCTTGTCGGTCACCTGATCGGACACCTGCTGGGCCGTGGCGCCGGGCCAATAGGCCCGCACCACCATGGCGCGGAAGGTGAACGGCGGGTCTTCGTCCTGCCCGAGCTGGAAGTAGGCGGCACAGCCCAGGAACATCAGCACCACCATGAGGTAGCGGATCAGCGGCTGGTGGTTGAGCGCCCATTCGGACAGGTTGAATCGCTGGCGCGCGGCGGTGGCGGGCGCCGCTTGGTCATCGGTCTGGCTCATGCGGTCCTCACTTGGTGCTGGGCGACATCACCGGATGGGCCGAATAGCGCAACACCTTTTGACCTTCGGTCAACACGTGCACGCCGGCCACCACCACCTGCTCACCACCTTTGAGGCCAGCGGCAATCACCGCCTCGTTGCCATCGGCACCCGCCACCTGCACCGCTTGCGACTTGACCGTGCCACTGGCCTCGTCCCACAACCACACCGCGCTGCCCGTACCCGCCTGGCGCAGGGCGCTGGTGGGCAGTTTGATGGCCTGTGCCGGACGGTTGGCCGGCGTACCCGTCACCGCCGTGGCGGTGGCACCCAACGGCGCGGTCACCGTGGCGGGCAAGCCCACCTTGACTTGGAATGTGCGGGTGGCGGTGTCGGCACTGGCCGCCACCTCGCGCACTTGGCCGGCCACCGGCTGCCCGCCGGCCCACAGCCGCACCATCACCGTTTGTCCTTGTTTGAAGCCGGCCACCCGGTCCTCGGGCACGGCAAACACCATGTCGCGGGGGCCATCATGGGCCAGGCGAAGCACCGGTGCCCCAGCGCTGAGCACCTGGCCGGGCTCCGCCTCCACCGCCACCACCACACCGGCCACCTCGGCCCGCAGCGTCGTGTAGGCCGACTGGTTGCCCTGCAAAGCCAACTGGGCTTTGGCCTGGGCCAGGCTGGCTTCAGCGGAGCGCAGGCTGGCCTCGCGCCGCTCGATCTCGGCACCACTGATGAAGCCCTGGTTTTTCAACTCCACGTACCGTTTCAGATCGGCTGCCGCCAGGTCGCGTTGGGTTTGCGCGGCTTGCTGTGCGGCGGTGGCGGCCTGCACGCCCAGCGCGTAATCCTGCGCGTCCAGACGTGCCAGCAATTGCCCTGGCTTGACGGCCTGGCCCACCTGCGCCGGCCGCTCGCTCAGCTTGCCGGCCACGCGAAAGCCCAGCCGGGTTTCGGTGCGCGCCCGCACCTCGCCGGCGTACTCGCTGCCACCGTCCAGGTGGCCCGCCTGAACGGTCATCAACTTGACCGAGCGGATGGGCTCCTCGGCGGCGGGCGGTGGGCTGCAGGCGGACAGGCCCAGCAACAACACGGGCCAGGGCAGACACCGCGCCACAGCGGTCAGAAAGTCGGACTTCATAATTAATGACTGACTGGTTAGTAATTAGCGAGAAATGTAGAACGTGTCCGAGACAATGTCAATCCGCGAAAAATGCTGGAGCAGCCAGCGTGGCGGGCGCGACACAGACGACAATCTTCGGCCATGTCCCGACCGCACCACCCCACAACCACAAGTCCTGCGGTGGCTGGCCTGGGACACCAGGGCACACAGCACTACGAGAATTTTCCCGTGGCATCGTGGCTGTGCCCCAAAGCCTTGCGGCCCGCCATCCTGGCCATTTACCACTTTGCCCGTTGCGCCGACGACATGGCCGATGAAGGCGACGCCACCGCCGAACAACGCCTGCAAGCGCTGCAAGACTACCGACACGCCCTGGTCGCCTGTGCTGCGGCTCACGGGTATCACGGTGACCGCTGGCACGCGGTGTTTGCCCCACTTGCGGCCATGATCGCCCAACACCAGCTGCCGCTGCCCTTGCTGCACGACCTGATCAGCGCGTTTGAGCAGGATGTGCGCTACACGGCCGCTGGCCGCCGCTACCGCGATCAGGCCGAACTGCTGGACTACTGCCGGCTGTCCGCCAACCCGGTGGGCCGGCTGTTGCTGCACCTCTATGGCGTCACAGATTCTGTGTCATTGCAGCGCAGCGACCAGATTTGCAGCGCGCTGCAACTCATCAACTTCTGGCAAGACCTGAGCGTGGACCTGCCACGCCAGCGCCACTACCTGCCCACCGACCGGTTGCTGGCGCATGGGGTGAACGTGGCTGCGATTGGGCCAACCGTTGCCAGCGACCCGGCCGCCCAATCCCTGATCGCCGAACTGTGCGAGCAGGCGCGCACGCTGATGATGGCCGGCGCACCCTTGGCCCTGCAACTGCCGGGCCGCATTGGCTGGGAGCTGCGACTGGTGGTGCAAGGTGGTCTGCTCATCCTTGACCGGGCCGATGCGCTGCAACACCGCACCTGGCACACCCGCCCGCGCCTGCGCAGTTGGGACTTGCCACGACTGCTGTGGCGTGCCGCTCGAATGAAACACATGGAACTCTCGCCGCGCTGACGGGCTCATAACGGCGTGTGAAGCACAGTGCGGTGCACAACCACCACACTTGCACAAACACACCACACACCCGCAGCTTGCGGGCGTATGATGAATTCACAGTGCTCTCCACTGTGTGCCGTGGGTCTGTTCAAAGGGAGATTCGCATGAACATCTTTGACCACTACAGCAACCGCTACGAGCGGACGCGCGAGGAAGAGTATTCCCTGCAGGAGTACCTCGAACTCTGCAAGCGCGACCGCCTGGCCTATGCCAGTGCTGCCGAACGCATGCTCGAAGCCATCGGTGAGCCCGAACTCATCGACACGCGGCACGAGCCCCGCCTCTCACGCATCTTCGCCAACAAGGTGGTGAAGATCTACCCCGCCTTCCGCGACTTCTATGGTGCCGAGGAAGCCATTGAGCAGGTGGTGTCCTACTTCCGCCACGCGGCCCAGGGCTTGGAAGAGCGCAAACAAATCCTTTATTTGCTGGGCCCCGTGGGCGGCGGCAAATCGTCCATCGCTGAAAAGCTCAAGGCCTTGATGGAAAAGGTGCCCTTCTATTGTCTCAAGGGCTCGCCGGTGAACGAGTCGCCGCTGGGCCTGTTCAACGAGGCCGAAGACGGCACCATCCTTGAAGAAGACTACGGCATCGCGCGGCGTTACCTGCGTGGCATTCCCAGCCCCTGGGCCGTCAAGCGCCTGCAGGAATTCAACGGCGACATCAACCGCTTCCGTGTCGTCAAACGCTTCCCTTCGGTGCTCAAGCAGATCGCCATCGCCAAAACCGAACCGGGTGACGAGAACAACCAGGACATCTCTTCTCTTGTGGGCAAGGTCGACATCCGCAAGCTCGAAGACTTTGCGCAGGACGATACCGACGCCTACAGCTACTCGGGTGGCCTGTGTCTGGCCAACCAGGGTCTGCTGGAGTTTGTGGAGATGTTCAAGGCCCCCATCAAGGTGCTGCACCCCTTGCTGACGGCCACGCAGGAAAGCAACTACAAGGGCACGGAAGGTTTTGGCGCCATCCCTTTCGATGGCGTGGTGCTGGCGCACTCCAACGAATCGGAGTGGAAGGCCTTCCGCAACAACCGCAACAACGAAGCCTTTCTTGACCGCATTTACATCGTCAAAGTGCCCTACTGCTTGCGGGTGACGGAAGAGGTGAAGATTTACGAGAAGCTGGTGCGCAACTCGTCGCTCTCGCAAGCGCCTTGCGCCCCCGGCACGCTCAAGATGATGGCGCAGTTCTCGGTGCTGTCGCGTCTGAAAGAACCCGAGAACTCCAGCATTTACAGCAAGATGCAGGTCTACGACGGCGAAAGCCTCAAGGACACCGACCCCAAAGCCAAGTCGCGCCAGGAGTACGTGGACTACGCTGGGGTGGACGAGGGCATGAACGGCCTGTCCACGCGTTTTGCGTTCAAGATCCTCTCTCGGGTGTTCAACTTCGACAACACCGAAGTGGCCGCCAACCCGGTGCACCTGCTCTATGTGCTGGAGCAGCAGATCGAGCGCGAGCAGTTTCCACCGGAGACCGAGCAAAAGTACCTCTCTTACCTCAAGGAGTACCTCGCGCAGCACTACGTCGAGTTCATCGGCAAAGAAATCCAGACCGCCTACCTGGAGAGCTACAGCGAATACGGCCAGAACATCTTCGACCGCTACGTGAGCTTTGCCGACTACTGGATCCAGGACCAGGAGTTCCGCGACCCAGACACCGGCGAGAGCTTTGACCGCAACGCGCTCAACGCCGAGCTGGAAAAGATCGAAAAACCGGCGGGCATCTCCAACCCCAAGGATTTCCGCAACGAAATCGTCAACTTCGTGCTGCGGGCCCGCGCCCAGAACGCCGGCAAGAACCCGGTGTGGACCAGCTACGAAAAGCTGCGCACCGTGATCGAAAAAAAGATGTTCAGCAACACCGAAGAGCTGTTGCCGGTCATCAGCTTCAACGCCAAAGCCAGCGCCGAAGACGCCAACAAACACCAGGAGTTTGTCTCGCGCATGGTGGACAAGGGCTACACGCCCAAACAGGTTCGATTGCTGTGCGAGTGGTATCTGCGCGTGCGCAAAGCGTCCTGAGCCCACCCACCTGACACGGGAGGCCACGTGGTCTACCTCATTGACCGCCGCATGCAGGGAAAAAACAAGTCTGCGGTCAACCGCGACCGGTTCCTGCGCCGCTTCAAGGGCCAGGTCCAGCAGGCGGTGGCGCGCGCCATCAAGGAGCGCTCCATCACCGACATGGAGAAAGGCGAGAAAATTTCCATCCCGGTCAAGGACGTGGGCGAGCCCAGTTTTGGTCACACCCGGGGCGGTGTGTGGGAAACGGTCAGCCCCGGCAACCGCAAATACGTCAAGGGCGACCGGGTACCCAGGCCTGCTGGTGGTGCCGGCGGTCAGGGGCAGGGCCAAGGCGGCAACAGCGACGAAACCGGCGAGGACGACTTCATCTTCGAACTCACGCGAGAGGAATTCCTCGACTGTTTTTTTGAGGACCTCGCCTTGCCAGACTTGGTGAAAACGCAGCTCGCCTCCATCAGTGAATGGCGGTCGCAGCGGGCCGGCTACACCATCTCGGGCACACCGACCAACATCCATGTGCTGCGCTCGCTGCGCGGCGCCTTGGGTCGGCGCATCGCCATCGGCGGGCGCCCGCAGCGCCGGCTGGCTGAAGCCGAACGCGAACTGATCGGCTTGCTGGGCACGCCGGTGGACGACAACGACGAACGTGTGCTGGCACTGCGTCGCGAAATCCACCACCTGCGCACGCGGCTGCTGGCCATTCCCTACCTCGATCCTTTCGACCTGCGCTACAGCAACCGCATCAAGGTGCCCAAGCCCAGCACCCAAGCGGTGATGTTCTGCCTGCTCGATGTCTCGGGCTCTATGGACCAGGCACGCAAGGACATGGCCAAGCGTTTTTTCATCCTGCTCTACCTGTTTCTGTCGCGCATGTACGAACACACGCAGGTGGTGTTCATACGCCACCACACCCAGGCCGCCGAGGTGGACGAACACGAGTTTTTCCACTCGCGCGAAACCGGCGGCACGGTGGTGTCATCTGCGCTCACGCTGCTGACCAAAATCGTGCGCGAGCGCTACGCCAGCAGCGAGTGGAATGTCTACGTGGCTCAGGCGTCCGACGGCGACAACTGGGACAACGACTCCGAACAGTGCCTGAAAATGCTGCACGAGACCATCATGCCGGCTGTGCAGTACTACGCCTACGTCGAGATCACCGACGGCCCGCCCCAGAACCTGTGGCACGCCTATGAACAGGTGGCTCAGATGCACCCCAACTTCGCGCAGCAGCGCATCGTCTCGCCGGCAGACATCTTTCCGGTGTTCCGCGAACTGTTTCGCAAACAACCGAAATGAACGCACCCACCGCGTTGCCACCACGTTTCCGACTGCCTGACCAGTCGGAGTGGACCTTCGAGCTGATCGAAAAGATCCACCTGGAGATCGCACGTGTTGCCCGAGGCTTCGGCCTCGACACCTACCCCAACCAGCTGGAAATCATCACCGCCGAACAGATGATGGACGCCTACGCCTCGGTGGGTCTGCCGGTGTCCTACCACCACTGGTCCTTCGGCAAACACTTTCTGGCCACCGAAAAAAGCTACAAACGCGGGCAGATGGGGCTGGCCTACGAGATCGTCATCAACTCCAACCCCTGCATCGCCTACCTGATGGAGGAAAACAGCCTGACCATGCAGGCCTTGGTGATCGCGCACGCGGCCTACGGCCACAACTCGTTTTTCAAGGGCAACTACCTGTTCCGCACCTGGACCGATGCGGAAGCCATCGTGGACTACATGGTGTTCGCCCGCAAATACATCGCCGACTGCGAGGCCCGCCACGGCCTGGAGGCGGTGGAGTTGCTGCTCGACTCGTGCCATGCCCTGCAAAACCATGGCGTGGACCGCTACAAACGCCCGGCCAAACTGTCCTTGGAGAAAGAACTGGCGCGCCAGCGCGAACGTGAGGCCTACCTGCAAAGCCAGGTCAACGACCTGTGGCGCACCGTGCCCCAGCGCGCCCACGCTGAGGCCGAGGCCACGCCAGTGCGCTTCCCTGACGAACCACAGGAAAACCTGCTGTACTTCATCGAAAAATACGCCCCGCTGCTGCAGCCCTGGCAACGCGAAATCATTCGCATCGTGCGCAAAATATCGCAGTATTTCTACCCCCAGCGCCAAACGCAGGTGATGAACGAAGGTTGGGCCACGTTTTGGCACTACACCATCCTCAACCAGTTGTTCGACGAAGGTGTGGTGGGCGCTGGCTTCATGATGGAGTTTTTGCAAAGCCACACCAATGTGGTGATGCAGCCTCCCGTGGGCCACCCCTACTACCGGGGCATCAACCCCTATGCGCTGGGTTTTGCCATGATGCGCGACATCCGCCGCATTTGTGAACAACCCGAGGCAGAGGACCGCGAGTGGTTCCCCGACATCGCCGGCAGCGACTGGCACAAAACGCTGGACTTCGCGATGCGCAACTTCAAGGACGAAAGCTTCATCGCCCAGTACCTCTCGCCCAGGCTGATACGCGACTTCCACCTGTTTGCCGTGCTCGACGACGACCAGGACAGCGAGCTCACCATCTCGGCCATCCATGACGCCAATGGCTACCGCCATATCCGCCAGCGCCTGGCCGACCAGTACAACCTGGGCAACAACGAGCCCAACATCCAGGTGTGGGCGGTGGACCTGCAGGGCGACCGCGCCTTGACCTTGCGCCACACCGCCTACCAGCGCCGCCCGCTGAACGACCAGACCGACGAGGTGCTCAAACACGTGGCACGCCTGTGGGGCTTTGACGTGCGGCTGGAAACCGTGGACGAACACGGCGCAGTGAGCAACGTGCGCGAACGCAAATGGGAGAAACGCAACCGCATCTGAGGCAAAGGTCGCACCTGCGGCGCAAGCCCATCGGACCGAAACCACCCCGCCGCCTGTGCTAATCTGAACGGTTAAACACTTTTAAAACCTGTTGGGGACATGTTCCCACACACCTTCAAAAAAGTCGTCAAGTTGGGATTGCGGTGAACACCATCAAACAACGCAGGTCGTTTCTGGGCCTGGTGGGCGCATGGGCATGGGCCTGCCACCCGACCCTGAACGCCCAGACCTTGTGCCCCAAACCCGTGGGCCGGCCAGTGCTGGTGCTGCGCACCTCGCGCAGTGCCACCGCCCCCTGCGACCTCCAGGCGCTCGACCAGATGCCCCAAAAGACGTTGGAGACACAGCTGCCGCCCAGCCTGGGATTGAGTGGCCGCCACCGCTGGAGCGGCGTCCCCTTGAGCCACATCGCAGGCCTGCTGGGGGCCGGCCCCGATGCCGAGGTCCAGCTGATCGCGCTGAACAACTACGCGGTGTCCGTGCCCATGCGCGACCTGCGGCGCTACGACCCCGTGCTGGCGTCAAGGCGGGACGGCAAACCCTTGAGCGTGCGCGACAAGGGGCCGCTCATCCTCATCTACCCCTTTGATCAGCACCCCGAGCTCGACGCGCAGGACTACCTGAACCGATCGATCTGGCAGGTCCATGAAATCCGCGTCAACCCCTAGCGGTCAGGAGCTGTTTGCCGGTCAACAGCTGATGGGCACACGCCACCTGCGCATGCTGCGCTGGGTGCTGGGCGTCGTGCTCCTGATGGCCGTGGTGGCGGCCTCGGCGCTGTGGCTGGCACAACACCAGGCCCGTTTGCTCTCACGGCCCAGCCAGCACAACGACCTGTGGTACATCGCCAGCGTGAACAACGAGTTGTCGCGGGTGAGCCTGCTGGCACAGGAAGCGGCCGCGGGCGACACCAGCATCGACGAGCTGGTGCTGCGCCTGGAGGTGTTGTACAGCGTGCTCGACCACTCGCCCACGGCACCCAAGGTCAATGTCCAGTTCCGGGACACCCTGCCCGAGACGGCCAACACACTCGATGAACTGGCGCGCGCCGTTGACGCCAGCGCGAAGCAGCTGGAACAGCCCAACAACGCCAACCTCCCCGCCACGCTGCGTCAGGTGGCCACCGGGTTGCAACGGTTTCGAGAGCCCATTGCCCAGGCGGTGGCCGATGTGCACCTGGCCAGCACACTGGAAGCGGACCGACAACGCCTGCGTCTGCTGCTGAGCTTCACACTGCTGAGCCTAGCCTTGATCGTGGTGCTGGTCGGCACGGGCATCATCATCTGGCGGGCGCTCAAAGACCGGGAGGTCGCGCTCCAAACCTCCCAGGCCCTCAATGAGGCCAACCAGCTCCTGGAAACCCGCGTGCGCGAGCGCACCCGACAAATCGATGAAGCGCACAACCTGCTGACCTTCATCCTGGACGCCAGCCCCAGCGACGTTGCGCTGATCGATGCGCTAGGGGGTCAGGTCCACTACATCAACCGCCGGCTGATGGAGCGTCTGGGCATGCACCAGCAGCCGCAGACCTTGCGTCTGCAAGACCTGCTGCACGATGCCGCGACCGGCCAGGCGCTGCGCCAGGCACTGGACGAGTCGGGCCAGATCGATGGTGTGGAGGCCCAAATCGCGTCCACGCCGCCCTACTGGAGCTCGCTGTCCGGCCAGCTCATCGAAGTCGAAGGCCGCCTGTGCCACCTGATTTGGGGTTTCGACATCAGCATCCACAAGGGGCTGGAGCACGAACTGCGCCTGCTGGCCACCACCGACGCGCTGACGGGCCTGAACAACCGGCGGGCTTTTCTCGACAAGGCCGAAGTGCTGCTCGAACACTGCCGCCGTTACCGCCACGCCTGCGGCGCGCTGATGATCGACATCGACCATTTCAAGACCGTCAACGACCGCCACGGCCACCAAGTCGGCGACGAGGCCTTGCGCGCCACGGCACGGTCCATCCAGTCGGTGCTGCGCGATGCGGATGTGGTGGGGCGCATGGGTGGCGAAGAATTCGCCGTGTTGCTGCCCAACGCCGACCTGCAGGGCACGCTGGACACCGGCGAGCGCCTCCGACAGGCGATCTCGGCCATCACCCTGCCGTTGCCGGATCGACAAACCCTGCGCCTCACCGCTTCGCTGGGCGTTGCCAGCTTCCAGCCGCCGACGCAAACCCTGGCGCAACTGCTGGCCCAGGCCGATCAGGCCCTCTACCGCGCCAAGGCCGAAGGCCGCAACCGCGCCGTGCGATACCTACCGGAAATGCTGGATTTGTAACTTGGTTTAAATTAGGCTTGTTGCCCAGAGTCTGTTCTATGCCCATCCAACTTCTCATCGTCGACGACAGCCGCATGTCGCGCATGCTCCTCAAAGGTCTGGTTGACCAGCACCACCCCGACTGGAACGTGCTGCAAGCGGCCAGCGGCGACGAAGCCTTGCTCATTGCCCGCGAAACACCGCTGGACGTGGTGTCCATGGACTACAACATGCAGGGCATCAACGGCCTGGATGCCGCCATCGCGCTGCGCGCCTTGCAACCCAAGGCCCACATCGTGTTGCTCAGCGCCAACGTGCAGGCCGCCATCCAGGAGCGTGCACGGGCTGCCGGCATCCCCTTTTTGCCCAAACCCATCACGGCCGAAACGCTCAAAGCCATCGCCGAAGGCGCAGGAGTCTGACCATGTTGAAGCTCGACGACGACCAACTGGACGCCCTGTCCGAGATCTTCAACATCGGCGTGGGCAAAGCCGCTGCGGCCATGAGTGGCCTGGTGGGTGACGAGGTGCTGTTGTCGGTGCCCCACGTCAGCCTGCTCACCGTGAGCGAAGCGGCCCAGGAACTCAATGCCGCTAACCCCCGGCTTTATGCCGTGCGCCAGCCGTTTGACGGCGTGTTCAAAGGCGACGCTCTGCTGATTTTCCCAAGCGAAAAAAGCCTGGAGATCGTGCGCATCGTCGCCGGCCAGTCGGTGCCCGAGGAGCAACTCTCGGGACTGGAGCGCGATGCCATGACCGAGATCGGCAACGTGATGCTCAACGCCTGCATCGCCGCGCTGTCCGATCTGCTGCAAAACGAATTCGACCTCGGCACCCCCGACGTGAACATTGGCGACGGCCGCAGCATCTTGCGCACCCGCATCCAGAACCACCTGGTGGTGTTCCTGCACATCCGTTTTGAACTCAAAAGCAGCGATATCGAGGGGTTTGTGGTGTTTGTGCTCAACACCACCTCGCTCGAAACGCTGCGCCTGTGCCTGGACAAGATGCTGGGCCGCCCCACCACGGTGGCGTAGACGCACCGCAGCCGCAGGCGGACAGCGGCACGGCGGAACCCCCTCACGTGGGCCCTGGGCACGTGCGGTGTTTAAACTCCCCCCAAACCGCCGCCGCCGATGAGCCCCGAAGAACAAACCGTCCAACAACAGGTTGCCGCCTCAGGCAGCAGCTTTTATTACGCCTTTCTGTTCCTGCCCGCACCCCGTCGCGCGGCCATCACGGCCTTTTACGCGTTTTGCCGACAGATTGACGACGTGGTGGACGAAACCACCGACCTGGGCGTGGCACAGACCAAGCTCGAATGGTGGCGTGCCGAGGTGGCGCGGACCTTTGCCGGCCAGGCCCAACACCCTGTCATGCGGGCGCTGGCGCCACATCTGGGGATCTATGGCATCGAATCGCGCCACCTGCTGGCGGTGATCGATGGCTGCCAGATGGACCTGGATCAAAGCCGTTACCTCGACTTCGCCAACCTCAGCACCTACTGCCACCTGGTGGCGGGCATCGTGGGTGAGGTGTCGGCACGCATCTTTGGCCAGACGCAGGAGGCAACCACCGCCTACGCCCACACCCTGGGTCGAGCGCTGCAGCTCACCAACATCGTGCGCGACGTGGGCGAAGACGCGATGCGCGGTCGCATCTACCTGCCCATCAACGAGTTGCAGCAATTCAACGTCAAGGCCCATGAGCTGATCAAGCGAGGCCAGGGGGCGGTCGAACCCGACTTTGAGACCCGTTTTGTGGCACTGATGCGTTTCCAGATCGACCGCGCCCAGGCCACCTACGACCTCGCCCTGTCCTTGTTGCCGGCCGCCGACAAACGCGCGCAGAAACCCGGCTTGATGATGGCCAGCATCTACCGCACGCTGCTCCATGAGATTGCCAACGACCCGGTGCTGGTGCTGACCCAACGGGTTTCACTCACGCCCTTGCGCAAGTTCTGGCTCGCCTGGAAGGTGCAAGCGCTGGGCCGGCTGTGACCAGAACAGCGGTGATCGGTTCGGGCTGGGCGGGCCTGGCGGCAGCCGTGGCGGCCACCGGGGCCGGACAACACGTCACCCTGTTTGAGGCCGCACGCACCCTCGGCGGGCGCGCGCGCACGCTCATGCTGGACACCCCCACGGGGCCGCTGGCGGTGGACAACGGCCAGCACATCCTGATCGGCGCCTACACCGCCACGCTGGGTTTGATGGCGCGTTTGGGTGCACCACCCGAAACGGTGCTGCACGCCCTGCCGCTGGCCCTGCCCTTCGCCGACGGCACAGGCCTGCGCACGCCAACTTGGGCCGCGCGTTGGCCCGCGCCGCTCGATGCCCTGGCCGCCATCGCCACCACACCCGGCTGGGGCTGGCGCGAGAAGCTGTCGCTGACCACGGCTTCGCTGCGCTGGCAGTTCGGCGGCTTTTACTGCGATCCGCAGCTCACGGTGGCGCAGTTGTGCGCCCGCCTGCCCGCCCAGGTGTTCCAGGACCTGATAGAGCCGCTGTGTGTGTCGGCCCTCAACACCGCCGCCCACCAGGCCAGTGCGCAGGTGTTTCTGCGGGTACTGAAAGACGCCTTGTTTGGCGCCGGCCACGGCCCGTGGAACGGCGCCACCTTGCTGTTGCCACGCGTGCCCCTGGGTCAATTGCTGCCCGAACCGGCGCAACGCTGGCTGCAGGCACGCGGCGCACAGGTCCACACCGGCCGGCGCGTGGGCACGCTGCTGGCAAGTGCATCTGGCTGGCTGGTGGACGGCGAGCCGTTTGACCGCGTGCTCCTGGCCACACCGCCGGGGGCGTCGGCGCGCCTGCTCGAACCCGTGGCAAAACACTTGCCCGCCGCTGCTGCCTGGACAGCGCAGGCCCAGGCGCTGCGGTTCGAGGCCATCGCCACCGTCTATGCCCTGGCACAGCGGCCGCTGCCGCAAGGTGCGGCCATGCTGGCCCTGCGCCACGGGCCAAACGCGCCGGCCCAGTTTGTGTTCGACAAAGCCGCGTTGGGCGGGCCCAAAGGTTTGTTGGCTTTTGTGGTCAGCGCCAGCGGCAATGACCGCGAACGCCTGCAGGCAGACGTGCTCACACAAGCCCAGGCGCTGGGCCTGGGGCCGCTCAACGTGCTGCAGACCGTGGTGGAAAAACGCGCCACCTTCGCCTGCACACCCCAGCTCCAACGCCCTCCCAGCCACATGGGAAACGGTCTGTGGGCCGTGGCCGATTTTGTGGCAGGCCCCTACCCGGCCACGCTGGAAGGTGCGGTGCGCTGCGGCCTGGCGGCCGGTGCCCGGAGCGACTGACGCGCGCTCAGTGCCGCTGCACCCAGCGCATCAGTTCCGCGCCACGGGCATCGAGCAACACCAATTGACCGGGCTCCAGGCGCCCACCCCGGGTCGCATCCAGCGCGCGCAACACGCGGCTCTCGACCACCATCAATTCGTCGGTACAGGCACGGCGGGTGCCCGCCAGCGGCCCCATTTGCAGGCCGCCGCCGCCCAGGTGCAAGGCACCGGCAAACCGGTTGCATCCGCTGTGACCGATCACCTGCGTGGGGCTGACGAACTGCAGTTCAGGCCGCTGCCCCAGGGGCAACAAGGCCAGCGCGGGGTCGGCCGGCACCCATTGGGTGCCGGGCAAGGCCTGCAATGAGGCCAGGGTGGGCAGGGATTGGGGCTGGTGGCCACAGCCAGCCAGCACCGCAGACAAGCCCAACACAACGCTCAGTGTTTTCATCACAGTCTCCCGGTTGCCGTCCGTTCAGGTGGTTCAAGCCTTGGCACGCAGCTGCGCCAGAGCGGGCCGGCTCACACAGGCGTGCAGCCAGGCGTGGGTCAGCGGGTAGCTGGTCAGCACATGGTCGGCGGCGCGCGCCCAGTTGAGCACGCTGGCCACACACAGATCGGCCACGGTGAAACGGTCGGCCGCCAAGTGGCTTTGGCCACGCGCCTGCTGGTGTTGCAGGTGCTGCTCCAGCACCCGCAGCGGCACATGCAGGCGTTTTTCGGCCGCTTCGGCCAGCTCCGGCTTGCGTTGATCGGCCGGCATGGCCACGCGGTGCATCAGTACCGTCAGCGCGTCCTTCTCCAGTTCGGTCACCGTCCAGAAGCTCCAACGCAGGGCGTCGGCGTCTTCGGCGGCGCTGGCGGGCGCGATGTCGCTGCCATCGCCCCCGCCGTGGTGGCGCGCCACGTACAGGGTGCAGGCCATGGACTCCCACACCACCACATCGCCATCGGGCCGGTGGTCTACCAGCACGGGGATGTGGCCGTTGGGGTTGAGGGCCAGAAATTCGGGCGTGCGGGTGGCGCCGTCTTTGTAGGGCGTGGGCAGGTGCTCAAGGGGCAGGCCCAGTTCGGCGGCGGCCCACAGCGGGCGCACCGCACGCGAGGCAACGATGCCGTGGATGGTGAGGCTCATGGTGTGTGTGATGTGGAAGGTCAGGTCAGACGAGGCGATCGACCAGGGTTTGCAGGTCGGCCACGGTGAGGTGGGGTTGGCAGGAAGCGTGTGTCCAATCGTGGCCCGCGCGGTTGACCCACACGAACTGCATGCCAGCGCCCAGGCCACCCACGCCGTCCAGGTGGGCATCGTCGCCCACGTGCAGTGTGTCCTCAGGTGCCGTGCCCACCAGGGCGGCGGCGGCATGGAAGATGCGCGGATCGGGCTTGCCCACGCCAAACTCGCGTGCACTCAGCGCGCCCTTGAAATAGCGAGCCAAGCCCACGCGCCCAATGTCGGCGTTGCCATTGGTCAGGGCCACCAGCGGGTAGCGGGCGCTCAGGGCCTCCAGCGCGGGCAAGGCGTCGGCAAACAAGTCCACCTGGTGCCGCGCATCGAAAAACACCTCAAACGCCGGCTCGGCCAGGGCCGGGTCGTCACCTGCGCGTTGCAAGGCCAGGCGGATGGCCTCGCGGCGGATGACGCCCAGGTCGTGTGCCAGGTGGGCGAACTGGGCTTCGGTGTCGGCGCGTATCTGGCGTTTGACTTCGGGCTGGGCCAGCAGCCCTACAGTGGCGGGCGCCCGGTCGGCCAGCCAGTCGGTCAGCGCGGTTTCGGCGCGGGCGATGGTGGGCCAGATGGGCCACAAGGTGTCGTCCAGGTCCAGGGTGATGGCCTTGATGCGCGATGGGTTCAGCATGGTCGGGGAGAATACCGCATGCCATTCCGCCCCGAACCCCCGTACACCCATGGCCAGCCGGCCAAAACCGCCATCCTGTTGTGCAACCTGGGCACGCCCGACGAGGCCACCGCACCCGCCGTGCGGCGCTACCTCGCCGAGTTCCTGGGCGATGCGCGTGTGGTGGAAATCCCCAAGCCCCTCTGGTGGCTGATCCTGCACGGCATCATCCTGCGCGTGCGGCCGGCCAAATCGGCCGCCAAATACGCCAGCATCTGGACTGCGGAGGGCTCACCGCTGAAGGTGTGGACCGAAAAACAGACCACCCTGCTGCGCGGCTTCCTGGGCGAAAAAGGCCACAAGGTCGAGGTGCGCTATGCCATGCGCTACGGCAACCCGTCCATCGCCTCGCAGCTGGACGCGCTCAAGGCCGAAGGCGCCACCCGCATCCTCATCGTGCCCATGTACCCGCAGTACAGCGGCACCACCACCGCCAGCGTGATGGACGCCGTGTACGACTGGGGCAAACGGGTGCGCCACCTGCCCGAGCTGCGCTTCGTCAACCGCTACCACGACGACCCCGGCTACATCACCGCGCTGGCCGCCTCGGTGCGCGCCCACTGGATGGCCCACGGCCAGCCCGAAAAACTGGTGATGAGCTTCCACGGTGTGCCCGAACGCACCCTGCACCTGGGCGACCCCTACCACTGCGAATGCCACAAAACCGGCCGCCTGCTGGCGGAGGCGCTGGGCCTGACCAAAGACCGGTATGTGGTCACCTTCCAGTCGCGTTTTGGCAAAGCCAAATGGTTGGAGCCCTACACCGAACCGACGCTGATCGCGCTGGGCCAGCAGGGTGTGAAACGCGTGGACGTGATGTGCCCCGGCTTCACCAGCGACTGCCTGGAAACGCTGGAAGAAATCAACATGGAAGCGCGCGAAGCCTTCCTGCACGCCGGTGGCGAGCAGTTCAACTACATCCCTTGCCTGAACGACCGCAACGAATGGATTCGCGCCCTGGCCGACCTGAGCGAACAGCATCTGGCGGGTTGGCCCACACGGGCCGCGCCCGATGAAGCCGCTGCCCGCGATTCGTTGGCGCGCGCCAAGGCCATGGGGGCGGTGCGCTGAGGCGCTTCGGGCCTCGTCGGCGGCAATGGGTCTGAATCAATCCAGCGCGGGCTGCTGCCCAAACGAACAGGTGGCTGCCGCAGTCGGGCGCTACTCCGCCGCTTGCCCATGCTGGGCCAACAAGCGCTCAAAGTTGTTCTTGAGGATCACACCCGCGTAGTAGACGTGCTCACGCATCAGGGACTCGGCCCGTGCCGCATCGCGCTCAATGATGGCGTCCACGATGCGGTGATGGTCGCCGTGAGAACGCAGGATCAACGCATGGTCCTCCCACAACACAATGCGGTCCGATGCGTAGGGAATATTGTGAGCCTGCTCGGCAAAGCGCCCCAGCCAGGGGTTTCGCGCGGCCGCTATGACCGTGTTGTGGAGGTCCACATTGACCTTCTGATAAGGGGCGTGATCGTCGGGATCAAGATGCCCCTTGCCCAGGAGGCGGTCGCCTTCGACCAGGCAGCTGCGCAGGGTGACGATCTGTGAGTCGTCCAGTCCGTGCTGCGCGGCTGCCCGGCAGGCCAGACCCTCAAGTACCGAGCGCACCTCGTAGGCAGCCAGGATGTCACCTAGCGCGAACACCTTGACCAGATAGCCGCGCTTGGGCTGGTGGTCGATCAGACCTTCGCTGGCCAACGTCGCCAGAGCCGCACGGACCGGCGTTCGCGACACGCCTATGGCCAGCGAAATCGGTATTTCCTCAATCCGCTCACCGGGTTTGAAACGCCCGTGAAGAATCCAGCCGCGCAAGGTATCGGTGACGTTCTGAGACAGGGTCTGCATGTCGGCAAGCAAGGAAGTTGGACACCCCAATATAAGCCAACATGTATACACGAAGGCCAAAATTTCAGCCATATCAGGGTAAATACTGATCAAAAATTGAGTCTCATGTATACATGATTGCGACCTCAGCCACATGATGTGGCCCTTGACCTGGAAGCAGCACATGAACACAGCAGTGAACGCGGGACGAGTAGCCCTGGTCACCGGAGGCGGCCGCGGCATCGGCGCGGCCTTATGTATCCATCTGGCCCAAAACGGCTTCCGTGTGGTGGTCGCCGACATCGACAGCGAAAACGCTGCCGGGGTGGCAACCGACCTCGGGAAAGACCACATAGCGCGTGCCGTGGATGTGGCCAACGAGGCCGCCGTGGTGGGCCTGTTCAACGATTTGGAGACCTCGGTTGGTCCGGTTGGCGTGCTGGTGTGCGCCGCCGGCCTTCTGATCATGCCTGGTGGCGAGCGCCCGCTGATCAAGGACATGACGACGGACATTTGGGAGCGCAGTTATGCAGTGAACACGCGCGGTGCCTTTTTGTGCAGTCGCGAATTTCTGCGCCACCGCGAGGCCAAACCCGTGCCCCATGGCCGGGTGGTGTTTTTTGGTTCGGTGGCCGCGCAACTCGGGGGTTACCGCTCTAGCGCTGCCTACATCGGAGCCAAGGCGGCCGTCATGGGGTACGCCAAGGCTTTCGCACGCGAGGCCGCCCACCTGGGTATCACATCCAACGTTATCGCCCCGGGCCTGATTGACACTGAAATGTTGCGCAGCACCGTGACCAGCAGCGGCGCGCTGGCCGCAGCGGCGCAAAACATTCCGCTGGGCCGCATCGGTACGGTGGACGACGTGACCGCAGCGGTGGACTACCTGGTGTCGCCCGGTGCTGCCTACATCACCGGTAACGTCATCGACGTCAACGGCGGCTACCGGATGCAATGACATGAAGCGACTTTCTGATCATTTCGCCAGCGTGCTGGCCTACGTTGCCGGCCTGTCGCTGGTGCTGATGATGGTGCACGTGACGCTGGACGTGGTGCTGAAGTACTTTTTCAAGCAACCGATTCCCGGCACCGCCGAAGTGGTGGCGGCCTACTACATGATCGGCACGGTGTTTCTGCCGCTGGCCTACATAGAGGTGCACAACCGGCCGATCGTGGTCGAGTTGCTGTACGACCGCCTGCCTCAGGGCTTGCAACGTCCGCTGGATGTATTGGCCACACTGCTGTCGATCGTCTTCTATGCCTTTCTGGCCTGGCAGAGCGTCAAGATCGCTCTGACCGCGCTGGAGAACCGCGAATACATCGACGGTGTTTGGAAGGTTGTGGTGTGGCCCAGCCGTTTCCTCATTCCGCTGGGCTTGCTGGCCGCGTCTGCGGCGCTCGTCCTGCGCCTGCTCATCCTGTTGACCGGCGGCAAGGCCGAACACGGTCACGCCGAAACCGTCTGAACCCGCACACACCATGGACCGTACCCTTATTGGCCTGATCGGCGTCGGCATCGCGCTGGTCCTCATCTTTCTGCGCGTGCCCATCGGCATCGCGATGGGCCTCGTCGGCATGGCCGGCATCGCTGCCATCACGTCCTCCAATGCGGCCTTCGGCATCGCCAAGACCATCCCCTACGAACTCATTGGCGACTGGAACCTGTCCGCCGTACCCATGTTCCTGCTGATGGGCTACGTGGCCTCGGCCACCGGCCTGACCAACGGCTTATTCGCCTCGGCCCGCATCTTCCTGGGTCGGGTGCCTGGCTCGCTGGCGTCAGCCAACGTGCTGGCAAGCGCATTTTTTGCCTCGGCGTCAGGCTCCAGCGTGGCCACTGCAGCGGCGTTCTCGCGCATCTCGGTGCCCGAGATGCTCAAGGCCAAGTACGACCCGGCGCTGGCCACGGGCTGCGTGGCCTCGGCCGGCACGCTGGGATCGCTGATTCCCCCCTCCATCCTGATGATCATCTTCGGCATCATGGCCGACGTGTCGATCTCGCGCCTGTTCATGGCCGGTGTGGTGCCCGGCATCCTGTCGGCACTGATGTTCATCGGCTACATCACCCTGCGGGTGGTGATCAACCCGAAGCTGGCGCCGCGTGATCACACGGTCTACAGCCGCGAAGAAAAACTTACTGCGCTTAAGGATGTGTGGCCACTGCCGGTGCTGATCGTGGGTGTACTCGGTGGCATTTTCTCGGGTGCCTTTACTGCAACCGAAGCAGGCGCGATCGGGGCGGCCATTGCCTGTGTCATCGCGGCTGGGCGGCGTTCGCTCAACCGCGATACCTTCCGCCAGGCAGTGGTGGACACCGCCGAGGGCACATCGGCCATCTTCATCATCGTGGTGGGTGCAGCCATCTTCGCGCGCTTCATGTCCTACAGCCAGTTGCCGGCCAGCATGTCGCAATGGCTGATGGGTGTCACCGACAGCCAGATCGTGATGATGCTGGCCATCGCCGCCATCTACCTCTTGCTGGGCACGGTGCTGGAGAGCGTCTCCATCATGCTGCTGACCATGCCGCTGCTGCTGCCCATCCTGAATCAGATGAACGTCGATCTGGTCTGGTTCGGCATCATCGTCATCAAACTGCTGGAGATCGGGCTGTGCACACCGCCGGTGGGCATGAACGTCTATGTGATCAAGAGCTCACTAGGTGACCGCATCCAGCTCGGCACCATCTTCCGTGGTGTCGGCGGTTTCATTCTGGCCGACCTCGTCACCCTCGGCCTGCTGATCGCGTTTCCTGTTATCAGCCTGTGGCTGCCCGACCTGCTGGCCAAGTAGCACCGGCATGTCATCAACGCTTTCGTTTTCACCCCAACCCAATGGAGACACCATGAAATCTGTCAAACACGTCATTGCCTTGGCCGCGCTGTGCGCTGTCTCGGGCGCCGCGCTGGCGCAAAAGGCCCACATGGCCACCAACTGGATGGCACCGGTGCACATCCTCAACGACGTCACCTACCAGCAGTGGGCGGCCGACGTGGCCAAGGCCAGCAACGGCACACTAAAGTTCGAGGTGCACTCCAACGGTTCACTGGTGCCGGCCCGCTCCACCATGCAGGGCATCCGCGACAGCGTGGCAGTGGTCGGCATCGTCTATCCCGCCTACACGCCAGCTGAATTCCCACTGAACAACGTCGTCAATGACCTGGTTTTCGTGTCCGACGACGACATCGCAGCGGCTTTCGCTTACACCGAACTCGCCATGACACACCCCAAGCTGCAAGCAGAGTGGAAGAAGAATGGCGGCGTGTTCGGTGGTGGTTATTCGACCCCGGTGTACAACTTCATCTGTGGCAAAGCGATCCGCAAACTCGACGACACCAAGGGACTGAAGATCCGCACCGCCGGTGGCGCACAGTCAGAATGGGTCAAAGCCATCGGCGCGGTGCCGGTGTCGGTCCCTTCGCCCGACATCTATTCGGGCATCGAACGCGGCTCCATTGACTGCTCGATGAGCGACCCGTCCATGCTGGACAAAGGCGCCAAGCTCTGGGAAGTAGCCAAGTCCGTCACCCTGCTGCCAATGGGCGTGGTGGTGGGGGCCAACTACATCTACAACCCGGACTTCTGGAAAGGCCTCAAGCCTTCCGAACGCAAGATGTTGCTCGACACCATGGCCCGAGCCACCGCACGTGCCCAGGTGGCCTATCACAAGAGCGTGCAGGAGGCGCTGGACGGCGCACGCAAGCGCGGTCTCGAACTGGTGGAGCCGTCAGCCGATCTGAAGGCGCGCCTGGCCACCTACAACAAACAGACCATCGACAACCTGCCCAAGGCATCGATGGAATCGCGCAAGATCGCCGACCCGACCGACCTGATCAAGGCCTACCTCGAGTTGGAAACCAAGTGGAAAGGCCTGCTCAAGGGCGTGGACCGCAACAGCGACGATGCGGTCTACAAGGTGCTCCACGACAACCTTTACAGCAAGCTCGATCCGGCCAAGTTCGGGCTCTGATCTTCACCTGAAACTGCCCCAAGCCGGCACGCCAATGACGTGCCGGCTTGGCTTGAAATCCCCATGGCCACACCCCCCCTCGCTTCACACGCCCTGGTCACCGGCGCTGCCGCAGGCATAGGGCTGGAAATCGCCCGCCAGCTGGCTCAAGCCGGCCATGTGGTGCACCTGCTCGACCGCAACGCGGCCGGCGTGCGCACTGCCGAACTTGCCTTGCGCGATGCTGGTTTTTCCGCCCACGGGCACACGCTGGACATCACAGATGAAGATGCGGTGGCTGCGCTGGTAGGTGGCTTACCGGCGCTGTCGGTGCTGGTGAACAACGCCGGCATCTTTGAGGTCAAGCCGTTTTTCGAAGTTGATGCGGCGGACTTCCGCCGCATGTACGAAGTCAACACGGTGGCCATGTTCACGCTCTCGCGCACCGTGGCGCGACGCATGCCGCAGGGCGGGCGCATCGTCAACCTGGCCTCGCGTGCCATGCTGGGTGCGCGTCATTACCCGCACTACGTCGCATCCAAGGCGGCAGTGGTGGGCCTGACCCGCGCCATGGCGCTGGAACTGGCGCCGCAGGGCATCACGGTCAATGCCGTGGCGCCCGGCGTGATCGAGACGGACATGCTCAAGGCGCGTTCGGACACCAACCTCGATGGGCTGCGCGCCCTACAGCCTCTGGGGCGCCTGGGCACACCGGCCGACATCGCCCGCACTGTGGTTTTCCTGGCGGCACCCGAAGCCGACTTCATCACCGGCCAAACGCTGCTGGTGGACGGTGGGCGTTCACTCGGCGGCGCCACAAGCATCTGATTTATTCATTCTCTTCTTAACACCATGAATCTGTTGCACAACAAGCTGGCCCTGATCACAGGTGCCGGCGGTGGCCTGGGCTCGGCGATTGCCGAGGGCTTTGCACGCGAAGGTGCACGTGTCATCGTGGCCGACATCTCACTGGAACGGGCCACCGAGGTAGCTGGTCGCATCGTTGCCGCCGGCGGTCAGGCATGGGCCGAGGCGGTGGATGTGACCGACCGCACAGCCACGGCGTCGTGGGCACTTGACATCGAAGCGCGCATCGGCGCGATCGACGTGCTGGTCAACAACGCCGGTATCTCCGGCCGTGGCAAGCTGGACGATCCGCAGGCACCCGAGTTGTGGGATCGCATCATGCGGGTCAACCTCGACGGGGTGTTCAACGTCACCCACGCCTTCATTCCGGCACTCAAGCGCACACGCGGCAACATCGTCAACCTGGCGTCCATCGTATCGTTCGCCAGCGGAATTTCAACGCCGGCCTATGTGGCGTCCAAAGGCGCGGTGCGCTCCTTCACCCAGGTGAGTGCACGCGAACTGGCGCCGCACGGGGTGCGCGTCAATGCGGTGGCACCTGGTCTGATGTTGACCGAGATGGTTCGCCCGCAGCTAGACACACCGGGCGGTACCGACTGGTTCATGAACCGTGCGCCGATGGCACGCGGGGGCGAGCCGGCCGAGGTCGTCGGCCCGATTCTTTTCCTGGCGTCCGCCATGGCCAGCTACGTCAATGGCGTGGTGTTGCCGGTGGACGGTGGTTTCCTTTCCGCTTGAGACAAACATGACACAACTTCCTTTGGCCCTGGTCACGGGCGGCGCCAGCGGCATGGGCCTGGCCACGGTCGAACGCCTGGCGCGCGACGGTTTCGAGGTGGCGCTCGTGGACCGCAACGCCGAGTTGACACAAAAAGAGTCCGCGCGCCTGCGTGACCAGGGACTGACCGTTTCCGCCCACGTGGTCGACCTCACCGACGAGGCCGCCGTGCGTGCCCTGGTGCGTGGACTGCGTCCGATCAGCGCGCTGGTCAACAACGCCGGCATCTTCGACGAGCGCAAGTTTTTGGACGTCAGCAACGCCGACTTCCGCCGCGCCTACGAGGTCAACCTGATCGCGGTAGCGACGCTGACGCAGGAGAGCGTGCGCACCATGCCGGACGGTGGTCGCATCGTCAACATCGCCTCGCGCGCCTACCTCGGTGCGAAGAACCACCCACACTATGTGGCGTCCAAAGCGGCGCTGGTGGGCTACACCCGCGCCAGTGCCATGGAACTGGCGCCCCGTGGCATCCTGGTCAACGCCATCGCGCCCGGCCTGATCGACACGCCCATCCTGCGCGCGCTCACGCCTGAGCGCCTCGCCGCACAGCTGGCCCTGCAGCCGACCGGGCAGGCCGGTCGGCCAGAGGACATCGCTCAGGCGGTGTCCTTTCTGGTGTCACCGCAAACCGGCTTCATCACCGGACAGGTACTTTTTGTCGATGGTGGTAAATCGCTTGGAGGCACCACCTCATGACGCCGCGAACATGGGACGCTGAATACGACGTCGTGGTGGTGGGGTCGGGTGCGGGCGGTCTTTCAGCAGCCGTCACCGCCGCCGCAGAAGGCTTGAAAGTGCTGGTCGTCGAGAAGACCGATCGCGTCGGTGGCTCCACGGCGGTCTCTGGTGGCGCGGTGTGGGCGCCGCTGAACGCCCAGACCGCGCAGGTAGGCCATCCGGACACCGCCGAGCGGGTGCGCACCTACATGCGCAACGTGGTGGGTGAGGCGGCGCCACTGGCGATGCAGAACGCGTTTCTCGACGCCGCGCCGGCGATGGTCGCGTGGTTTGAGACACACACTGAGGTCAAGCTTGCGGCCCGCACCTATTCACCCGACTACTACCCGGACCGGGAAGGCGCAGCGTTGGGCGGCCGTTCGTTAGACCCGCTGATGTTCGACGGCCGGCTACTGGACCAACACTTCCGCAACCTGCGGGACCCGCTGCCCGAGTTCATGGTGCTCGGCGGCATGATGATCACCATGACCGATGCCAAACATCTGCTGGCGGTCACGCGCTCTTTCAAATCCTGGCGCGAAGGCATGAAGCTGGTGTTGCGCTACTTTGCTGATCGGCTTCGAGGTCACCACCGCGGCACGCGGTTGGTGCTGGGCAACGCATTGGCCGCGCGCCTGTTCAAAAGCGCGCTCGACCGAGGCGTCCCCTATTGGCTCAATGCCCCGTTGCGTCAATTGCACCTGGAGGCTGGCCGTGTGGTCGGAGTGACCGTGGTCCGCGATGGCCAGCCTGTGTCGATCCATGCCCGGCGAGGCGTGGTGGTGGCCACGGGCGGTTTTCCCTGGAACGACAGCTTGCGGCAGGCCCACTACCCGAAACCCACCGGCCCGTGGTCGATGGTGCCGCAGGGCAACAGCGGAGACGGCATCCAGCTTGCTCGCGAGGTGGGCGCCACCCTGGGCAGCGGCCATGTGTCGCCAGCGTTTTGGACCCCCGTGTCGATTCTCAAACGCCCTGATGGCAGTGAACTGCGCTACCCGCACCTGGTATGGGATCGCGCCAAACCGGGGCTGATGGCGGTCAATGGTGCGGGCGAACGCTTCGTCAACGAATCGACCTCGTACCACGAGTTTGTCAACGGCATGTACCGCTCGAACAAGACCGTGCCAACCTTTCCAGCCTTCCTACTCTGCGACAGCCCTTTCATGGAACGCTGGGGCCTGGGGCTGGCGTTGCCGGGCGGGCGCCCACGGGAGCACCTGGTCCGCGCCGGCTATCTCTTCAAAGCCGACAGTCTGGCCGCACTGGCCAGTCAGTTGGGTATCGAGGCTGCGGCGCTGGCGCGATCGGCCGAGCGCTTCAACCACTGGGCCGAAACCGGTCACGACGAGGATTTTGGCAAGGGCAGCACGGCCTACAACCAGTACCTCGGTGACGCCGAACACCGACCGAACCCGTGCCTGGGGCCGCTGCACCAGGGACCGTTCTATGCGGTCAAGGTGTATGCCGGCGACATAGGCACCGCGCTGGGTATCCGCTGCAATGAAAATGCTCAAGCACTGGACACCCAAGGCCAGCCGATCACCGGGCTGTACGCCGCCGGCAACGACATGCATTCGGTGATGGGCGGGCAATACCCGGCACCCGGCATCACCCTGGGACCAGCCATGACCTTTGGCTGGATCGCCGCGCGCCACCTGGCCCGTCAACCTGCTTAAAACACAACACCATGAAGATTCTTTTTTCACCCTTTTCGCCCTACGTTCGCAAATGCCTGGTTGCTGGCATGGAACTGGGCTTGAACGATCGAATCCAGCTGCTTCCGTCGAACGCCCACCCGGTCAACCGCGACCGCGAGATCATTGCTGTCAATCCGCTCGGCAAGGTACCAACCCTCTTCACAGACAGCGGGCAGTCGTTGTACGACAGCCGCGTGATTTGCGAGTACCTCAACGACCTGGCCAAAGGCACTTTGTTTCCGAGCGGTCCGCAACGCTGGGCAACTCTCACGCTGCAATCCTTAGGGGACGGCATGCTCGACGCCGCCCTGCTGGCACGCTACGAAGACGTGGCCCGCCCCGAGCCATACCAGTGGGCCGACTGGAAGACCGCACAACTCGACAAAGTCCACACGTCGCTGGCGGCGCTCGACGTTGCCCCGCAAAATCTTGTCGACAGGGTCGACATCGGCACGATCGCGGTGGGTTGTGCGCTGTGGTACCTGGATCTGCGTTTCCCCGACATCGGCTGGCGCGACCGCTCCCCACAAGTGGCCGCCTGGTATGCGGCGTACAGCCAGCGGCCAGCAATGCGCATGACCTGGAGCCTGCAAGGCTGAAACCACGGCTGGCCGCGCAAGACAGCAAATACCGGCGCGTCCACCCACCGGCATCGGACGGCATACAACACCCGCCGCAGACCGGCCGAGAAAAACGCTCAGGCTCTCAGTGTGTGCCGGCCAAAAACCGCGTCACCAGGTCCAGCTGGTCCGGCACGTTGAGGGCCGGCGCATGCCCACAACCGGGCACGGTCACCACCAGCGCGCGTGGGCCACGTTCGCGCATGGCGTCGGCCGTGTCGGCCAGCAGCAGATCGGACGTTTCGCCGCGCAGGCACAGCACCGGCACGTCGATGCGCTCGTAATCGTCCCAGCGGTCGTAGTCGGTGGGGTGGTGCACAAACTGCTGCACCATGGCCGGGTCGTAGTGGGGGGTGACGCGGCCATCGGGCAGGCGGCGGGTGGAGGTTTCGGTGAGGCGGCGCCACTGCGCGTCGCTCAGCCAGCCATAGGGCTTGTACACGGTGCGGAAATAGGCTTCCAACTCGCCCACCGTGTCAAAGGCGGGCGGGCTGCCGGCGTAGCTGCGGATGCGCTGGATGGCGGCATCCGCCAGCTTGGGGCCGATGTCGTTGAGCACCAGGCGCGTGATGCGCCCCTTGAGCGGCCCGGCCGCGCACACCAGGCCAATGGCACCGCCCATGGACGTGCCCACCCAATGAAAGCGCTGCAGCCCGAGCTGGTCCACCAAAGCCACCGCGAGGCGGCTGTAGAAGGCCAGGTTGTATTCCTTCTCGGGCTGCGGGCTCCATTGGCTCAGGCCCCGGCCAATGGTGTCGGGGCAGATCACCCGGTAGCGGGTGCTGAGGTGCTCGGCCAGCTCGTCCATGTCGCGGCTGGTGCGGGCCAGACCGTGCCAGGCGATCACGGTGTCGGTGTGCTGCGCGCCCCACTCCATGAAGTGGATTTCGCGGCCTTCGCAGGTCAGGTAACGAGACTCGGGCGACATGGGGCTGCCTTGTTCAGAAGTAGGGAAACGGTGGGGCTCAGTCGGGCACGGCCACGCTGCCACTGCCCACCACGATGCGGTCGGCCACAGCGGGCTGGGTGGCGATGGCGGGCAGGTTGGCGGGCGTGAGCGCGGGCGCCGCACCCGGCGTGCCACCGCGTGGCACGGTGCGCACCACCTGGCTGGGGGGCAGTGCCGCGCCGCTGTCGAGGTGGGCGTACATGGCGTCCAGCGCGCGGTTGAGGTAGACGTGCAGCGGCACAAAGCGGCTGTCGTAACCCGGCAGCACGGTGGGCAGACCAATGAAGCCGTCGAAGTGCTGGGCGTTGGTCACCTCCACGTAGCTGAGCCGGCTGCCGCTGCCTTCCACCTTGCGGTTGAGCGCCACATAGGGGCGCGAGGTGTGGTTGACGGGCAGCAGCGCGTCGTTGCGGCCGTGCACGATGATGGCCGGCTTGCCACGCAGGTTGCCATTGCGGCGCGCTTCGTCCACACCGGCTTGCAGGCGCTTGGCCCAGTCGTCGGAGCCGGTGACAAGGTTGCGCAGGCACAGCGCACCGTCCAGGTTCCAGTCGGCCACACCTTGTGCGTTGAAGGACAGGAAGTCGCGTGCCGGACCAAACGCGCCATTGTTGTTGACCAGGTTCACGCCGGTGGAGGGCGGCACGCCGTTGCCCACGGCAAACATACCGGCCAGCGAGGCCGGTGCCAGCGTGGTGACACCCCCGGTCGCTGCCGTGGCGGCGTAGCTGAAGCCACACAGGTTGTCGCTGACCCGTGCGCGGGCGTGGGCGTTGGCAAAGGTGGTGGCCACCGCTGGGGCCACTTCAAAAGCCGCGTGCGACGGGTGCAGCTCCGAGGCATCGGCCTCCCAGCCATAGGCCAGCAGCTTGCCCAGCGCCTCCTCGGCCTGGGCGGCGGTGGTGTCGGCACTCAGCAGGCCCTGGGCCTTCAGGGCCGCACAGCGGTTGGGGGCCACCGGGAAAGCGGCACTGGCAAAACCGGCGGCAAACGCGCCAGCGAACGGGCCACCTGCTACCGAAGGCGCCAGCGACGCACAAGCCTGGTAGAGGTTGGCGTAGGTGGTGAAGTCCACCAGCGGTTTGCCCACCACGGCCACCGGGGTGTTGCCGCGCTGCACGGTCACGCCGTGGTTGGCGGGCAGCTCCACGGCAGGCTCGGACACCGCCACGCCATCGATCAGGCCCTTGCTGTCCTGCTCGGCTGCGGCCAATGCGGCGCCACCGCCGTTGGACAGGCTGGACGCGATCACCAGGGTGTTGGATGGGCGGAAGGTCTGCAAGCGCTGGCCCAGCAGGTCGCGCTCACCGAGTTGCTCGTTCAGCACATAAAAAGCCATCTCCACCGCCTTGAGCGTGCTCTGGCCCCAGTCCTTTTCAACGTTCTGGCCGGAGTGGGCGTGCTTGAAGGCAAAGCGGTTGGGCGTGGCGGTGTTGAAGGCGGCCAGCTCGGTGGCCGACAGGCCGGCGTTGAACGCGGCGTTTTTGCCGGCTGCGGTGGCGCTGCTGCGCGTGCCGTCGATCAGCGGCACGGTGTCGTTCTGCAGGTCGTGCGGCCCCGCGCCCGTGCCCTTGTCGGTGTAGGCCACGGCACAGCCGCGCTTGAGGCCCCATTCGCCGGTGGAAATGCCGCCGTACACCCCGCGCGACCCCGAGGCGGTGGCGGTGATGATGCAGGGCTTGGCCGGGTTGAAGCTGGCAGGCACCTGCACCATCAGGCCCACGTTGAGGCGACCGGTGCCATCGTCGGCAAAGGCGTGGTATTCGCGGCCGGCGATCTTGCCTTCGTCGGTGGTGACGGTGCCATCCGCCCGCACGTTGGGGCCGTAGAACACGCCGTAACCACCGGCTTCGGTCATGTCCACCAGCGCGCGGTAGTTGGTGTGGATGGCGGTGCGGCGCAGTTCGGCAGCCGTGGGCGCCAGCGGGTCGGCGTAGGCAGGCGCCAGCGGCGCGGCCAGGCCACTTTTACCCAGGCCTGCGGTCAACAGGTCATCGCTGTTGCCGTCCAGGCTGGCGGCAGCCACCTGGCCCAGCCAGGCAGGTTTCACATTGAGGGCGGTGTCGCCTCCGCCGCAGGCGCTCAGGCCCAGCCAAGCCAGCGCGGCCGGGGCCATGCGGACCCATGTTTTTTTCTGGTTCATCCGATGTCACCTCTTGTGTGAATGGGGACGGTTCAGCGCCTGGCGCGGTCACGCAGCCGCCCCACGATGCCCGTGGGGAAGTAGTAGACCGACAACACGAACAGCAGGCCCAGCCAGAGCAGCCAGCGGTCGGGTGTGAGCAAGGCAGGCAGCAGCGGCAGGCCCTCGGTGGCGCTGCCGGCCAGGCGCAGCAAATCCTGCAAGTAGCTTTGCGCCAGCAGGAACAGGGTGCTGCCCAGGATGGCGCCGTAGAGCGTGCCCATGCCGCCAATGACAACGATGAGCAGGATGTCCAGCATGATCTCGAAAGACAGCGAGGTGTCGGGCCCGTTGTAACGCAGCCAGAGCGCGAGCAGGCAGCCCGCCAGGGTGGCGAACAACGCCGCCAACACGTTGGAGAGCGTGCGGTAGACCACGGTGCGGTAACCCAGGGCCTCGGCGCGGAAATCGTTCTCGCGGATCGCCTGCAGCACGCGGCCAAAGGGCGAGTTCACGATGCGCAGCATCACCAGGAACATGCCCGTGACCACCGCGAACAGCAGGTAGTAGGTGATGAAGCGACCATTGAAGGCCACCGCACCAAAGGGCCCTTCCCAGTCGTCTTCCATCAGCGCGAAGCCGGGCGTCAGCAGCTCGGGCACCTTGAAGCTCAGGCCGTCTTCACCGCCGGTGATGTCCGACAGCTGCGAGGCCAGTGTGAGAAAGGCCGAGGCCACGGCCAGCGTGATCATGGCGAAAAAGATGGCACGCACCCGCAGCGAGAACAGCCCGATCACCAGCGACAACACCAGCGAGATGGCCAGCGCCGACACCGTGCCCAGCGCGATGGCGCCCCAGGTGGGGCCCATGGCATTGAGCGCAATCGCCAGGCCATAAGCGCCAATGCCGAAGAACATGGTGTGGGCAAAACTCACGATGCCGGTGTAGCCCAGCAGCAGGTCAAAGCTCACCACCAGCGAAATGAAAATCAGCACCTTGGCCGCCACGTTGATGGACTTGACGCCGGTGAACAGAAAAGGCGCAAATGCCAGGCCCAGCACGATACCCACCAACATCAATGCAAGCCAGCGGCTGCGCGGCAGGTCGTGGGAGAGGATTCTTGAAAACATCTGAGGCCTCTCTTCAACGGTTCGCAACGGGGTACACACCCTGGGGGCGCCACAACAGGATGGCCACCATCAGCGCGATGTTGGAAAACAGCGCCACCTTGGGCGCGAGAAAACCGGTGTAGTTGGCCATCAGGCCCACCAGCAGCGCGCCGATCAGTGCGCCCGTGGTCGAGCCCAGGCCGCCGATGATGATGACGATGAAGATGAGCACGTTGACCTGCGCGCCCATCTGCGGGATGACGGTCTGCTGGTACAGGCCCCACATCACACCACCCAGACCGGCCAAGGCGCTGCCCGCCACAAACACACCGATGAACAGGCGCACGATGCGGTAGCCCAGGGACTCGACCATCTCGCGGTCCTGCACACCAGCGCGGATCAGCAGGCCCACCTTGGTGCGGTTGAGCGTCCAGACCATGGCGAGGAAGACCAGCAGGCCCACCAGCACGGCCAGCACGCGGTACTTTTCCACCGCCGCCTCGCCGAAGATGAAGGCGCCGCGCAGGGACACCGGCAGCGGCATGGCAATTTGTTGTGGGCCCCAGATGACCTTGATCAGCTCCTCGCCAATGATCATGCCGCCCATGGTGATCAGGATCTGCTTGAGGTGCTGGCCGTACACCGGCTTGACGATGACACGCTCGAACACATAACCCAGCGCGCCCGCCACCGCCATGGCCACCAACATGGCCGGCAACAAGGCCAACATGTTGAGCCAGAAGCTGTCGGCCTCCACATACGTGCCCATGGCCGCGAACACCGAGGTGGCCACAAAAGCCCCCAGCGCGATGAACACGCCGTGGCCGAAGTTGAGCACGTCCATGAGGCCGAACACCAGGGTGAGGCCGGAGGCGATGACAAACACGATCATGCCCATGGCCAGGCCGGCCACGGTGAGCGTGAGCCAGGTGGAGGCGCTGCCCGTGAGCGGCAAGGCGATGAGCGCCAGCAACGGCACCAGCAGCAGCGGCTTGTAGTCGAAATCGGTTGTCATTGATGTGCTTTCAACGAGAGGCCGAGCAGGCGGCTTTGCAGCGCCTCGTCCTCGGCCAGTTCGGCCATGCGGCCGCTGTGCACCACGCGGCCGTCGTCCATCACGGCCACGCTGTCGCCCAGTTGGCGTGCGAAGTTGAAGTTCTGCTCCACCAGCAGGATGGTGGTTTGTGCTTCTTTGAGCGCCTTGAAGGCGGCGATCATGTTCTGGATGATGGCCGGCGCCAGGCCTTTGCTGGGCTCGTCGATGAGCAGCAACTGGCGCGGCTCGACGATGGCACGCGACACCGCCAGCATCTGCTTTTGCCCGCCCGAGAGCTTGCCCGCCGGGTGGTTCCAGAACTTCTTCATCGCGGGGAACAGATCGAAGATCCACTCCAGCCGCTTCGTGTCGATGTCGTCGATGGAGCGCGCGCCGCGTGCGGCCAGCAACATGTTTTCCTTCACGCTGAGGTCGGCGAAGATGCCCATGTTCTCGGGCACGTAGGCCACGCCGCTGCGCGAGATGTCGGGCGTGTGCTGCTGGGTGATGTCCTGACCAGCCAACGTGATGCGGCCCTGACTGGCGTGCCACAGGCCCATGATGGTGCGCAGCGTGGTGGTCTTGCCCGCGCCGTTGCGGCCCAGCAGCATGGTGAGCTGGTTGGCGGGCACGTGCAGGTCCACGCCGTGCAGGATGTGGTACGCCCCGATGTGGGTGTGCACTCCCTGGAGCGTCAGCAGGTTGTTGGTGTTCATGCGATCCGGCGCTGGGCCGCCCCAAGCCGGATCAGCCCCCTCGGGGGGCAACGACCCGCGAAGCGGTGGAGTGTGGGGGTTCATACAGCCTCCTTTTCTTCGGGGCTGATGCCCAGGTAGGCTTGTTGCACCACGGGCGAGGCGATCACGGTTTCGGGTTCGCCATCGGCCACCAGCTCGCCGTTGTGCAACACGATGATGCGGTCCGAGAGCTCGCGCACCACATCCATCTTGTGCTCCACCAGCAGGATGGTTTTGGTCTTGTCGTTCTTGAGCTGACGGATGAGGTTGAGGATGACCGGCACCTCGTCCACGCTCATGCCGGCGGTGGGTTCGTCGAACATGAACACCTGCGGCTCCAGCGCCATCAGGATGCCCACCTCCAGCTTGCGCTGGTCGCCGTGCGGCAGGCTGGCGGCCAGCGCATCGCGCTTGTCGGCCAGGGCCACGGCTTCGAGCACGCGGTCGGTTTTTTCCAGCAGGTCGCGCCGGTCGCTCCAGATGCGCCAGAGGTTGAGCCCCGCACCCGCACGGGCCTGCACCGCCAGGCGCACGTTCTCGCGCACACTCAATTGCGGGAACAGGTTGGTGAGCTGGAACGCGCGCCCCAGGCCCGCCTGGGCACGGGCTGCCGCGCCCAGCGGCGTGAGGTCCTGGCCGTTCAGCGCCACGCGGCCGGCTGAGACCTTGATCTGCCCCGAGATCAGGTTGAAGTAGGTCGTCTTGCCCGCGCCGTTGGGGCCAACGATGGCGGTCAGCGTGCCCGGCGCAAACGCGCAGGACACAGCATTCACCGCCACGTGCCCGCCAAAGCGGACCGTGAGATCGCGTGTTTCAAGCATAGAAGGAGCGCTTCCGGAGCGCGTGTGTTAACCGGGAATGCCGCAGATCCGGCTCCGCCGGTCTGCTGGCATTGCCCCCCTCTGGGGGGTGACGCGCCCCCTAGGGCGCGGCGCGGGGGGACAAGCGCTCAGCGCTTGTTCCTGATCGGCACATTCATTTCTTCCGGTTTGATCTCGCGCACCAGTTCCGGCACGCCCCAGGCAAACGCAGGGTCGGCCTTGATCTTGAAGTGGTACATGCTCTGCATGGCCTGGTGGTCTTCTTTGCGGAAGGTCATCTTGCCCTTGGGCGTGTCGAAGCTCATGCCTTCCATGGCCGGGATCAGGGCCGAGGCCTTGGCGTCGCCGTTGGTTTTCTTGAGCGCGGTCACCAGCGCCATGGCGGCGCTGAAGCCACCGGCGGTGAAGAAGTCCGGCGGGCTCTTGAACTCTTTGTAGTGACGGGCCACCATGGCTTCGTTCACCGGGTTCTTGGGGATGCCGAAGTAGTAGTAGGCCGCGCCTTCCATGCCCGGGAACTGCTTGTAGGCGGTCATGGCGGGCAGGATGTTGCCGCCGGTGGCCAGCTCGATGTTGTAGCGCTTCTTCAACTCCAACTCGGCGAACTTGCTGAAGGGCGAATTGGCGCCGGCCCACACCACCCACACAAACTTGCGGCCGGGCACGTCCTTGAGCTTGTCGACCACGCGCTGCAGGCCGGCGGTGAAGTCGGTGGTGGCGGCGGGCAGGTACTCCTCGTGCACCAGCTTGCCCTTCTTGACCGCTTCGCGGAAGGCCTTCACACCGTCGCGACCGAAAGCGTTGTCTTGCGCCAGGGTGACGATGGTGTTCTCGGGCTTGTCCAGTGCAACGGCGTTGGAAATCGCGTCCTGCGAGCTGTTGCGGCCGGTGCGGAAGATGTACTTGTTCCACTTGTCGCCGGTGATGGAGTCGGCCACGGCGGGCTCAACCAGCAGGATCTTGCGGTATTCCTCGGCCACCGGCAGCATGGCCAGGGCCACGGGCGAGGCGGTGGGGCCCACGGCGATGTCGGCCTTGTCGTCGCCGTAGGCGGCGGCCAGCAGGCTCTTGCCCAGGTCGGGCTTGCCCTGGTCGTCCTTTTCGATGACCACCAGTTTTTTGCCGCCCACAGTCATCGTGCCACCGGTGGCGTAGTCCAGACCCATCATCAGGCCCACGTGGGTCTGCTTGGCGTAGGCTTCCAGCGGGCCGGTCTTGCTGTAGACGTGGGCGATGCGGATTTCCTTGGACTGGGCGAATGCCAGGGTGGAAGCGCAGGCCAGGGCAACGACGGCCAGGCGACGGGTGGTCTGAATCATGTGTGTCTCCGTTGTGTGGGAATGGGCGACGGCAGCCGCCACCTGCGCTCTCTGTTGCACAAGCCATGCCAGGTGAACAAGCCATTGATTCACAACGGTATTTTCTCCGGCGGCACAAGACATGCCTGATTTTCAGACATCACATCCAGCATTTATTGTCTGAATAACAGACATGTGTCTGTTATTCAGACATGACCAGTTTGTCGTAAAAGCTGGCCCGCGACATGCCCAACAAACGGGCCGCCGCCGCACGGTTGCCGCCGGTTTGCGCCAGGGCGGCACGCATGGCCCTGCGCTCCAGTTCGGCCACCTGCTCAGACAGGGGACGCAACAAGCCATCTTCCGCGACCACACCGGGAACTGGCACGGGCTCGGGCACCGCCAGCGGCGTCAGCCCATCCGTTCGCAACACCCCGGCCAACATGGCGGCATCGATGTGGTGGTCGTCGGTGCGCAAAGCCACCTGCTCCAACACGTTGCGCAATTCGCGGATGTTGCCGCGCCAGGCCTGCGCCTGCAGCAGCGCCAGGGCATCGGGCGCCAACTCCATCAGCACGCCACCGCTGCGCGCGGCAATGTCTTCGCACAACACCTCCACCAGTTGCGGGATGTCGCTGCGGCGTTCGCGCAAGGGCGGCAGGCGGATGGGCAAGACGTTGAGTCGGTAGAACAAGTCTTCGCGGAAACGGCCCTCGCGCACCAGTTGCGGCAGGTCGCGCGAGGTGGCGGCCACCACCCGCACGTCCACCCGCACCAGCTTGTTGGAGCCCAGCGGTTCCACCTCCCCCTCCTGCAGCACACGCAGCAATTTGGCCTGCACGGCGGGGGGCATGTCGCCCACCTCGTCGAGGAACAGGGTGCCCCCATCGGCCAGCTTGAACTTGCCGTCGCGCCCCTTGCGGTCGGCACCGGTGTAGGCACCGGGCGCCACGCCAAAAAACTCAGCCTCCAGCAAGGTGTCGGGCACGGCCGCGATGTTGATGCCCACAAAGGCGCGCCCCGCCCGCTCCGATGTGGCGTGGATGGCGTGTGCCAACAATTCTTTGCCGGTGCCGGTTTCACCCAGCAACAGCACCGGGCTGTGGGATGAGGCAGCGCGGCGCGCCTGGCGTTTGACGTCGAGCGCCGCCGGGCTGCTGCCGACAAAACTGGCAAAGGTGTATTTGCTGCGGCGCTGGCTGGCCAGCTCGCGGCGGGCATCGCTCAGGTCCTGCTCCAGCCGGGCGAACTTGGTGATCAGCGGCTGCAGCGTGGTTTCGGGGTGGTCGAACAGCACGATGCCGAGGACACCGATCACCTCGCCGCCGTCATCCCGCAAAGGTATGCGGCTCACGACAAACGTGCCAGCCTTGTTGGTCAGCAAATCGATGAGGATGGGTTTGCCGGTGGACAACACCTGGTGCATTTGCGTGTTCTGCACCACGCTGGAGACCGGGTGGCCCACAAAATCTTCCTCACGTTCGTACCCGAGGGCGGGCAGAAAACGGCGGTACTGGTCGTTGATCCACACCACCCGCGCGTTGCGGTCCACCAGCATCATGCCCTCGCTGGCATTGGCGAACAGATCGAACATGGAGCGCGCGGCCAGCTCCAGGATGCTCTGGGCGTCGCGTGGCAGGCGGGTGTCGGGGGCGGGTCCGGTGGGCATGGCGTGCATGGTAGCGGGCCTATCGCACAATCCGGTCAGGCCCCAACATCCATCGCCCAAACCACCGACCATGAGCCCAACCACCACCGCACTCGCCCCCACCGGCCGCCTGCGCGCCGCCATCAACCTGGGCAACCCCATCCTGGCCAAACGTGACGCCACCTCCGGCGAGCCCGTTGGCGTGTCCATCGACATCGCACGCGAACTCGCGCACCGAATGGGCCTGGAACTCGACCTGCTGGCGTTCCACACCGCCGCCCAGTCGGTGGACTGCGTCACCGCCGAGGCAGCCGACTTTGGCTTCTTTGCGGTGGACCCCGCACGCGGCAAAGGCATTGCCTTCACCGCGCCGTACGTGTTGATCGAAGGCAGCTACCTGGTGCGCCAGGACTCACCCTTGCAGCACAACGACGAGGTGGACCGCGTGGGTACACGCGTGGTTGTGGGCCAGGGCAGCGCCTACGATCTGTTCCTCAGCCGAGAACTCCAACACGCGACCATCGAGCGCGCTCCTTCATCGCCTGCGGTGGTGGAGGTGTTTGTGCAGACACAGGCCGATGTGGCCGCAGGCGTCAAACAACAGATCGAAGCGGAGCTGTCGCGTTTTCCTGGCCACCGCCTGCTGCCCGGGCGCTTCATGGTCATCCAGCAGGCCATGGGGTGCCCCAAAGGCCGCAGCCCCGACGCTTCAGCCTACCTGGCCGCCTTTGTGGAGGAGATGAAGACCTCGGGTTTTGTGGCCGAGGCACTCAAGCGCCACGGCATCCAGGGCGCCTCGGTGGCACCGGCCGCAGCGCAGGGCTGACTCGACCAGATCAAGCCCGGCGGTGCCAGGCCAGCAGGCGCGGCGTCAGCAGCACCAGGGCCACCACCACCAGCAGGGTCAGCGACATCGGGCGTTCGAAAAACACCGTCCAGCTGCCCGAACCGATGGACAAGGCGTTGCGCAACTGCGCTTCCGCCAGCGGGCCCAGGATGAGGCCAACGATGACCGGCGCGATGGGAAAGTCGTAGCGGCGCATCAACACGCCCACCAGAGCCAGTCCGTACATCAGGTAGAGGTCAAACGCGCTCTGGCGCATGCCGTACACACCCACCGTGGCAAAAATCAGGATGCCGGCGTACAGCGGCGCCTTGGGAATTTTGAGCAGCTTGACCCACAGGCCCACCATGGGCAGGTTGAGCACCAGCAGCATGACGTTGCCGATGTAGAGCGAGGCGATCAGCGCCCACACCAGGGTGGACGAGGTCTGGAACAGCTGCGGCCCGGCGTTGATGCCGTAGTTCTGAAAGGCGTTGAGCAAAATGGCCGCCGTCACCGAGGTGGGGATGCCCAGCGTCAGCAGCGGCACCAGGGTGGCGGTCACGGCCGAGTTGTTGGCAGCCTCGGGGCCGGCCACACCTTCGATGGCGCCCGTGGAGCCGAACTCTTCCTTGTGTTTGGACAGCTTGCGTTCGGTGGCGTAGCTCAAAAAGGTGGGGATCTCGGTGCCACCGGCCGGAATGGTGCCGAAGGGAAAGCCGATGACCGTGCCACGCATCCACGCCGGCCACGAGCGTTTCCACTCGGCGCGTGTCATGTGGGCCTTGTTCATCTTGTTCATCTGGCTCACGCTGCGGCCTTCGTACAAGGCGTTGTAGAGCGCCTCGGCCACCGCAAACAGGCCCACGGCCACCAGCACCACTTCCACACCGTCCATGAGTTCGGGCACGCCACCGGCGTAACGCAGCTGGCCGGTGATCTGGTCTATGCCCACCACACCCATGGCCAGGCCGATGAACAGGGATGTGAGGCCACGCAGCGTGCTCTGGCCCAGCACCGCGCTCACGGTGGTGAAAGCCAGCAGCATGAGGCAGAAGTACTCGGGCGGCCCGAGCTTGACGGCGAACGACGCCATCAGCGGCGCGGCCAGCGTGACCAGAATGGTGGCGATGGTGCCGGCCACAAAGGAACCGATGGCCGAGGTGGCCAGGGCCGCACCGGCGCGCCCGCTTTTGGCCATTTTGAAGCCTTCGAGCGCGGTCACCATCGTGCCGGTCTCACCGGGGGTGTTGAGCAAAATGGAGGTGGTGGAGCCGCCATACATGGCGCCGTAGTAGATGCCGCAGAAAAAGATCATCGACGCGGTGGGCTCCACCTGCGAGGTGATGGGCAACAACATGGCCACGGTGACGGCCGGGCCGAGGCCGGGCAACACGCCAATGGCGGTGCCCAATGCGCAGCCCACAAAGGCCCACAGCAGGTTGATCGGCGTGGCGGCGGTGGCAAAGCCACCCATCAGCAGGTTCCAGGTATCCATGGGGTGCTTTCAGAGCCAGCCGGTGGAGGTGAGGCCGGGCAGGTTGACCGCCAACACTTTGGTGAACAGCCAGTACACAGGCGCGGCAATCAGCAGCCCCACCATGGCGTCCTTGACGGACTGGCGCCAGCCACCGCCACCCTTGCCTTCGGCCAGGCGCAGACCACGCACGGCCAGCACAAAACACAGGGCACAGCTGAGGATGAAGCCCACGGTGGTGATCAGCGCAGCGTTGGCCAGAATGCCGGCCGACACCCACACAAAGGCCGGCCAGTCGCCCTTGTCGGCGCCCGAGGGGGGCTCGCGGTCGCGGAAGCCGCCGGTGCGGGCCTCCCACAACAGCCAGACGCCACAGGCGGCCAGCGCAGCCGACACCACCCAGGGCAAAAAGTTGGGGCCCACGCCGGCGTAGCCCGCTTCGGCCGAGATGCCGGTGGCACCCCAGGCCAGAAAGGCGGCCAGCGCCAGGACGCCCACGCCGATCAGGACTTCAGGCAGGGCCGCCTGCTCCACGCGGTTCGGTGCTTCACCCATGCTGGCCTCCTCGGGTGTCAGATCATGCCGGACTTGACCATGACGGCACGCAGGCTCGCGAAGTCGCGGTCCACGAACTCGTCAAAAGCCTTGCCGGTCAGCAGGGCAGGCGTCCAGCCGTTTTTCTCGATGGCTTCGGCCCAGGCCTTGCTCTTGGTGGCCTTGACGATCATCTCGGTCAACGCATCGCGCTGGGCCGGGGTGATGCCGGCCGCGCCGTACACACCACGCCAGTTGCCGATTTCGACGTTGATGCCCTGCTCTTTCAGGGTGGGCACGTTGATGCCCTTGAGGCGGGCGCCCGAAGTCACGCCGATGGCCTTCATCTTGCCGGCCTCGATGTACTGCTGAAACTCGCTGTAGCCGCTGCCGCCCACGGTGACGTTGCCGCCCAGGATGGCCGCCGTGGCCTCACCACCGCCACGGAAGGGGACGTAGTTGATCTTGGCCGCATCCACGCCCACTTCGCGGGCGATCATCGCTGCGGCCACGTGTTCGGTGGAGCCACGCGAACCGCCGCCCCACTTCACGCTGCCAGGGTCCTTCTTCATCTGCGCGATCACGTCGGCCATGGTCTTGAAGGGCGAGTTCTCGGGCAACACGAACACGTTGTATTCGGTGGTCAAGCGTGCAATGGGCGTGACCTGGGTGATGGACACCGGCGGTTTGCCGGTGATGATGCCGCCCAGCATGACCGCGCCCATCACCATCATGGCGTTCGGGTCGCCCTTGCTGGCGTTGAAGAATTGCGCCAGGCCGATGGCGCCTGCCGCACCACCCTTGTTTTCATAGGTGACCGACGAGGCCACGGCGGCATCCTGCAGGGCCTTGCCCAGCGCACGGCCGGTGCTGTCCCAACCACCACCGGGGTTGGCGGGAATCATCATCTTCACGTTGGCAGCGGCCCACGCTTGCATGGGCAGGGCACCGCTGGCGGCCAGGGCGGCCAGGGACTTGAGGAAGGTGTCGCGACGCATGGAAGTCTCCTGTTGTGGTTTGGGACAGGCGTGATGGTGGCGGCGCTGCCTGTCAGTCCACTGTCCAGACCGTCAGTGAAAACCCTAGGATGGCCAACGGTCCGGGCGGCGCTGGTATGGTTGTCGCATGAAGCTGTTGCTGGTCGAAGACAACCCCCAGATGCGCGCCACCTTGCAACGGGCGCTGGAGCGTCAGGGCATGGCGGTGGCCACCTGCGACGACGGCTTGCAGGCGCTGGCCCTGTGGCGCAGCACCCGGCCCGACGCCGTGCTGCTCGACCTCAGCCTGCCCGGTCAGGACGGGTTGGAGGTGCTGGCGCAGGCGCGTGCCGCCGGGCTGCGCACACCCGTCATCATCCTCACCGCGCGTGGCACCGTGGGCGACCGCATCCTGGGCCTGAACACCGGTGCCGACGACTACCTGGCCAAACCTTTCGACCTTGATGAGCTGGAGGCCCGCGTGCGTGCCCTGGTGCGCCGCGCGGGCGGCGGCAGCGTGGCCGAGCCGGTGGCCCCGCCGGCACGGGTGGGCGGTTTGTATGTGGACACCGGCAGCGGGGCCGTCTACCACCACAACCAGCCCATGGAACTGGCGCCGCGCGAGCTGGCCTTGTTGCGCGCCCTGCTGGCCCGGCCGGGCCAAGCCATCACCAAAGAGAAGCTGTTTGAGCTGGTGTTTCCGGGCGAAAGCGATGTGCAGTACGAAGCCATTGAAGTGGTGGTCTACCGCCTGCGCAAAAAACTCGCCGACACCGGCGTGCAACTGGTCACGCTGCGTGGGCTGGGCTATTTGCTCAAGGCGCCGGCATGAATGTGGTGTCGTGTTGGTGGCAGGCGCGCTCGCTGCGCAGCCAACTCATGCTGGGCATTCTGGTGCCGGTGCTGCTGCTGGTGCTCTTCAACAGCACGGTGCTCTACCGCCAGGCCCTGCGTGCAGCCGACACGGCTTACGACCGCACCCTGCTGGCCACCGCCAAGTCCATTGGCGAGACGCTGGAATTGGTGGGCGAGGGCGACCGCGCGCGGGTGCGCGCCACGCTGCCCTACTCGGCGCTCGAACCGTTCGAAGCCGACAACCGCAGCCGCCTCTACTACCGCGTCAGCGGCTTCAAGGGCGAAATGGTGTCGGGTTTTGAAGACCTGCCCCTGTGGAGCGGCACCCTGCCGACCAAAAGCCTGTACGCCGCGTTGGTGGACTTCTACGACGGCGAGTACCGGGGCGAAAACGTGCGCGTGGCGGTGTTGCTGCAGCCCGTGGCCGGCCCGGGTGGCCAGGGCATGGTCACCATCCAGGTGGCCGAAACCCTGGAACTGCGCCACACGCTGGCGCGCCAGATGCTGGTGGACACACTCTGGCGGCAGGCGCTGCTGCTGGCGGTGATTGCCGGTGTGGTGGTGCTGGTGGTGCAACGCGCCACGCGCCCGGTGCGCCGCCTGAGCGCCGCGCTGGCCGCGCGCAGCGACAGCGACCTCACGCCGCTGCAGGCCGAACAGGCGCCGCGCGAGGTGCGCCCGCTGATCGAGGCCACCAACCAGCACATGGCCCGCCTGGCCCACCTGCTGAACCACCAGAAGCGTTTTGTGCGCGACACCGCCCACCAGCTGCGCACGCCGCTGGCCGTCCTCAAGACCCAGGTGCAGTCCGCTCGGCGCGGCGACGTGGAGCCCCAGACCGCGCTGGGCGAGATCGAACACACCGTCAACCGCGCCACCGAACTGGCCAACCAGATGCTCTCGCTGGCCAAGGTGGAGCAGTTGCGCCAACAGGACGACGCGCCTGTGCTGGACTGGGCCGAGGCGGTGCGCGCCGTGGCGCTCGACTTGGCACCGCTGATCGCCGAGCGCCAGCTCGACTTCGCACTCGACATCCAGCCCGCCCCGGTGCGCGCCCACGAATGGGCCTTGCGCGAGCTGGTGCGCAACCTGCTGCACAACGCCATCAAACACATCCCGCCTGGCGCCACCCTCGAAGTGCGCCTGCTGCGCGACGAGCGCACCGCGGCACTGACCATCGCCGACAGCGGCCCGGGCATACCCCCGACTTTGCGCGCGCACCTGTTTGAGCCGTTTGCCCGCCACCAGCACGCCCACGCCCTGCCCGGTGGCAGCGGTCTGGGCCTGGCCATCTGCCAGGAAATCACCCGCTCGCTGGGCGGCGAAATGGCGCTCGACAACCGCCAACACCATGGCCAGGTGGTGGGCTTGGACGCCACCGTGCGCCTGCCCCTGGCGCCACACCCATGAACCCACCTGCCCACCCCCCATCGACCGAACGCCTTCGCCTGGACAAATGGCTCTGGGCGGCCCGATTTTTCAAAACCCGCGCGCTCGCCGTCGAGGCGATCGAAAAACACCGTGTCCGCCTCAACGGCGCCCACACCAAGCCGTCGCGGGAGGTGCACGCCGATGACGAACTGGAGATTGCACAAGGCCCGGTGCTGCGCACGGTCAAGGTGCTGGGCTTGAGCGCCACCCGGGGGCCGGCCCCCCAGGCGGCCTTGCTGTACAGCGAAACCGAGGCGTCGGTGGCCCAACGCCTGGCCCAGGCCGAGCAGCGGCGCCTGGCCCCGGAACCCGCCTTGGCGCTGACACAAGGCCGCCCCACCAAACGCCAGCGCCGCGACATCGACGCGCTGCGCGGCCACCCGGGCGAACACGCGCCCCACTGGAACGAGCGCTGGAGCGCCAGCCTGCCACCGGACGACACCCGGTCGTGAGCAGGGGCATTGCCCAGCGGGTGGGGAGACACGCCTCGATTGTTAAAATTTCATTCCCAGAACCTTGACATTGCGGCCCACGTTCGCCCCACCCTCCGACACGAATGGTTCTGCCCATCCCGCCCGACCACCCCAGCCCATTGCCGTCGGCCGACGACCCCGAAGTTGTCCGGCTCGATGAGCTGCGCGCCTACGGGGTGCTCGACACCGCCCCCGAACAGGCACTCGACGAACTGACCCGGCTGGCGGCTCAGCTCTTTCGCGTGCCGGTGGCGCTGGTGTCGCTGGTGGACGAACACCGCCAGTGGTTCATGTCACGGGTAGGGGTGGACTTCTGCGAAACCCCGCGCGAACAGGCCTTTTGTGCCCACGCCATACGGGGTCCCGACGTGATGGTGGTGGAAGACGCCCGCAGCGATCCGCGTTTCGAGGCCAATCCGCTGGTCACCCACGCGCCCGGCATCCGCTTCTATGCCGGTGCACCGCTGCTCACCCCCGGCGGCCAGGCGTTGGGCACCCTGTGTGTGATCGACACCCAACCGCGTCAGTTTGGCGCTGGCGAGCGCGATGCGCTGCAGGTGTTGTCGCACCAGGTGATGGCCCAGCTGGAACTGCGGCGCCACAACCGGCTGTTGCAGGAGGCGCTGCAAGCCAAGACCGAACAACACCGCCAACTGGTCCTGCTGCAGCAACAGATGCAGGCACGCGAAACCCGGCTGGAGCTGGTGCTCAAGGGCGCCAACGACGGTTGGTGGGACTGGGACCTGCGCACCGGGGAGCGCTTCAACTCGGAGCGCGGCTGGACCATGCTGGGCTACCACGACCACGACCGCCCGACCGACCAAAACGACTGGGAGGCGATGATCCACCCGGACGATCGCGCACACGCCGCCGCCCAGTTCCGCGCTGCCGCCCTGGGCCGGGGCAGCCAGTACCAGGTCGAGTTCCGCATCCGACACAAAGATGGGCACTACCTGCCCCTGCTGTCGCGTGGTCACATCCTGCGCGACGACAAAGGCCACGCGGTGCGCCTGTCGGGCACCAACACCGACCTGAGCGAAACGCGGCGCGTCGAACGCGAACGCCGCGCCACCCAGGCCAACTACGAACTGCTGTTCAACAGCAGCCTGGACGGCATGTTGCAGACGCGCCCCGGTGGTGCCGTGTTGTCGGCCAACCCCGCCGCCTGCCAGATGCTGGGACGCAGCGCTGCCGACATCTGTGTGCTGCCGCGCGGCATCCTGCTGGACCTGAACGACCCGCGCCTGGTGCCCTTGCTTCAGGAGCGCGAACGCAACGGCGGCGCGCGCGGTGTGGTGGCCATGTACCGCGCCAACGGCGAACGCTTCGATGTCGAAGCCAGCTCGGTGCTTTACACCGACGACGACGGCCAGCCCATGGCCAGCTTCGTGTTCCGTGACATCAGCGAGCGCGAGCAATGGGCGCTCAAGCTCAAACAAAGCCTGGACCTGCTCAACAACCTGGCGCGCCGGGTGCCCGGTGTGCTCTACCAGTTCCAGCGCCACCCCGACGGGCACGTCAGCATGCCGTTTGCCAGCGATGGCATCTGGTCCATCTGGGAACACCACGCTGCCGATGTGACCGAAAACGCCGATCTGTTGATGGCGCGTGTGCATCCCGAAGACCGCGAGGCGTTCCAGGCCTCCATCGACCTGTCCACCCAGCAGCTTTCGCCGTGGCACCACGAATTCCGTGTGGTGCTGCCGCTGCAGGGCCAGCGCTGGCGGCTGGGCGACGCCATACCCGAACGCCTGCCCGACGGCAGTGTGTTGTGGCACGGCTTCATCTCCGACATCAGCGAGCGCAAGGCCACCGAAGAACACACCCACCGGCTGGCCTACTTCGACGCCCTGACCGGCCTGCCGAACCGGCGCATGCTGGTGGACCGCATCACCCACGCACTGGCCTCGGCGCAACGCACCGGCCAGTTCGGCGCGCTGATGTTCCTGGACCTGGACCACTTCAAACACATCAACGACGCGCGCGGCCATTCGGTGGGCGACGCGCTCTTGCAACAGGTGGCCCAACGCCTGGCGGTGATGCTGCGTGGCGAGGACACCGTGGCCCGCCTGGGTGGCGACGAATTTGTGGTGCTCATCAGTGACCTGGGCACCCACGCCGACCAGGCCGCGCGTGGCGCCATGGCGGTGGCCGAAAAGGTGCGCGCCGAGCTGGACCGCCCGCACGACATCGAAGGCGTGCACTACTCCACCACCGGCAGCATCGGGCTGACGCTGTTCCCACGCCACGGCACCGCCGTGGACGACCTGCTGCGCGAGGCCGACACCGCCATGTACCGCGCCAAAGGCAGCGGTCGCAACCGCACCGCGTTTTTCCAGGTCGAGATGCAGGCCGAGGTGGAGGAGCGCCTGGCCATCGAACAAGACCTCAAGGTGGCGCTGCAGCTGGGTCAGTTCGAAGTCCATGCGCAGCCGCAGGTGGACGCCGACGGCCAGCCGTGTGGCGCGGAGTTGCTGCTGCGCTGGCGCCACCCCAAGCGCGGTCTCGTGTCGCCGCTGAGTTTCATCCCGGTGGCTGAAGCCAATGGTCTGATCGTGCCCATCGGTCACTGGATGCTCCAGCAAGCCTGCCAGAGCTTGCAGCGCCTGCACGCCGCTGGCATCCGACAGACCCTGTCAGTCAACGTCAGCCCGCGCCAATTCCGCGCCGATGATTTTGTGCCGCAGGTGCGTCAGGCACTGGCCGAGACTGGCGCACCCGCCGATGCGCTGGTGTTTGAGGTGACCGAGGGCTTGCTGATCGACCACCTGGACGACACTGTGGCCCGAATGGCCGAACTGGTGGCCATGGGCATACGCTTCTCGATCGATGACTTTGGCACCGGCTACTCCAGCATGACCTACCTGCAGCGGCTGCCCTTGTACGAACTCAAGATCGACAAAGGTTTTGTGCACGATGTGCCCACAGGGGCCGGCAACGCCGCCATCGTGCGCGCCATCCTGTCCATGGCCAGCCACCTCAAACTGCGGGTGGTGGCCGAAGGCGTGGAAACACAAGCCCAGGCCGACTTCCTGTGTGCCAGTGGCTGCCAGGCCATGCAGGGCTACCACTTTGCCCGGCCAGCGCCACTTGCGCTGTGGCTGCAAGCCACCGTGTCGCCAACGGAACCAGCCCCCGAACCCGATCCAGGCGATCAGATGTAACTCACGCCGGCCATCATCTCCGTTTTTTGGTAACATAGTTACATTAACAACGAGAGACAACCGCCTGTGAGCACCGCCCCCACTCCCCCACTGGACATGGTCATCTTCGGCGGTGCCGGCGACCTGGCCTGGCGCAAGCTGCTGCCTGCGCTCTGCATGGCCCACCTGCACCAGCGCCTGCCCAACGACTGCCGCATCATCGGTGTGGGCCGGCACAACTGGACACGCGACGACTACGTGGCCTTCGTGGACAAGACCTCGCGCTCCCATGTGGGCGGCGACGCCCTGGACCGCGACGCCTGGGCCAGCTTCCTGGCGCGGCTGGACTTCGTGAGCCTGGACGCCACGGTGGCCGACGGCTACCAGCGACTGCGCGCCGCCTGCCGCAGCGGCGCCACCAAGGTGTTCTACCTGGCCACGGCACCCAGCCTGTTCACCGACATCTGCCGCCACCTCGACGAGGCCCAGTTGATCGACGCCAACGCCCGCGTGGTGCTGGAAAAGCCCCTGGGCCACGACCTCCCCTCGGCACAGGCCATCAACGAAGCGGTGGCGCGGCACTTCAGCGAAAAGCAGATCTACCGCATCGACCACTACCTCGGCAAAGAGACGGTGCAAAACCTCATGGTGCTGCGTTTTGGCAACGCCATCTTCGAACCCCTCTGGCGCGCGCCCACCATCAAGAGCGTGCAGATCACCGTGTCAGAAACCGTGGGCGTGGGCACACGGGCGGGCTTTTACGACCACACCGGCGCCATGCGCGACATGGTGCAAAACCACCTGCTGCAGCTCTTGTGCATCGTGGCCATGGAAGCGCCCATCTCGCTCGACCCCGACGACGTGCGCGACGAAAAACTCAAGGTCTTGCGCTCGCTGCGCAAGTTCGAGCTGGCCGACGTGTTGCGCGACACGGTGCGCGGCCAGTACACGGCGGGTGTGGTTGATGGCGCCCAGGTCAAGGGCTACCTGGACGAGGCCGACGTGCCCGCCGGCAGCCAGACCGAAACCTTCGTGGCCATCAAGGCCCAGGTGCACAACAGCCGCTGGGCCGGCGTGCCCTTCTTTTTGCGCACCGGCAAACGCATGTTGAAACGGCAGTCGGAAATCATCATCGAGTTTTCCGAGCCGCCTTTCTCCATCTTCGCCGGCGAACCCTCACAGGCCCACCCCAACCGCCTCATCATCACGCTGCAGCCGGAAGAATCCATCCAGCTGCAGATGATGGCCAAGGAGCCGGGCTCGGGCATGAAGATGCGCCCGGTCTTCCTCAACCTCGACCTGCAATCGGCCTTCACCGAACGCCGCGCCGAAGCCTACGAGCGCCTGCTCATCGACGTCATCAAAGGCCGCCTGACGCACTTCATGCGCCGCGACGAACTGGAGGCCGCCTGGCGCTGGGCCGACCCCATCCTCGAAGGCTGGCAGCAGTTGGGCGAACGTCCAAAGACTTACCCCGCCGGCAGCTGGGGGCCGGCTGCCGCCTCGGCCCTGGTGGCACGCGAAGGCGCGGTGTGGTTCGAGGCGCAGTGACACCGTGAACATCGCGCTCCATCGCTGCCCAGACGCGGCCAACCTCGCGCAAACGCTGGCGGCCGACATCGCCCAGCGCCTGCGCAGTGCCGTGGCCGAGCGCGGCCAGGCCTTGCTCGCGGTATCGGGTGGCACATCGCCGGTGCCGCTGTTCCAGCAACTGAGCCAACAGGTGCTGCCCTGGGCGCAGGTGACGGTGCTGCTGGTGGACGAACGCTGCGTGCCCCCCGACCACCCCGACAGCAACAGCGCCCTGGTGCGCCAGCACCTGCTGCAAGGCGAAGCTGCCGCCGCACGCTGGCTGCCGTTTTTCGACGCCCTGCCCCACTTCGACGCCGACACCGATCTGCCCACCCTCACCGCCACCGCCAACCAGCGGCTGCAATCCTTGGCCTGGCCGCTGGACGTGGCCGTGCTGGGCATGGGCGAAGATGGCCACACAGCGTCGCTGTTCCCCCACGCGCCAGGCCTGGAGGTGGCGCTGAGCAGCACCGACCCGGTGGCCTGGACACGTCCGGGCACCGCCCCCCACGCCCGCCTCACGCTCACCCTGCCCACACTGCTGGCCGCGCGCTGCCTGGTGCTGCCGCTGCAAGGCCAGGTCAAACAGGCGGTGTTTCAACGCGCCTGTGTGGCGCCCACGGCCGACCTGCCCATCTCGCTGGTGATCCACCGCTCTCCCTCACCCGTCCATGTGTGGACGGCCCCCTGAATGCCGAAAGTTCGCCATGGCTGACACCACCCCTTCTCTGAACCCCGCGCTGCAGCGTGTGACCGAGCGCATCGTCGAGCGCAGCCGCGACAGCCGCGCGACCTACCTGACCACCCTGGCCGGGCTGCGCAAGCCCGGGCCGTACCGCGCCGGGATGGGCTGCGCCAACATGGCCCATGCCTTCGCGGCCATGCCCGGCAACGACAAGCTGGTGCTGCACCAGGAGCGCCAGCCCAACATCGGCATCGTCACCGCCTACAACGACATGCTCTCGGCCCACCAACCGTATGAGCACTACCCCGAACACATCCGCGCCACCGCGCGCACGCTGGGCGCCACCGCCCAGGTGGCCGGCGGCGTGCCGGCCATGTGCGACGGCGTGACACAAGGCTACGAGGGCATGGAGCTGTCGCTGTTCTCGCGCGACGTGATCGCGCTGGCCACAGCCGTGGCGCTCTCGCACAACGTGTTCGATGGCGTGTTGTGCCTGGGCATCTGCGACAAGATCGTGCCCGGCCTGGTGATCGGTGCGCTGCAATTCGGCCACCTGCCGGTGGTCATGGTGCCGGCCGGGCCCATGACTTCGGGCCTGTCCAACGACGAGAAAGCGAAGGTGCGCCAGCAGTACGCCCAAGGCCTGGTAGACCGCGCCGCCCTGCTGGCGGCCGAAGAAGCCGCCTACCACGGCGCGGGCACCTGCACCTTCTACGGCACGGCCAACTCCAACCAGATGCTGATGGAGATCATGGGCCTGCAGTTGCCCGGTTCGTCCTTCGTCAACCCTGGCACACCGCTGCGCACGGCACTCACCGAACACGCGGTGGCCTGCGCGCTGCGCGCGCCCGCCATGGGCCAGATCGTCACCGAAAAAACCATCGTCAACGCCATCGTCGGCCTGCTCGCCACCGGCGGCTCCACCAACCACACGCTGCACCTGGTGGCCATGGCGCGTGCCGCCGGCATACGCATCGACTGGGACGACTTTGCCGAGCTCTCCAGCGTGGTGCCGCTGCTGGCCAAGGTCTACCCCAACGGCAAAGCCGACGTGAACCACTTCCACGCCGCCGGTGGCATGGGCTTCCTGATCGGGCAACTGTTGTCGGTGGGTCTGCTGCACGCGGACGTGAGCACCCTCCTCGGTGAAGGCCTGCAGCGCTACGCCACCGAACCGTGGCTGGACCAGGGCCAGCTGGCCTGGCGCGCCGCGCCCGCCACCTCCGGCGACACATCGGTGCTGCGCCCGGTGAGCGCGCCCTTCACGCCCGACGGTGGCCTCAAGCGCCTGCAAGGCAAGCTGGGCCGTGCGGTGATCAAGACCTCGGCCGTCAAGCCCGAACACCAGCGCGTGTTGGCACCCGCCGTGGTGGTGGACAGTCAGCAGGCCTTGAGCGATCTGTTCAAGCAGGGCCAGCTGGAACGCGACTTTGTGGCCATCGTGCGCCACCAGGGCCCGCAGGCCAATGGCATGCCCGAGCTGCACAAGCTGACGCCGATTTTGGGCATCCAGCAGGACAAGGGCTTCAAGGTCGCGCTGGTCACCGATGGCCGCATGTCGGGCGCCTCGGGCAAGGTGCCCGCCGCCATCCACGTCACGCCCGAAGCCGTGTGTGGCGGCCACATCGCCCGCGTTCGCAACGGCGACATGGTGCTGCTGGACTGTGAAACCGGCACCCTGGACGTGCTGGTGGACGAGGCCGAGCTGACCGAGCGCCCGCTGCCCGAGGTGAACCTGAGCGCCAACGGCCACGGCCATGGGCGCGAGCTGTTTGGCCTGTTCCGCCGCCAGGCGGGCCTGGCCGAAAACGGCGCCTCCGCCCTCTTCGGAAATGATTGAACTGCCCCACAACTGGCACACTCCGGTAACCCCATGAACACACCTGCTTCTCTGCCCCCCTTCCAATCCCGCGTGGTGCCCGTGGTGGTGGTCACCGACCCGGCCCAGGCCGTGCCCATGGCCGAGGCCCTGCTGGCCGGCGGCGTGGACGTGATCGAGATCACCCTGCGCAGCGCCGCCGGCCTAGCCGCCATCGAGGCCGTGGCCAAAGCCGTGCCCGCCATGCAGGTGGGCGCCGGCACCGTGACACGCGCCAGCGAGGTCGCACAGGTGTTGAACGCGGGCGCGCGTTTTGCGCTCTCGCCCGGCAGCACGCCCGCGCTGATCGACGCGGTGTTGCAAGCCCGCCTGCCCTTCATCCCCGGTGTGGGCTCGCCGAGCGAGGCCATGGCCATGCGCGACGCCGGCTTCACGCTGATGAAGTGTTTCCCGGCTGCACAGCTCGGCGGCGTGGAGGTGCTCAAGGCCTGGGGCGGCCCGCTGCCCGACCTGCGCTTCTGCCCCACGGGTGGCGTGTCGCTGGCCAACATGGCGCAGTTCCTGGCCCTGCCCAACGTGGCCATGGTCGGTGGCTCCTGGCTCACGCCGGCAGCGGCCGTGGCCGCAGGTGATTGGGCACACATCACCCGGCTGGCGCGCGAAGCCACCGAAGCCGTACGGGCCATTGCCTGAACACACCAGGCCACGCACACTTTTTTGTTTGCATCACGCATGACACCCACCTTCGTCCCCCCCCAGCAGCGCGCCGCTTGGGTGCATCTGCAACAGCTGGCGTCCCAGCCCTTGCCCCACCTGCGCGAGCTGCTCGCGGGCGGGCACAACGCGCGCCACGCCAGCCTGCAGTTCGAGGTGGCGGGCCTGCGGCTGGACGCGAGCCGACAACAGGTCACGCCCGAGGTGCTGGCTGCGCTGCTGGACCTGGCGCAGGAATCGGGTGTGCTGGCCCAGGCCCAGGCCCAGGCGCGGGGCGAGCACATCAACCTCACCGAAGACCGCGCGGCCCTGCACGTGGCCCTGCGGGGTTCACACATGGCGCAACCGCCCTGGGGTGAGCACATTTCAGACTTGGTGCAGGCCGAGCTGGAGCGTTTCCTGGGCGCGGCCGAACGCATACGCAACGGGCAGTGGCGCGGCTTCCGGGGCCGGCGCATCACCAACGTGGTCAACATCGGCATCGGCGGCTCCGACCTGGGGCCACGCATGGCCGTGCAGGCGCTGGACGCCTACTGCGACCCCGACGTGCGGGTGCACTTCATCTCCAACCCCGACGCCTGGTCACTGCACAGCATCTTGCGCTGGCTCAACCCCGACCAGACCATCTTTGTGGTGCAGAGCAAAACCTTCACCACCCAAGAGACCATGACGCTGGCGGCTTCGGTCAAGCGCTGGTTGGCCGACCACGGTCTGGTGTCCGAAGCACAACAGGTGCCCCACCTCATCGCCGTGACCGCCTCGCCCCAAATCTCGGCAGGCCAGGGCTACGCCGCAGAAAACACCTTCGGTTTCTGGGACTGGGTGGGCGGGCGCTACTCGGTGTGGTCGGCCATCGGCTTGCCGCTGGCCATCGCCATCGGTCCCGACCGCTTCCGCGAGTTCCTGGCCGGCGGCCACGCCATGGACAAACACTTCTGGCGCGCCGCCCCCGCCCGCAACATGCCGCTGATGATGGCGCTGCTGGGCGTGTGGAATCGCAACTTTCTGGGCTGCCCCACCCACCTGATCGCGGCCTATGCCAGCCGCATGTTCCACTTCGCGCGTTTTCTGCAACAGCTGGACATGGAGTCCAACGGCAAAAGCACCCACGTGGACGGCTCACCGGTCGAAGTCGCCACCGGCCCCATCGTCTGGGGCGGCCTGGGCATCGAAGGCCAGCACGCCTACTTCCAGTTGCTGCACCAGGGCCAGCACCGGGTGCCGGTCGACTTCATCGGCGTCGAGTCCGAGGACACGCCCCTGCCCCTGGCGGCCGAACACCACCGGGTGGCCCTGCTCAACCTCCATGCCCAGGCGCAAGCCCTGGCCCTGGGGCGCGACGCCGCCGCCACCGAAACCGAGCTGCGCGCCGCCGGCCTGGGCGATGCACACATCGCCGAGATGCTCAACCACCGCACCTTCCGTGGCAACGTGCCCAATTCCAGCCTGTGGCTGGAAGCGCTCACGCCCCACACGCTGGGCGCGATGGTGGCCTTGTACGAACACAAGGTGTTTTGCCAGGCCGCGCTGTGGGGCGTGCATGCCTACGACCAATGGGGCGTTGAACTGGGCAAAACCATGGCCAAACAGATGGAAAATCCCTGAGCTCGCCACCCCCACGCAACAGCGTGGGTGGTGATGTCACCAGGCATGGAGAGGGGGCGGGTCAGGGGTGACGCGCGGCGTCCACCACACAGCGTGCGGCGGCCAGATCCCAACCCGCCCAGCCACAACTCTTGAAGAACACCGGGCCGCTGCGCGCGCCACTGGCGCCGCGCACCACGTCGCCCAAACTGGGCAATGGGCCCACGTCCAAACCCGCCTGCAATAGATCGCCGGCTTCGTGGTCAGCGTCCCGTGTGTCCACCACCAAGGTGCCGGTGTGGGCGAGCTGCCGGCAAACCTCGGGCGCCCATTCCACCATGCGCGGCGTGAACGCCCCCACCGCAGCCACAAAGGCATCGTTGCGGGGCAAGCCGCGCAGCGCCACCACTTGCGCCGACGTGGCGCTGACCACCAGGGGGCAGTCGGCCAACGCGGCATCGGCATCGTCCACACGCCGCGCCAGAAGCCCCAATGCCTGCGCATGGCGCACCAGGATGTCGGCGCTGGCGGGGCTGCGCGATGCCACCAGAACCTCGCGCACGCCCAGCCCCTCGTGAAAGGCCTCCAGGTGGGCCAGCCCCTGCACACCAGCGCCCACGATGAGCAAGGGGCCATCGGTGCGCGGCGCCAAGTGGCGTGCGGCCAACAAAGACACCGCCGCCGTGCGCCGTGCGGTCACGGTGGGGCCGTCGAGCACGGTGAGCCGGCGCCCATCCTGAGCATCAAACACCACGATATCACCCTGGATGGCGGGCAGGTCACGCGCGCCGTTGTCGGGCACAAAGGTGATGAGTTTGGTGATGGCGACACGCGCGTCGGTGGCAGGCATCACGAACAGGCTGCCGCCGCCCGCCAGCGGCTGCACCAAGCGCGGTGGCACCACCACCGTGGGGTCGCGCAGCAGCGCTTCGATCTGATCGGCCAATGCGCCATACGGCAGGCCAGCGGCGGTGTCGGCGGGGCTCATGGGTGCTTCATGTGCGGCTCAGCAGCCGCACCGGGTTGAGCACCACACGGACTTCGTCGAAAGGCACGGCGCCCTTGACCTCGAACTGCCGTTCCATGGTGTCGCGGGGGGCTGGCTCACCCAGGGGCATGCCCTGGCGCCCCACGATGCTGGACACCAGCGGTGTGTTGGCGCGCCGCCCACGTTTGACCACCACGGCCACTTCGTCGTTGGCCAACCGCACGAAACTGCCGGGCGGGTAGATGCCCAGCGTGCGTATGAACGCCGCCCCCAGTGGCGTGGGCTCGCCCTTGTCGTTGAGGTAGACGCCGCGCGCGGCCTGAGGCGATGGCAAAGCGGGCCGGGCGCCACGTGGCGTCATGCGGGCCACGTAGACATCGGCCAGCCGCAGCAGCGCCAAAGCGGCCTCGGCGTCGCCCGTTTCGGCGGCCGTCGCGTGGTGCTCGGCCACCAGGTGCAGCCACAGCGTGTCGCCCACGCCCATGCTGCGCAACAGGGCCACACTGCGCTGCGGGTGTTCGGCCACCTCACGCTGCTGTTCGACGGTCAGCGGTGCGGACTGGCGGGCCAGGTCGTCCTGCAGGCGGGCCATGCCCAGGTTCATGGTGATGGCGGCACGGAACAGGGAGGGCTGCTGCGCCTCGTCCACGCCGGCCGCAGGTGCCACCAGGTGGCAGACCGACGCCACCAGCAGGGCATGGGCAGCGCAGTAGCTGAGGTTGCGTTCCTGCAACAGTGTGACCAGCATGAACAGCGCGTGGTCGGGGCGGTAGGCCACGAGGCGCTGGGCCTTGGCTTCCAGCTGGGTCAGGCGCGTCACAAAGTCCTGCGCCTGCGCGCCCTGGTGCAGCAGGGTGGCCAGCGAAGCATGCAGATCGGGCCAGTCGGTCACCGGGTCCAACGTCTCGCGTTCGGTGTTGGTGGGCACCTCGGAAGGCAGGCCTGCCTGGGCAATTTCATCCAGCGTGTTGTTGCGCCGGACCATCTGATCCAGTTGGGTGGTGTAGCTGTAGCTCCAGGCCCGGTAGTCGGTCTCGGTGATGACGGGCGAATGGGCCATCAGGTTCTGCAGGTGCCGCTCGCCCTCGATGATTTCGCCTTTTCGCAACAACAGCGTGCCATTGGGCTCCCAGATGTTGACCGGGATGGGCTTGTTGAGCTGAAGGCCTTCCAGGGGCAGGGGAACGTAGAACGCCATTGGCTTGAAGAGTGGGAACGGGGCGGCAGAACTGTGAAGAAGTTTAGACATAATGGCACAAAGCACCGCACTGCAACACCCATCCGCCACGCCATGAAAGACAGCCCCACAACGTCGATCGCCGTGGCCGACCTGCGCATAGGCATGTTTGTGCACCTGGACCTGGGCTGGATGGACCACCCGTTTCCGCTGAGCAGCTTCAAGATCAGCAGCCAGCAACAGATCGATACCATCCGCTCGCTGGGCCTGAAAACCGTGCGCTACGCGGCAGACAAAAGCGACGCACCGGCAGCAGCTGACACGCCCGCGCCCACGCCAGTGGTCGCCAATGCCCCCCTCACCCAGGCGGCCCAGGAGGCCGAGCAGGCACGCCAGGCGCGCCGCGCGCAGTTGCAAGCCCAGAAGCAGAGCCTGCTGTTGTGCGAAAAGCAGTTTGCCGAAGCCGCACGGGGCTACCGCCAATTGATCGATGAACTCGACCACAACGCGCAAGCGGCCCGCGCGCGCTGCGAGACCGTGGTGGGCGGCTTCGTCCAGCAGATGCTCGGCGACGGCGATGCGGTGATCCGCCTGCTGTCCGAAGGCCTGGGCGACCGCGCGGCACTGCACTCGGTCAATGTCACTGTGCTGAGCCTGTTGTTGGGCAAGGCCATGGGCCTCTCGGCCGATGCATTGAACGACCTTGGCACAGCCGCCATGCTGCACGACATGGGCAAACCGCGCCTGCCCGACCGGGTGCGCTTCCGCGAAGACCACTTCACACCCGCGGAGCACAAGCTCTACCAGAGCCACGTGGGGCACGGCGTCACGCTGGCCAAACAGATGGCCCTGTCCGCCAACGCGGCGCTGGGCATCTCGCAACACCACGAGATGGAAGATGGCACCGGTTTCCCCCTGGGCCTCAAGGGCGACAAGATCGGCCCGCTGGCCAAAATACTGGCCCTGGTCAACCGCTACGACAACCTGTGCAACCCGGGCAACCCGTCGGGCGCGCTGACGCCACACGAGGCGCTGTCCCTGATCTTCGCGCAGATGAAGACCCGCTTTGACACCACCACCCTGGGCGCCTTCATCCGCATGATGGGTGTCTACCCGCCGGGCTCGGTCGTGCAGCTCGTGGATGCGCGCTACGCCATGGTGGTGTCGGTCAACTCCTCGCGCCCCCTGCGCCCGCGCATCATCGTGCACGAGCCCTCGGTCCCCAAGGACGAGGCGCTGATCCTGGACCTGGAGCAGGCCAAGGACTTGGGCATCAAGCGCAGCGTGCGCCCGCTGCAACTGCCCAAGGCCACCATCGACTACCTCTCGCCCCGTCAGCGCATCTGTTATTTTTTTGAGCGTTCGGTGGACCCTCTCGTGGTGGCAAGCAACGCATGAGAGCCATCGACTGGGCACCCCTGATCGAAGGCATGCTGGAGGCTGTGTGGGTGGTGGACCCGCTCACGCTGCGCATCGTGGCCGTGAACCAGGCCGCGTGTTCGCTGCAGGGCCTGAACCCGAACGACATGGTCGGCCGCCCCGTGATCGAAATGACGGCCTCGCCCGAGGACATTTTCTTCTGGGAAGACGTGGCCGCCGGCCAGAGTGACCACATCCAGTCGGAAACCCTTCTGCGCCGTGCCGACGGGCAGGCCATCCAGATCGAGCGCCGTGTGAGCCGCGTTCGGGTGGACGACATCAACCAGTGCTACGTGGTGGGCATCCTGGACCACAGCGAACAGCGCCGCGTGGAAGGGGAACTGGAGAAGCTGGTGGCCGAACTGCGGGCCACGCTGGAGTCCACTGCCGACGGCATTCTGGTGTGCGACCTCGACGGCGCCATCCGGGGCTACAACCAACATTTTGCGCAGCTGTGGGACATTCCCGAGCCGCTGCTGGTGGAGCGCGACGATGCCGCCATCCACGCCCACCTGGGCAGCCAGGTGGCCGACAGCGAAAACTACAGCCAGCGGCTGCGCCAGATCACGCGCTCCCCCCTGCTGGAGGGCAACGACATGCTGGTGCTGCGGTCCGGGCGTGTGCTGGAGCGCGTGACGCTGCCCCAGTACGGCCGCGGCCGGCCCATCGGGCGTGTGTACTCCTTTCGCGACATCACCGAGCGCCTGGCGGCCGAAAACCAGTTGCAACTGGCGGCCAAGGTGTTCGAGTCCAGCCTGGACGCCATCTTCGTCACCGACCCGGCCTATCGCATCCTGGTCGTCAACCCTTCAGCCGGCCGGCTGCTTGAGTGCCCCACCGACAGCCTGCTGGGCACCTCCTCGCGCGACCTGTTCTTTTCGCCACACGACCCGGAGCTGACCACCCAGATCGATGAGAAGCTGATGGCCAACGGCTTCTGGGAGGGCGAGGCTTGGCACCGCCGCCCCGACGGTTCGGCCTTCGCCGTCCTGGCCTCGTGGGTGATGCTGCGCGACAACCACGGCAACCCGCGCAACATCGTCGTGTTTGCCAAGGATCTGACCGAAAAACTCGCGGCACAACAACGCATCGAGCAACTCGCCTACAGCGACCCGCTGACCGGCCTGCCCAACCGCCTGCTGCTGACCGAACGGGTGGAACACGCCTTGCACCTGGCGCAACGCGAAGGCACCCGTTTCGCCATCCTGTTCCTCGACCTCGACCGCTTCAAACAGATCAACGACTCGCTGGGTCACCTGTTCGGTGACCGGGTGCTGATCGAGGTGGCGCAGCGCCTCAAAGGCTGCTTGCGTCAGACCGACACCCTCAGCCGCCTGGGTGGCGACGAGTTTGTGATTCACCTGCACGAGGCCGACGCGCGGGCGGCGGAGGTGACGGCTCAGCGCATTCTGGACGCGCTGTCTCGGCCCATCGAGCTGGATGGCATGAACTTCAGCGTCAGCTGCAGCATGGGCATCGCCATGCAGCCCGAAGACGGCCGCACGCTGGACGAGCTGATCAAACACGCCGACACCGCCATGTACCGGGTGAAGGAACGTGGCAAAGGCAACTTCCGCTTCTACCAGCCGCAGATGAACGTGGACCTGCTGGCGCGTGTGAAGATGGACCACGCCATGCGAGAAGCACTGGCCGAGCGCCGCTTTGCCCTGCACTACCAGCCCCAGGTGGACACGGTCAGCGGCGAACTGCGCGCCTGCGAAGCCCTGCTGCGCTGGCACGACCCGCAGTTGGGCCAGGTGTCGCCTGCGGTGTTCATCCCGGTGGCCGAAGAATCGGGTTTCATCGTCCACCTCGGTTTGTGGGTGATGCAGGAGGCGGTCCGTCAAGCCGCGCTGTGGGCCAACGCCGGCAAAGCGATCAGGGTGTCTGTCAACGTGTCGGCCCTGCAGTTCCAGCAAGCCCACTACGTGGACACGGTGGCCGAAGCCCTGCGGGACAGCGGCCTGCCACACCACCTGCTGGAGCTGGAGCTGACCGAGTCCATCCTCGTGCACGATGCCGACGAGGCGCTGGAGCGGCTTCAGGCCTTGGCGGCACTCGGTGTCAAGCTGTCGCTCGACGACTTTGGCACCGGCTACTCCAGCCTGGGCTACCTCAAACAGTTTCCCATCCACAAACTCAAGATCGACCGCTCCTTCATCGCGTCGTTACACGAACAGGACAGCGACCGCGCCATCGTGACGGCGGTGGTGCAGATGGGACACGCGCTCAAGCTGGATGTGGTGGCCGAGGGCGTGGAAACCGAAGCGCAGCGGGCGTTCCTGGCACAGGTGGGCTGCGACCAGTACCAAGGTTTTCTGAGTGCACCGGGCTTGCCCGCAACGGAGTTTGAGCGGCGCTGCCTGTCGGACGCCTGAGGCCACGACCCCACCAGCGCATCAGGCGATGGCGCCCGCCCACTGCGCCAAGTCGTCTGGCTTGAGCTGCCCCAGCTTGCGTTCAGCCACCCCACCGCGCGAATTGAAGGCCACCGAAAACGGCAGACCACCACTGCTGTTGCCCAAGGCCTTGCTCAGTTCGGTGCCCTGCAAACCGCCGATGGCGACGGGAAAAGCCAGCGGCAGCTTCTGCGTGAACCGGCGCACCGCGCTGGGTTGGTCGATGGCCACACCCACCACCTGCCAGCCGCGCGCCTGCTGCTCGCGGTAAAAAGCGTTGAGCAACGGCAACTCTTCCACACAGGGCGGGCACCAAGTGGCCCAGAAGTTCACCAACAAAGGTTTGCCACGCCACGGCGCCACCGCCAACGGCATTCCGTCAGGGGTTTCGAATTGCTGCGACCACCACAGCTCGGCCGCGCCGTCGGCTGGCGCGTGCGGTTGGAATTTCCACCACGCCCAGCCGGCACCCAGTGCGCCCGCCAGTGCGGCCACGCCACCGGTGAGGAGAGATCGTTTGTTCATACCTGAAGGAATGCGGGTCGGCGCAAAAGTTCAACCACCCGCCCCAGACGCCAACAAAGCGCGCACGGCCACGGCATCGCCACGCGGTTTGCGCCCCTGATCGTCCAGGTGCAGGGCGCCGCGTTGGTCGTCGGCGTCGTTGATCAGCAGGTGCACCCCGATGTATTCACCCAGCGCATCACAGCGGCTGTTGAAGCTCAGGGCTTCCACCGGCTTGCCGTTGAAGCCGGTCACGGTGCGGGGTTCGTAGTCCACCCGCTTGTCAATCAAAGCCAGTTCGGCCGATTTCGGATCGTCACAGAACAGCTGAAGGTAGATGTCGCTCAGCCGTGTGGCGGTGCCGTGCCACACCGCACCGCCCAGGTGGGGGCGGAACTCGGCCAGGCGCTCCATCCACACCAGGGCCAGTTCGCGCAGCGCGCGCAGCTCGCCGGGTTGTGTGTCAGCGCAAAACAGGTCGAGGTATTCGCGCACCGCCGCTTCAAGCAGCCGGTTGTCCGGGAGTTCGCCTCGCTGCGGCATACCCAGCTGTTTGGCCGCGCGCTTCTTCGCCGGGCCGTATTCCAGGCCCTCCTCCACCACCAGCCGGGCGGCGGTGGCGGCGATCTCGTGTTTGACGCTGCTGTCCATTGCGCGACATTGTGCATTGCGCGACGCCGGGGCGCTCCGTACAGTGGCCAAAACCACAGTGGAGGCAAGATGTTGACAACCATGATGGACGTGCCCCTGTCGCTCAACCATGTGCTGGAGCGGGCGGGCGCGTTGTTTCCCACACAGGAAATCGTTTCGCGGCGGCCGGACAAATCGCTGGTGCGCCACAGCTATGCCCAGTGGCACCGGCGCACCCGAGCGCTGGCGGCAGCGCTGGCCGGCCTGGGCCTGCAACAAGGCGAACGTGTGGCCACGCTGTGCTGGAACCACCACGCCCACCTGGAGTGCTACTTCGGCATCCCCGCCGCCGGTGGCGTGATGCACACGCTGAACCTGCGCCTGGCACCCGAGGAAATCGGCTGGATCGCCGCCGACGCGCAAGACCGGGTGCTCATCGTGGACGACGTGTTGTTGCCCTTGTACGGGCAATTCAAACACCTTCACGCCTTCGAACACGTGATCGTGTTCCCGTTTTCAGGCACCAGCGTGCCCGCCGGCTTCACCGACTACGAAGCCTGGCTGGGCAGCGCCGACCCCGATGCCTGGGTACCGGCGCCCCACCTCGAGACCGACCCCGTGGCCATGTGCTACACCTCGGGCACCACCGGCCGGCCCAAAGGGGTGGTGTATTCGCACCGGTCCACCCTCCTGCACACGCTGGTGGCCTGCATGGGCGATTTCTGGGGCCTCAAAGGCTCCGACGTGCTGCTGCCCGTCACCCCCATGTTCCACGCCAACTGCTGGGGCACGCCTTACGGAGCCATCCTGACGGGGGCCAAACTGGTTTTCCCCGGGCCCCATCTGCACCCTGAAGATCTGCTGGACCTGATGACGCTGGAGCCGCCAACCCTGTCGCTGGGCGTGCCCACCATCTGGATGGGGATGATCCAGGCCTACAGTGCCGCACAAGACCCGGCCCACCCTCAACACGGCCGCTGGAAACTGCCCCAGGGCATGCGCTCACTGGTGGGCGGGGCGGCGGTGCCTGAATCACTCATCCGCGCCTTCGACGCGCATGGCATCTGGTTGTTGCAAGGCTGGGGCATGACCGAAACATCGCCACTGGCGGCGGTGTCTTACCCCAAGGCCGAGTTGCGAAACGCGCCCCAGGTCGAGCGCTACCGGCGTGCCGCCATGGCCGGCGTGCCTGTGCCCTTGGTGGACCTGCGCATCCGAGGCGATGACGGCCAGGACGCGCCCTGGAACGGGCAGGCCGTCGGTGAAATCCAGGTGCGCGGCCCTTTCATCACCGGCGGCTACCACGAGGTGCCGGTGAGCGAAGAGAAGTTCACCCCCGATGGCTGGCTGCGCACCGGCGACGTGGCCTCGGTGGACACGCTGGGTTTTCTGCGCATCACCGACCGCACCAAAGACCTCATCAAATCGGGCGGCGAATGGATCAGCTCCGTCGATCTGGAGAATGCCCTCATGGGCCATCCCGCCGTGGCAGAAGCCGCCGTGATCGCCATTCCCGACGAAAAATGGAGCGAACGCCCGCTGGCCTGTGTGGTCATCAAGCCCGGCCACACGGCAGAGGCGGCCGCGCTCAACGCCCACCTGCTGCAAAACCACTTTGCCAAGTGGCAACTGCCCGAGCGCTACGAGTTCATAGCCGCGGTGCCACGCACCTCCACCGGCAAATTCTGGAAGCTCAAGCTGCGGCAGATGTTCCCCAACTGAGCCGAAGTCGGGTTGCCACGGCCCGCGATAATCACGGCCATGCACATCCACATCCTCGGCATCTGCGGCACCTTCATGGGTGGCGTGGCGGCCCTGGCCCGCGAGGCGGGCCACACCGTGACCGGCTGCGACGCCGGCGTCTACCCGCCCATGAGCGACCAGTTGCGCGCGCTGGGCATTGATTTGATCGAGGGGTTTGGCGCTGACCAGATGGCGCTCAAGCCCGACATGTTTGTCATCGGCAACGTGGTCAGCCGGGCACGCCTGCCCGACGGATCACCGAAATTCCCGTTGATGGAAGCCATCCTCGACGCCGGCGCACCCTACACCAGCGGCCCTCAATGGATGAGCGAACACATCCTGCAAGGCCGGCATGTGCTGGCGGTGGCGGGAACGCACGGCAAAACCACCACCACGTCGATGTTGGCTTGGGTGCTGGCATACGCAGGATTGAAACCGGGCTTCCTGGTCGGCGGCGTGCCTTTGAATTTCGGTGTATCGGCGCGCTTGGGCGGTGCCGTCAACAACACAAGCGAGGGGGCAGGCGAGGCTGGCGGGTTGGCAGCGCGCTCTGCTCCGTGTCCCCCGCCGGCTGCGCCGGCTCCTCCTTTACCTGCGCAGAACGCGCTGCCAACCTGCCAGCCTCTCTTCGTCATCGAGGCGGACGAGTACGACACCGCGTTTTTCGACAAACGCAGCAAGTTCGTGCACTACCGCCCCCGCACCGCCGTGCTCAACAACCTCGAATTCGACCACGCCGACATCTTCGACAGCCTGGCCGACATCGAGCGCCAGTTCCACCACCTGGTGCGCACCGTGCCCTCACAAGGCCGTGTGGTGTGGAACGGGCTGGAAGAAAGCCTGGCGCGGGTGTTGCACCAAGGCTGCTGGAGCGAGCAACGCAGCTTCGGCGCGGCGGTGAGCGACTTTTCTGCCGAAGGCGAGCCGAATGACTTTGCCGTGCTGCAAGCAGGGCGCGAAGTGGCGCGTGTGCGCTGGGCCTTGGGCGGCGTGCACAACCAGCTCAACGCCCTGGCCGCCATCGCGGCAGCCGAACACGTGGGGGTAGCGCCCGCGCTGGCCGCCGAGGCCTTGGGTCAGTTCCAGAACGTCAAACGCCGGATGGAAGTGCGTGGCACGGTGGCCAACGTCACCGTCTACGACGACTTTGCCCACCACCCGACGGCCATACGCACCACGGTGGACGGCCTGCGCCGCCAGGTGGGCGCGGCACGCATCCTGGCCATTTTTGAACCGCGCAGCAACACCATGAAGCTGGGCACCATGAAAAGCCAGTTGCCCTGGAGCCTGGAACAGGCCGACCTGGCGTTTTGCCACAGCGGCAGCCTGGGCTGGGACGCAGCCGAGGCGCTGGCCCCTATGGGCACGCGTGCCCAGGTGGCCGGTGACATCGCCACGCTGGTCGATCAGGTGATGGCTGCGGTGCAGCCGGGCGACCAGTTGCTGTGCATGAGCAACGGTGGCTTTGGTGGTGTGCACCAGCGTTTGCTGGATGCGCTCGCGACCCGCTTCCGCTGACCATCGGGTCACCGCCGGGGCGCCCCAAGGTGACCCCGTCCCCTTTGGGGGGCAGCGACCCGCGCAGCGGCGGAGCGTGGGGGGCGTATTCAGTAGCTGACAGACAGCGACGGCACGTCGATGCGCACCACCGGCTTGGCCAACACCGCACTCACGGTGCGCGCAAAGGCGTTGGCCCACGGACGGTAGGCCTCTTGCGAAAAACGGCTCTGGCCAGCGGCCTGGGCCACCACCAGCACCTTGTCGGCCAGCAGCAACTTGCCTGTGGGACGCAAAGGTTCGCACTCCATTTCCGTGAACTGCTGGTCCAGCCACTGGCGCGCCAGTTCGTGGGGCATGGGCTGCACTTCTTCCAGATCGAAGGTGTACTGGGTGTGTTCGCCCCAACTGACGGTGACTTGGCAACGCATGGCCGCAAACTCCTGATGACGTGTTGAACTGCCTGCACATTGTGCCGCCAAGCCCACCCGCCCGCATACCCCCTCGGGCATGCGGGTGGTCGTTTGTCAACGCGCGCGGCGCGCCAGCACCGACTGCGCCAGACCTTCGAGCAACTGCTCGGACTGACCCCAGTCGATGCAGGCGTCGGTGATGCTTTGGCCGTAGGCCAGCTTGCTCACGTCGTCCTTGCCGGGCGTGAATTTTTGCGCGCCGGGGTTGATGTGGCTTTCCACCATCACCCCAAAAACGCTGCGCGAACCACCGGCGATTTGTGCCCCGATGTCGCGCGCCACGTCCATCTGCTTCTCGTGCTGCTTGCTGCTGTTGGCGTGGCTGCAATCCACCATCAGCGTGGCCGGCAGTTTGGCGGCGTCCAGTTCCTTGCAGGCGGCGGCCACACTGGCAGCGTCGTAGTTGGGTACCTTGCCACCACGCAAAATCACGTGGCAATCCTTGTTGCCATTGGTCTGCACGATGGCCACCTGGCCGTTTTTATGCACCGACAGGAAGTGGTGGCCACGCGCGGCGGCCTGGATGGCGTCGGTCGCGATTTTGATGTTGCCGTCGGTGCCGTTCTTGAAGCCAATCGGCGCCGACAGGCCCGAGGCCAGCTCGCGGTGCACCTGGCTCTCGGTCGTGCGTGCGCCGATGGCACCCCAGGCGATCAGGTCGCCGATGTACTGCGGCGAGATGACATCGAGGAACTCGCTGCCCGCCGGCAGCCCCAGGCGGTTGATCTCGATGAGCAACTGGCGCGCGATGCGCAGGCCTTCATCGATGCGGAAACTTTCATCCAGGTAGGGGTCGTTGATCAGGCCCTTCCAGCCCACCGTGGTGCGTGGCTTTTCGAAGTAGACACGCATCACGATTTCCAGCGAATCGGCGTACTTGTCACGCAGCGGCTTGAGGCGGCGTGCGTAGTCGAGCGCGGCGGCCGGGTCGTGGATGGAGCACGGGCCGATCACGACCAGCAGGCGGTCGTCCTTGCCGTGCAGGATGTTGTGAATGGACTTGCGGGTCTGGGTGATCAGCGACTCGACGGCCGTGCCACGGATGGGGAAAAAGCGGATCAGGTGTTCGGGAGGAGGCAGCACAGTCACGTCCTTGATGCGTTTGTCGTCGGTTTCGCTGGTTTTTTCGACGGCCGCATACCAGGACTCGGGGCTGGGGCTGTGGGCTTTGGCATTCATGGCTGACTCCTCGAACAGGTGGTTGAAAACGGATGGAACGGTGGTGGGTGCGCGTGGCGCAAAAAAAAACCGCCGGGGATCCCGACGGTTTTTCAGATTTTGCTGGCCTTGCGCGTTTGCTTACGCTTGTGCCTCTCTGCCGTCGGTGACGCGTGAGATCCAAAAGTAAGCAAAGTAAAAGCAAGCGGCTTTCATGGGATGCCAATGTAGCACAACGCATGTAGGCCACCATCGGAGCGCGTCGCTCCCGCACAACAGAGAGCACGCGCGTGGCAAATCTGTGGGGGACGGGCCCATCGCACAACGGTTCATACAGATCGCCGTACAGATCGCCGTGACAGAATTACAAAGAAAATAGGTGATCTGCCGTAGGGCATAGGGAGAAAAATGCAAAAGATGGAAATACCATTCTGGCCAGGAGAGCCGGACACCTTGGTGCTTGCCGGAGGTGGCAATCGATGCTGGTGGCAGGCTGGAATATTGAGCACGCTGCTCGACGAGGGCAACGAACTGCCTGGTGAATTGATTGCCACCAGTGCAGGGGCCGCGATTGCGACTGCAGCCCTAACCGGTGGTTTAACCACAGCACTCAATGCCTGTCGTGCGCTGTACGCACGAAACGCTGCCAACTTTCGTTGGCGCGGCCTGCTGTCACTTCGGATGGAGTTTGCTCACCAACACATCTACCCGACTTGGCTGTCCGCATTCGTCACACAAAACAACCTGCAGCGCTTGGCAGAGCAATCATCCAAGTTACTGGTGGCGGTCACGAGACCGTCGCGCCTGCTGGGACTGGCCGGGAGTGTCGGAATGGGAACACTGGCCTATGCCATAGACAACAAAGTACGACACAAACTTCATCCACGCTTGCCACATTGGCTGGGGCTGCGCCTTGAATTTCTACCGATTGACGGCAGCCAGCCCATCGAAGATGTACACCGTCTGCTGAAAGCCAGCGCTGCACCTCCACCCATCATGCCAGCACAACTGCTGGGACACCATGCGGCCTTTGACGGTGGTTACACGGACAACGCGCCACTGCCGACAGGAACGCGCCACACGCACTCACTGACGCTGCTGACCCGGCATTACCCGAAGAGACCATCGATTTTTTTCCAAAACCATCGCTGGTATTGGCAACCCAGCCGCCCAATCCCGGTGTCCACCTGGGACTGCACCTATCGGGCGACGGTCGATTCAGCCTTTGCTCTTGGCCAGGCTGACGCACATGCGTGGCTGAAATCAAAAAAGAATGGACTCAGGACCTGAAACGATCAAGCCGCCCCACCAACGATCAGCCCGCAAAGTCGCGTGCCGCCGCCAAGCTTCGGCTGAAACCCACAATGTCTGGCACGATCATCACCGGCTTGTCTTCGCTGATTGCCATGCCTGCCGCCTTGCTTGGCGCACTTCGATCAGGCGGTCCGCACGTCCCGAACGTATTCGCGTTGGCCCACACGGCTTGGCTGGCCACTGGCGGGCAGGTGCCGGCTCTGGCGGCCGTAGGGGTCGCGTGCTTGGAAGCCCTGTGGAGTGGGCCATGTGCCGACGGGCCTCCCGAGTTTGTAAGCACTGTGGCGGATCCCTGCGAGTCACCTCAAGTGCCCAGCAGGCGGCGAGCGAGCACGGTTTGCATGTCACGTCGTCCGTCCGCAATCAAGTAAATGATGACTTGTCTGCCTCTGACACGGTAGATCACACGGTAAGGCTTGAAGAAGGTTTGGCGGTATTCTTTGATACCAAGGCCGACCAGTTCCTTCGGATAGCTACCGCGTTCCGGGAATTTCGACAGGCTATCCACCATGTCCATCACCGCATCCAACACATCGTTGGCGTTGGCGACACAGTCGAATTGGCAGATGTGGTCGTGGATGGCCTCCAAGTCCTGCTCCGCACCCTCGGTGAGCAAGACTTCAAAGGTGGCAGATGCGCCTGCCATCAGGCTGAAGTTCGCTTGGCGCGGAGGCGGGCAACGACGTCTGCCACAGGCTTGACCTTGTCGGCCGCCACATCCTGATTTCCCAGCGCAAGCATTTTTAACAAGGCCAGCGTTTCCTGCGTCTCTTCAAACGAGGCCACGTCCTGCAGGACAGCCTTGGCTTCACCGTTTTGGGTGATGACCATCGGTTCACGCTGCTCCGCGAGGTGCGTCAGAACCTCGGCAGCGTTGGCTTTGAGGTAACTGATGGGCTTGATTTGTGATGAGTAGCGCATGACCATGCTTCAGACTTGATGAGGTCTTAATATAGTCTTTTAATGGTCTCATCACAAGATACGGGGCCACCATCAGGCGGACAAGGCCCCAACAGCGTTGACAGCTGCTGCAAACGTCAGGCGGTGCCACCCACCGTCAACCCATCAATGCGAAGCGTGGGCTGGCCCACACCCACCGGCACGCTCTGGCCTTCTTTGCCACAGGTGCCCACACCGCTGTCCAGCGCCAGGTCGTTGCCGATCATGCTGACTTTTTTCATGGCCTCGGGGCCGTTGCCGATCAGCGTGGCGCCCTTGACCGGGTATTGGATCTGGCCGTTTTCCACCCAGTAGGCCTGGCTGGCCGAGAACACGAATTTACCGCTGGTGATGTCCACCTGGCCACCACCAAAGTTGGTGGCGTAGAGGCCGCGCTTGATGCTGGCGATGATTTCTTTCGGATCGCGGTCGCCACCCAGCATGTAGGTGTTGGTCATGCGGGGCATGGGCAGGTGGGCGTAGCTTTCGCGCCGGCCGTTGCCCGTGGGCGCCACACCCATCAGGCGGGCATTCAGGCTGTCCTGGATGTAGCCGCGCAGGATGCCGTCCTCAATCAACACGTTTTTCTGTGTGGCGTGGCCTTCGTCGTCCACGTTGAGCGAGCCGCGCCGATCCTGAATGGTGCCGTCGTCCAACACGGTCACGCCCTTGGCCGCCACGCGCTGACCGATGCGGCCACTGAAGGCGCTGCTGCCCTTGCGGTTGAAGTCACCTTCCAGCCCGTGGCCCACCGCCTCGTGCAGCAACACGCCGGGCCAACCCGGGCCGAGCACCACGGTCATTTCACCGGCGGGCGCGGGGCGCGATTCGAGGTTGGTCAGGGCCGATTCGACGGCCTCGTCCACGTAGCGCTGGGCCATGGCATCGTCGAAGTAGGCAAACCCAAAACGGCCACCGCCGCCCGAGGAGCCCATTTCACGACGGCCGTTATGTTCCGCGATCACGGTGACCGACAGGCGCACCAGCGGGCGCACATCGGCGGCCAGGGTGCCGTCGGCGCGCGCCACCAGCACCACGTCGTATTCGCTGGCCAGGCCGGCCATCACCTGCACGATGCGCGGGTCTTTGGCCTTGGCCATTTTTTCCACTTTTTCCAGCAGGGCCACCTTTTCGGTGCTGTTGAGGCTAGCAATCGGGTCGGTGGGCGCGTAGAGGCTGCGCGCCTTGGCCACCTTGCGCGGGCCAACCTTGGCCTTCTTATTCTGACCCTGGTGGGAGATGGTGCGCACGGTATGAGCGGCGTCCTGCAAGGCGGCCCAGGACAGGTCGTCGGAGTAGGCAAACGCGGTTTTTTCGCCGCTGACGGCGCGCACGCCCACGCCTTGGTCGATGCTGAAGCTGCCGGTCTTGACGATGCCCTCTTCCAGGCTCCAGCCCTCAGAGCGGGTGTACTGAAAATAGAGGTCGGCATCGTCCACGCCGTGGCTCATGATTTCGCCCAGCGCCTTGCGCAAATGGGACTCGTCCAGACCAAACGGGTCGAGCAAAAGGGATTGGGCGGTGGCAATGCGTGCCAGGGTGGGTTCGCGGGCGATCATGGGGTGATTGTAGGAAGGCCGACAAGACGGCAACGGCACAGGGGTCAAGCGGCAGGTTTGGGGTTGCGCAGCCACTGCAATAAGGCCGCATCGTCCAGCTCCGCCATGCCCGCCTGATGGGCGGCCTGGAACACGGCAGCCGCGCGCTGACCCAGCGGGCCTTCAAACCCCACCGCCCGACCAGCGGCCACGGCCAAACCGGTGTCTTTTTCCAGCAGGGTCACGTGGGCGCGGGGCGCCAGATCACCCGCGATGGCGCGGCGCATGCGGTCGCTGCCAATCCAGCTCTGGCCGCTGCTGTGTTCGATCACATCCAGCGTGGTGCCCAGGGCCAGCCCCATGCGCTCGGCCAGGGCCAGGGCCTCGGCAGCGCCCACGAGGTTGATGCCGGCCAACAGGTTGTTGACCAGCTTGGTGCGGGCGCCGTCGCCAGGGCGTTCGCTGACGACAAAACGGCGCGAGGACACATCGGCCAGCAAGTCAGCATGTTGCGCCAGCACGGCCTGCGGGCCAGCCAACATGAGGCTCATGCTGCCATCGCGCGCCCGCGCCGGACCACCTGACATGGGTGCGTCCAGCGTGGCCACACCGCGCTCGTTCAGGCGGGCGGCGCAATGCGCCACCACCTCAGGCGCGATGGTGGGGCACAACATCACGGTGCCACCCGGGCGCAGCGCGGGCAAGGCACCTGCGGCACCAAACAGCACGGCCTCGGTCTGCGCAGCGTCCACCACGGCAACGATGAGCACACCGCCATCGCCCAGGCGGGCCGCCACGGCGGCGGCATCCGCGCAGACCTCGGCCCCCACGGCACGGGCGTGGTCGCAGCGCACGGGGTCGATGTCGTGCATGGCCACGCGCCAGCCGCACTCGCGCAGGCGGGCCAACATGGCGCCACCCATGTTGCCCGCGCCAATGATGCCGACCTGGACCGCCGCACTCATGTTTGCACCAGCCGCTTGGAACGCGCAATCGACATCAGGATGCCCAAACCCGCGCCCAGCGTGACCATGGCCGTGCCGCCGTAGCTGATGAAAGGCAGCGGCACGCCCACCACGGGCAGGATGCCGCTGACCATGCCCATGTTGACAAAAGCGTAAACAAAGAAGTTGAGCGTGACCGCGCCGCCCACCAGGCGCGAGAACAGGGTGGGCGCCTCCATCGCAATGGCCAGGCCCCGAAAGATGAGAAACACAAAGGCCAGCAACAGACCGATGACGCCGACGAGGCCAAATTCTTCGGAGAGACCGGCGAAGATGAAGTCGGTGGTGCGTTCAGGGATGAACTCCAGGTGGGTTTGTGTGCCCTGCATGAAACCCTTGCCCCAGACCCCCCCGGACCCAATGGCGATCATGCCCTGGATGATGTGAAAACCCTTGCCCAATGGGTCTTTGGTGGGGTCAAGCAAGGTGCACACGCGCTGTTTCTGGTAGTCGTGCAGAACCTGCCAGTCGAGGCCGGGCTGGCACCAGTCGTCGCCCATGATCACCAGCGTGATGATGCCGACCGCCCCCAGCACCACCGGCGGCAAGATGAGTTTCCAGCTCAGACCGGCAAAATAGATCACCCACAACCCGGAGGCCAGCACCAGCAGCGAAGTGCCCAGGTCGGGCTGTTTGATGATCAACGCCACCGGCACCAGCAACAGGGCGCCGGCCGCCAGAAAATCCAGCGGGCGCAACTGCCCTTCGCGGCGCTGAAACCACCAGCCCAGCATCAGCGGCATGGCAATTTTCATCAACTCGCTGGGCTGGATGACCGTGACCTGGATGTCCAGCCAACGCGTGGCGCCTTTGCGCGTGATGCCAAACAGCTCCACCCCCAGCAGCAGCAGCACGCCCCCCAGGTACAAGGGCAAGGCCAACGCCATCAGCCGCTGCGGTGGCACCTGGGCCACAAAAAACAGCACGCCCACGGCAATCAGCATGTTGCGGCCGTGGTCGGCAAAACGGCTGCCGTGGTCAAAACCCACGGAATACATCACCAGCAGGCCCATGCCCGCGAGCAGGGACACGGCCAACGCCAGCGGCAAATCGAACCCCTGAAACACCGGCAGCACACGCTGCCACAGGGAAGGTCTATCAAAAACAACGGCCATGGGCGTGAATTATCCTCGCGCCATGTCCGCCACCACACCGCGCTCAACCGCCACCCACCTGCTTTACCTGCACGGCTTCCGTTCGTCGCCCCAATCGGCCAAAGCGCGGCAGATGGCCGAACGTGTGGCGCGGGAGCACCCCGGCGTAACCTGGTGGTGCCCTCAGCTGCCGCCCTCACCCGCTGCGGCCATGGCGCTGGTGATGGACGGCATCCGCAACTGGCCACACGACCGGGCGGCCGTGGTGGGCTCCTCGCTGGGTGGGTTTTATGCCCGCTGGATACACGCCCAACTGGGCTGCCGCGTGGCGCTGCTCAACCCCGCCATCCAGCCCGCGCGCGACCTGGCCAAATACATCGGCGAGCAGACCACCTGGCAAAACCCCGAGGAGCGCTTCTTCTTTGAACCTGGCTTTGTGGCCGAGCTTCAAACCCAGCAGGACGCCATCACCTTGCCCCTGCAAGACGCGTTTGCGCTGATCGCTATGGGCGATGAGGTGCTGGACTGGCGCGAGATGGTGGGCGGATGTGTGGGCGCGCACATCAAACTGCTGCCCGGCGGCGACCACGCCCTGAGCGACTTCGACCAGCACCTGGGTGAGGTGCTGCAGTTTCTGCAACTTGAAATTGTCCGAAAAGTGCCGACCGTCGCTGATTGACAAAAAATGCAATCACCTGGCGGTGTGGCGCCCTCGCCCCGTCACCCAGGCTGAACACCGATGTTGGTTGGCCGCCATGCCGCCACCAAGTGGTCGATCAACACCCTCACCTTGGGCGCCTTGTAGCGCGATCCGGCGTACAACAAATAGGCCATGCCCTGGTAGTTGGTGTCGAAGGCCCAATCGGGTAACACGCGCACCACCCGTTCGGCGGCCAACGCATCACGTGCGACGAAGTCGGGCACGCAGCCCACACCGAGACCCGCTTCAATCGCCGTCAGGCGCATCTCGCTGTGGTTCACTGTGTAGCGGCCAGAGACCGCAACAGACACAACGTCCTGGCCTCGCACGAAGCGCCAACGGCTGTCACGCTCCTGTTCGCCGATCGCCAGGCAGCTGTGCCCCATCAGGTCCTCGGGCACCCGCACTGGCGAATGCGAGTCCAGGTAGGCCGGGCTGGCCAGCAAGAGCTGGCGCACTGGCAGCAGCGCCCGCGCCACCAAACCCTGAGGCGGGTCGTCGGTCAGGCGAATCACCAAATCAACACCCTCCCGCAATGGATCAACCCGTCGGTCCACCACCAACAAGTGCACATCGACTGCGGGGTAACGTTGAATAAAGTCCAGCAGAAGAGGCTGCAAGACGTGCCGTGCAAACGCCTTGGGCGCACTCACGCGAACCAGCCCCCGAGGGATACCGGCGTGTCCTTCAGCCACTTGGAACGTCGCCTGCAGAGCGGCAACCATGGCGCGTCCTTGTTCCAGCACCTCCAGCCCAGCATCGGTCATGCGAAGTTGCCGCGTGGTCCGTTGCAGCAATGACACGCCCAAGGCCTTCTCCAGCCTGGCCACCTGTCGGCTGATGGCAGACGGCGTCACCCCCAGTTGGCGTGCAGCAGCAGAAAAACTACCCATCTCAGCCACGCGGACAAACGTGACCAACTCGTGCATCACCCCAAGAAAGTCAACTGTTCTCACCGGGCACAACTCCTGTTCTGCCAAACAGTCTAGTCAACAGATGGGGCACGTCGAACAATCCACCGTCCAAACAACATGCAGGAGGAACGGCATGCCAAAAAAATTATTCATCACTTTGCCCTGGTATGACGAATGCCAGGAGACGTTTGCAGGAGAAGCCCATTGGCCCCAATCAATGCAAGCCATCCTGCATGGCGGGATGTGCTCGTGATTGCCTTCACCAGGGTCCAGACATGAACGCCAGAACGCTCGCGAACGATGCCATTCCCTCTACCATCCGCTCGCGCGTCTTCCTGGGGCCCATCGAAGCGCTGCTGCTCCTGGTCGCCATCGTGTGGGGCGGCAGCTACAGCGCAGCCAAAATCGCAACCGATCACATGCCTGTGCTGCAGTTTCTGGTGCTGCGATTCGGCCTGACATTTCTGCTTCTTCTGCCCGCACTGCGCGGGCTGGCGGTGCCGTCGTGGCCGTCGGCACTGGCTGGGGCCTCACTGCTGGGAGCCAACCTGCTCGCTGTCTTCGTCTGCGAAACTTTCGGGGTTTCGCTCACCACCACGTCGAATGCGGCGTTCCTGATCAGCCTGTGTGTGGCATTCACGCCGCTGTGCGAATGGTGGCTGCTCAAGGTTCGGCCGACGGTTGCGGTGTTGGCCGCTGCGGTGCTATCGCTGCTGGGCGCCGGCTTGCTGGCATTTCAGCATGGGGGCAGTGTGTCGGCGCTGGCAGGAGGCGATGCGCTCATGGTGCTGGCTGCCTTCTTGCGCGGTGTGATGGTCTGCCTGACAAGGCGCCACGGTCAGCGCCATGGCCTGCCGGCGCTGACGATGACTGCGGTGCAGATGGACGTGATGACGTTGGGCTCGGCGCTGCTGATGATCGCAGTGCATGGCCAGGTTTGGGTGCCGCTGCCAACCAACGCGTCGTTCTGGGGGGCAATGGCCTTTCTGGTGTTGCTCTGCACCTTGCTGGCGTTCGTTGCGCAAAACTACGCAGCATCGCGCACCAGTCCCTCGCGGGTGGCCCTGCTGATGGGCAGCGAACCCCTTTGGGGTGCACTGATAGCCGCACTTTGGTTGGGCGACCGCCTCACGCTACAGGGCTGGATCGGCGGCCTGCTGATCGTGGCCTCGGCCTGGTGGGTCACACGGCCCAAGATTTGACGGGACTGTACGTCCAATACTCGCCGGAAAAAAAGGCGCCTCCCGATCAACCACAGCCCTGCCACCAGCAACAACGGCGGGCCATGGGCTGTGCTGGGCACCCAAGACCCCGGACCGTCGCAGGCACTGCGCCACCACACAGAGCGCGTGTGCTTCACCTTGCAATTTGTCTTGGCTTTCGTGTACTACCGCTTCGTACGTGGCGATGTCAGACAATCAAGTCGCTATGGCCAAAGACAAGACCCTCTACACCTGCAACGAATGTGGCGGCAGCAGCCCGCGCTGGCTGGGCAAGTGCCCGCACTGCAACGCCTGGAACACCCTGGTGGAATCGGTGGCCGAACCGGCCGCCCCGGCCAAAAACCGCTTCGCCGCCCTCGCGCCCACGGCGCAGATCGCGGTGCTGTCCGAGATCGAAGCCAGCGACGTCGACCGCAGTCCCACCGGCCTGGACGAACTGGACCGGGTGCTGGGTGGCGGCATCGTGGAAGGTGGTGTAGTGCTCATCGGCGGCGACCCGGGCATCGGCAAATCCACCCTGCTGCTGCAGGCGCTGGACGCCCTGCAACGCGCCGGCTTGAGCACGCTCTACGTCACCGGTGAAGAAAGTGGCGCCCAGGTGGCACTGCGTTCGCGCCGGCTGGGCCTGAACCAAAGCCAGGTCAAGGTGCTGGCCGAGATCCAGCTCGAAAAAATCCTGCACACGCTGCAAGCGCAAAAACCCGCCATCGCGGTCATCGACTCCATCCAGACCGTCTACTCCGACCAGCTCACCTCAGCGCCCGGCTCGGTTGCGCAGGTGCGCGAATGTGCCGCTCACCTCACCCGCGCCGCCAAGGCCAGCGGCACCGCCATCGTGCTGGTGGGCCACGTGACCAAGGAAGGCGCCCTCGCCGGCCCACGCGTGCTGGAGCACATGGTGGACACGGTGCTCTATTTCGAGGGCGACACCCACAGCAGCTTCCGCCTGGTGCGCGCCATCAAAAACCGCTTTGGCGCGGTCAATGAGATCGGCGTTTTCGCCATGACCGAAAAAGGCCTCAAGGGCGTGAGCAACCCCAGCGCCATCTTCTTGAGCCAACACACCGAACCCGTGCCGGGCAGCTGTGTGATGGTGACGCTGGAGGGCACCCGGCCCATGCTGGTGGAAATCCAGGCGCTGGTGGACACCGGCGGCCCCTCACCCCGGCGCCTGAGCGTGGGCCTCGACCGCGACCGCCTGGCCATGCTGTTGGCGGTGCTGCACCGCCACGCCGGCGTGGCCTGCATGGATCAGGACGTGTTCGTCAACGCGGTGGGTGGTGTGCGCATCACCGAACCCGCCGCCGACCTGGCGGTGATGCTGGCCATCACAAGCAGCCTGCGCGGCAAAGCCCTGCCCAAAGGCTTCATCGCCTTTGGCGAAGTGGGCCTGGCCGGCGAGGTTCGCCCCGCGCCGCGCGGGCAGGAGCGGTTGAAAGAAGCCGCCAAGCTGGGCTTTTCGGTGGCGGTGGTGCCCAAGGCCAACGCGCCCAAGGCGACCGACAAGGCCTTGATGGCGGCCCTCAGCGGCATGACCATCCACGCGGTGGAGCGGATTGAGGACGCGCTGGAGGTGGTGCGTCAGATGTAGCATCCTGCCCATGCCCACCTTGTCTATCTTCTTTGGCATCATCGTGCGCATATGGCACGATGACCACCCGCCGCCGCACATCCATGTCTAATACCAGGGATTCGAGGCGCTGGTGGCGATCGACACAGGAACTGTCACTGCGGGTGAACTGCCTCGAAAAGTGGCCTCCATCGTGCAGGAGTGGTGTGTGACACACCACAGCGAACTGCAGGAAAATTGGCAACGCGCACAGCGGTTTGAACCCCTGCAGCGCATTCAAGGAGCAGACCGTGATTAAGCTGTTGAAGTTTGCCTGTGGTGCCGATTTTCAGGTGGAACTCTGGTTCTCTGACCACAGTCAGGGCCACTGGGATGCGCAGCCCTATTTGCGCACCCATCAGGGTCCCCTCTTGGAGCCACTGCGGGAAGCAAGCTACTTTCGCCGCTGCTGCATTGATGCGGGCGCACTGTGCTGGCCCAATGGCTTGGAGTTGTCGGCGGCCCGTCTGCACGAACTGACAGCCGCGCGCGAAACCGCCTGAGGCGATACCGCGCCCGCGCGATCCCTGCGTCAAGTCCAAGACTTCAGCGTGACTCCCGACCTGGACTGGCACGCACCACACCATAAGCTCGCAACGCAGACGCCTCTTGAGAGGCGCGCGTGGTGCCTGGCACCATACGATAGCTCGGCGCAACGATCGGCTCGACGCGGATGACACAGACCTCGATGACCGCACGAATCGGAAAGACGTCTTGCGTCTGAGCCAGCAGAGGTTCCGCCAACGCAGCAAAGTCCGCCTCCGTCGGCACCACCACCCGGGCGTTGCCAACCAATTTGACACCTCGCTGTTCGAAAACATCGATGCAACTGACGCACACCAAGGGCTGCTGGCGGATATTGGCCACACTGCGTGGCGACGCAATGTGCGCGATCACCAACCGGTTGTCGCCCACCAGCGCAAACACCTCTTTGGGCGACACGTTGGGCTGACCGTTCGTGTCTGCGGTGGCAAGCCAACACAACACGCTGCGTCGAACGCAATCACGGATTTCGTCGTTGAACATAAAGGCTCCCTCTTTTCTGCCTCCGCATGCTACCCGGGCCGCCCGGTAAACTTGGGCTCTCACCAGACCGACCCCGAAAGCCCCTTTTGTTTGCATTGTTCGAAGAAGCCGGCAAGTTCCTGACCGGCCGTGTGTTGTCTGAAGCCGAAAGCTCGCTGCAGGTGGAGCTGGACTCGGGCAAACGCGTCAAAGTCAAGGCCGCCAACACGCTCCTCAAATTTGAGAAGCCGGCGCCAGCCGCGCTGCTGGCGTCCGCACAGGCGTTGGCCGATGGCATGGAGGCCGATCTGGCCTGGGAGTTTGCACCCGAGGACGAATTCAGCTTTGCCGACCTGGCGGCTGTGTACTTCAGCGATCCGCCCACGGTGGACCAACAGGTCGCCGCGCTGCTCAAGTTGTCCGAGGTGCCGCACTACTTCCGCCGCGCCGGCAAGGGCCGCTTCAAGAAGGCATCGGCCGAGATCGTGCAGCAGGCGCTGGCCGCGATTGAGAAGAAGAAGTTGGTGCAGGCGCAGATCGACGCCTGGGCGGCTGAATTGGCTGCCGGCCAATGCCCGGCGCCGGTGCGCGAGCAGCTGTTCAAAATCCTGTTCAAACCCGACAAAAACGGGCCCGAATACAAGGCCGTGGCCGAGGCCACGCGCCAGACCCACCTGGCGCCGCTGGCCTTGCTGGAAAAAGTGGGCGCCATCAGCAGCGCCTACCAGTTCCACTGGCAGCGTTTCCTGTTCGACTTTTTCCCACGCGGCACGGGCTTTCCCGCGCTGCAGGCGCCGCCGGTGGAAGGCGAGCTGCCGGTGGCCGCCGTGCAGGCTTTCTCCATCGACGACTCGCACACCACGGAAATCGACGACGCGCTGTCGGTGCAGGGCCTCGGGACAGGCACGGTCACGCTGGGCATCCACATCGCGGCACCCGGCCTGGCCATCGCACCCGGTGGCCCGCTGGACCAGGTCGCCCGCGCGCGCCTGTCCACCGTCTACATGCCCGGCCACAAGATCACCATGTTGCCCGACGCGGTGGTGCAGGCTTATACACTCGATGAAGGGCGCGACTGCCCGGCGGTGTCGCTCTACGTCACCATCGACGAAGCGACGCTGGCCTTCACCGCCAGCGAAACCAAGCTGGAGCGCGTGCCCATCGCACACAACCTGCGCCACGACAAGCTGGACGACCTGATCACCCCCGAATGGCTGGCAGGCGTTGCCAACAACGCCGCCGCGCCCGAGCTGACCGCCCTGCAACCCCAACTGGCGTTTTTGTGGCGCCTGGCCCAGCACCTCAAGGCACAGCGCGAGGTGGTGCGCGGCAAACCCGAAACCTTCAACCGCCCCGACTACAGCTTCAAGCTGGCCGACAAAGCCGGGGACGAACCGATGGGCGACGAAACGGTGCTGATCAGCACCCGCAAACGCGGCGCCCCGCTGGACCTGATGGTGGCCGAGGCCATGATCGTGGCCAACAGCACCTGGGGCCAGTGGCTGGCCGACTGCGGCGTGCCCGGCATCTACCGCAGCCAGCACAGCCTGGCGCCCGGTGTGAAGGTGCGCATGGGCACCAAGGCCCAGCCGCACGCGGGCATCGGTGTCAAGTGCTACGCGTGGAGCACCTCGCCCCTGCGCCGCTACACCGACCTGGTGAACCAGTGGCAGATCATCGCCTGCGCCCGCCACGGCAAAACTGCCGCACTGGCTGCGCCCTTCAAACCGAAGGACGCCGACCTGTTCTCCATCATCAGCGCGTTCGACGGGGCCTACAGCGCCTACAACCAGTTCCAGGGTGGCATGGAACGCTACTGGACCCTGAAACACCTGCAGCAGACCGGCACCACCGAACTCACCGCCACCGTGATGAAGGACGGTCTGGTGCGCGCCGACACCCTGCCCCTGGTGCTGCAGGTGATGGGTGCCGATGGCTTGCCGCGTGGTGCCCACGTGCGCGTGCGCCTGGGTGCGATGGACCTGATTTCCCTGGACGTGGGCGGCACCGTCATCGAGCGCCTGGACCAGCCGGTGGAAGACCTGGCCGAGGACGAGGGCGACGACGAGCTGGCGGCCCCACTGGCCATCGCTGTCGACATGGAGGCCGACACCCCAGTTTCTGCTCCGGCGCCCGCCGCCGACACGGATAATCCGGCCTCGTGAAAACCCCCGCCGCGTTCAGCCCCCTCCAGATCGCCCTGGGCGTGTCGGTGGCCGTGCACGCGGCGCTGTTGACGGTGCGTTTCGTCAACCCCGAGGCCTTCAACCGCGTGTTCCAGGACACGCCGCTGGAGGTGGTGCTGGTCAACGCCCGCAGCGAGGACAAACCCGACAAGGCACAGGCCATCGCGCAAGCCAACCTCACCGGCGGCGGCGAGGCCGAACGCGGCCGCGCCACCTCGCCCCTGCCTCCATCTGCTCAGGCACGACTGGGCGACCCGGTGGAGGAGGAAGAAAAGCGCATCGAGGCGATGAAGGAGCAGCAGAACCGCATGCTGGCCCAGATTCGCAAACAACTCGCCAGCTACCGCGTCAACGAAACACCCGACAACCAGCGCACACCCGACGAGCAGGAGCGCGAGCAACGCCGCCTGGCGCTGGTGAAGGTGCTGGCCGAAATCGAGCGCCGCATCAACGAAGAAAACGCGCGCCCCAAAAAGCGCTACATCAGCCCGGCCACGCGCGAGGCGGTGTACGCGGTGTACTACGATGAACTGCGGCGCAAGATCGAAGACCGCGGCACCACCCAGTTTCCCGAAGTGGGTGGGCGCAAACTCTATGGCGAGCTCACCATGGTCATCACCGTCAACTTTGACGGCCGCGTGCTGGCCACCGAGGTGGTGGAAAGCTCGCGCCAGAAGGCGCTCGATGCGCGTGCCGAGGCCATCGTCAAAAGCCTGTCTTTCGGCGGCTTCAATGCCGCCATGCGCCAGCGCGCCGACCAGATCGTGGTGGTGTCGCGCTTCCGCTTCACCCGAGACGAAACGCTGCAGACGCAGCAGATGAGCAACTGATCCCCATGGACCGCTATGCCGTCGTGGGTCACCCGGTGACCCACAGCCAATCCCCCGCCATCCACACCCGCTTTGCCGAGCTGACCGGCCAGCGGCTGACGTACGAGCGCCTTGAGCTGCCGCTGGGGGGCTTCCGCCCAGGCATTGAAGCCGCACGTGCCGGTGGCCTCAGCGGCGGCAACGTGACCGTGCCCTTCAAGCTCGACGCCTTTGACTGGGTGCAGCACCGCAGCGCCCGGGCCGAGCTGGCGCAGGCCTGCAACACCTTCTGGTTTGAGGCCGACGGCGTGCACGGCGACAACACCGACGGCATTGGCCTGGTGCGCGACATCACCCGCAACGCCGGCGTGGCGTTGCACGGCGCACGCGTGTTGCTGGTGGGCGCGGGCGGCGCGGGTGCCGGTGTGCTCGGGCCGCTGCTCAGCGAAGGGCCGGCCGAGCTGGTGCTGAGCAACCGCACCGTGGCGCGGGCACAAGAGGTGACAGACCGCCACGCCGACTGGGCCAAACGCCACGGCGCACACCTGCTCGCCAGCGGCCTGATGGACGTGTTGGGCCACTTCGACGTGGTGATCAACGCCACCGCTGCCAGCCTGCAAGGCGCTGAGCCACCGCTGCCAGCCAGTGCCATACGCCCCGGCACGCTGGTGGTGGACATGATGTACGGCCCCAAGTCGCAACCCTTTGCCGATTGGACGCGCGCCCAGGGCGCCACCGTGCGCGACGGCCTGGGCATGCTGGTGGAGCAGGCGGCCGAGGCTTTCTACATCTGGCGCGGCGTGATGCCGCCGGCCGCGCAGGTGCTGGCCGAGCGCCGCGCGGCGCTGGTGCACTGACATGCGCTCGGTGCTGCATTGGCTGGGCTGGCTGCTGGCCGCGCTGCTGGCGCTGCAGCTGTTTTTTGTGCTGCGCATCGCGCTGATGGCGGTGGTTGATCCACAAAGCACCGCCTTCATGCGCTCAGAAGCCTGGCGGCTGGCGATGGCACAGCAGGGCGTGCCCAAGTGGCGCCAGGAATGGGTGCCCTATGAAGACATCTCGCCCCACCTCAAGCGCGCGGTGATGGCGTCTGAGGACGCCGATTTCACCAACCACAAGGGTGTGGACTGGGACGCCATCGAGACGGCCTGGGAAAAAAACGCCAAACGCGCCGAGCTGGCCGAAAAACGCGCCGCCAAAGCCAAAGACCCGAGCAAGGTCAAGCCACCCAAAGTCGTGGGCGGCTCCACCATCACCCAGCAGTTGGCCAAAAACCTGCTGCTGTCGGGCGAACGGCACCTGCTGCGCAAGGGCCAGGAATTTGTGCTCACGCTGGCGCTGGAACTGCTGCTGGACAAGCGCCGCATTCTGGAGATTTACCTCAACAGCGTGGAATGGGGCGAAGGGGTGTTTGGCGCCGACGCCGCTGCCCAGCGCTACTTTCGCAAGACCGCCAAGTCGCTCAGCGCCACCGAATCGGCGCGCCTGGCGGTGATGTTGCCCAGCCCCAAATTTTTCGAGAGCCGCCCCGGCTCGCCCTACCTGGCCGGGCGCACCGCCACCATCGCCGCCCGCATGGGCGCGGTGCAAGCCCCATGAGCGCACAGCCATGATGGCGCGTGTGTTTGGCTGGCTGCTGCTGGGTTTCATCCGCCTGCTCACCGGGGCCCAGGCGCGCTGGTATGGCTGCCCGCCCAAGGCCGAACAGCGCATCTACTTTGCCAACCACCAGAGCCACGCCGACCTGGTGCTGATCTGGGCCGCGCTGCCCAAGGAGCTGCGTGGCATCACCCGCCCGATTGCCGCCAAGGACTACTGGACCACCAGCCCCCTCAAACGCTGGATTACCACCGAGGTGTTCAACGCCATCTACGTGGACCGCCAAAAGCAGGGGGGGCCCGATGGTGAGGCGACCGACCCGCTGGAACCTCTGATCGAAGCCCTGACCCAGGGCGACTCCATCATCCTGTTTCCCGAAGGCACCCGCGGTCACCACGAAGACCCGCAGGCCTTCAAGTCGGGCCTGTACAACCTGGCCCAACGTTTCCCCGATGTGGTGCTGGTGCCCACCTGGATCAACAACGTCCAGCGTGTCATGCCCAAGGGTGAGGTGGTGCCGGTGCCGGTCTTGTGTTCGGTGACGTTTGGCGCGCCCATCTGCGTCGAACCCGGCGAGGCGCGCACGGCCTTTCTAGCGCGCGCGCGTGATGCCGTCATGGCCCTGAGAGACATCTGAGCATGAGCGGCTTCCTGCGCAACCTCAGCACCAACGAACAGATTGGCCTGCTGTTCGTGCTTCTGTTTGGCTTGCTGACCATCACCAGTGTGGCCATGTTGCTGCTGTCGCTGCGCGAGCGCCGACAACACGATGCGCTCGACGATGGCCAACACCAGCGTCGGCGCGACGACCGCAATTTGCTGCGGGTGTCCTGGATCATGGCCACCGTGTTCTGGGTCGGCTGGGCGGCCGGCGACGGCGTGGCCACAGTGCTGTTCGGCCTGATGTCGTTTTTTGCCTTACGCGAGTTCATCAGCCTCTCGCCCACTCGCCGCAGCGACCACCGCAGCCTGGTGCTGGCCTTTTTTGTGGTGCTGCCGCTGCAGTACCTGCTGGTCTGGCGTGGGCACTACAACCTGTTCACCGTGTTCATCCCGGTGTATGTGTTTCTGGCCCTGCCGGTGGTCAGCGCCCTGGGCAACGAACCACAGTGGTTTCTGGAGCGCAACGCCAAGTTGCAATGGGGCATCATGGTGTGTGTGTATGGCCTGAGCCACGTGCCGGCGCTGATGGTGCTCAACTTCCCGCGTTTTGCCGGCCGCAACGCCTTTCTGGTGTTTTTTCTGGTGCTGGTGGTGCAAACCTGCATGCTGGTGCAGCACCTGGTGGCGCGCCGCCTGCAGGCCCCTGTGGCGCCCGACATCAGTGCCAGTTTCCACTGGCGCAGCTGGGCAGCGGGCCTGGCGGCTGGCGGCCTGCTGGGTGCGCTGCTGGCCGGCTTCACACCGTTTGTGCCGGGCCAGGCGCTGGGCATGGCACTCATTGCCTGTGCCTCGGGCTCCCTGGGGCACCTGGTGATGAAGGCCATCAAACGCGACCGGGGTGTCACCCACTGGGGCGGCGGGCGTTCGGTCACGGGCGCCAGCGGGCTGCTCGACCGGCTCGATGCCCTGTGTTTCGCCGCGCCGGTGTTCTTCCACTCGGTGCGCTGGTACTTCAACCTATGAGAATCCTCGGCATCGACCCCGGCCTGACCTGCACCGGCTTTGGCGTGGTGGACAGCGAAGGCGCCGCCCTGCACTACGTGGCCAGCGGCACCATACGCACCAGCCCTGGCGACGGTGTGTTGCTGCCGCACCGCCTCAAAATTTTGTTCGACGGCATCGGCGAGGTGGTGCAGCGCTACCAACCCCAGATCGCCGTGTGCGAAATTGTCTTCGTCAACGTCAACCCTCAGGCCACGCTGATGCTGGGCCAGGCGCGCGGCTGCTGCCTCACCGCCCTGGTGGCCAACGGCCTGGAGGTGCGCGAGTACACCGCCCTGCAACTCAAAAAGGCCGTCACCGGCCACGGCAAGGCCGCGAAGGAGCAGGTGCAGGAAATGGTCAAGCGCCTGCTGCAACTGCCCGGCCTGCCCGGCAAGGACGCGGCCGACGCCCTCGGCCTGTGCATCACCCACGCCCAGGTGGGCCGCAGCATGGACGCCATCAACAAAGTGGCCAGCCTGCAGGCCCGCACCACCGCCGCCTACAAGGGTGGGCGCAGTTACTGAACGGCCGCGTCGCGCCCAGCCTCAGAGCTTGACCATGACGTGGCGGGCCACGGTGTAGTCTTCCAGTGCGTACATCGACATGTCCTTGCCGTAGCCGCTGGACTTGAGGCCGCCGTGGGGCATTTCGTTGACCAGCATGAAGTGGGTGTTGATCCAGGTGCAGCCGTACTGCAGTTTGCGCGCCACCCGCATGGCGCGGCCCACGTCCTGCGTCCACACCGATGAGGCCAGGCCGTAGTCGGAGTCGTTGGCCCAGGTGATGGCTTCGTCGGGGTCGGTGAAACGCGTGACCGACACCACCGGGCCAAACACCTCGCGGCGCACAATTTCATCGTCCTGGCGGGCGCCGGCAATCACCGTGGGTTCGTAGAAGAAGCCGTTGCCTGGGCGCATCTTGCCGCCCGCCGTCACCTCCATGTGACCCAGCATCTGCGCACGCTCCACAAAGCTGGCCACACGGTCGCGCTGGCGGTCGGTGATCAGCGGCCCCATCTCCACACCGTCTTCGTCCTGGGTGCCGAGCTTGATGGTTTTCACGGCGGCGCTGAGGTCGGCCACCAGGCGGTCGTAGACCTTGGCGCCCGCATAGATGCGGCAGGCGGCCGTGCAGTCCTGGCCGGCGTTGTAGTAGCCGAAGGTGCGCACGCCTTCGACCACCGCGTCCACGTCGGCGTCGTCGAACACGATGACCGGTGCCTTGCCACCCAGCTCCAGGTGGGTGCGCTTCAGGGTGCCGGTGGCGGCCTGCAGAATTTTGCGGCCGGTGGACACGTCACCGGTGAGCGACACCATGCGCACGATGGGGTGCTCCACCAGCGGCTGGCCCACGCTCTGGCCACGGCCACACACCACGTTGAACACCCCTTTGGGCAGGATGTCGGCCACCACACGTGCCAGCAGCAGCGCGGTCAGCGGGGTTTGTTCGCTGGGCTTGAGCACCACGGTATTGCCGGCGGCGAGGGCCGGCGCGGCCTTCCAGGCGGCCATCATCAACGGGTAGTTCCAGGGTGCAATCGATCCGATCACGCCGACAGGGTCGCGCCGGATCAGGCTGGTGTGGCCGCCCAGGTACTCGCCCGCGACCGGGCCGTTCATGGTGCGGGCGGCACCTGCAAAAAAGCGGAAGCAGTCGGCGATGGCCGGGATTTCGTCTTCGAGTGCCCGCACATAGGGCTTGCCACAGTTGAGCGATTCGAGCCGCGCAAAGGCTTCGGCATGGGCCTCGATGGCGTCGGCGATCTTGAGCAACAGGCGCGAACGTTCGCCCGGCGTGGTGTCGCTCCAGCTTTCAAAGGCGCGGTTGGCGCCCAGCACGGCGCGGTGGATCTGCTCGTACGAGGCCTCGGGCACGCTGGCGATGATTTCGCCGGTGGCCGGGTTGAGCACACGCTCGGCCTCGCCTTCACCGGCCACAAACTGGCCGTCGATGAACAGCTCGGTGTGGATGGCGTTCTGGAAATCGGGGGTCTTGCCCATGGTGATGCTCCTTAGCGGCTGCTGGGTTGTTCGTCGGACCGCGTGAGGTAGTACGCGGCCAGGATGGGGATGAAGGTCAGCACGATGACCACGACCGCGACCACGTTGGTGACCGGGCGCTGGCGCGGCCGGATCAGCTCCTGCAGCATCCAGATGGGCAGCGTGGTCTGCTGGCCGGCGGTGAAGGTGGTGACGATGACCTCGTCAAAGCTCAGCGCAAAGGCCAACAGGCCACCTGCCAGCAGGGCCGAGCCCAGCTGCGGCAGGATGACGTGGCGGATGGTCTGGAAGGTGTCGGCACCCAGGTCCATCGACGCCTCGATCAGCGACGGCGAGGTGCGCCGCAGCCGCGCCACCGCGTTGTTGTAGACCACCACCACACAAAAGGTGGCGTGGCCGATGACGATGGTCCAGAAGCTGAACGGGATCTCCATCGTGTGGTAGGCCGTGCGCAGCGCGATGCCGGTGATGATGCCGGGCAGCGCGATGGGCAGGATGAGCAGCAGCGACACCGCATCGCGCCCAAAAAAGCGCGTGCGCGCCAGCCCCGCCGCCGCCAGGGTGCCCAGCACCATGGCGATGCCGGTGGCGATCAGCGCCACGCGGAAGGACAGGCCAATGGCGGCCCACACGTCGTCGCGCGCCCAGGCGGCGGCAAACCACTGCGTGGTCAGGCCCGGTGGCGGGAAAACGTAGCTTTTGTCCTCCGCGCTGAAGGCGTAGAGGATGATGAGCGCCAGCGGGATGTGCAGGAACAGCACGCCGGCCCAGGTGGCGGCTTTGAGGCCCCAGCCGGCTTTGTTGGGATCAGAGCGCATCGAATGCTCCCAGCTTCTTGGCAATCCACAGGTAGACCCCGATCACCACAATGGGCACCAGCGAAAAAGCCGCCGCAAACGGGATGTTGCCCGCCACGCCCTGTTGGCGGTAGACCACCTGGCCGATGAACAGGGTGGAGTCGCCGATGACCTGCGGGATGATGTAGTCGCCCAGCGTGAACGAGAAGGTGAAGATGGAACCGGCGGCGATGCCTGGCATGGCGAGCGGAAAGATCACTTTCCAGAAGGTGGTGCTGCCTTTGGCACCAAGATCGCCTGAGGCTTCGAGCAGCGAGCCGGGGATGCGTTCGATGGCCGCCTGGATGGGCAGGATCATGAAAGGCAACCACATGTAGACGAAGACGATGAAGGTGCCCAGGCGCGAAAACGACAGCGAGTTGCCGCCAATGCCCGGCGTGGCCAGCAGCGCCTCCAGCAGCCAGCTCAGGTGCAGCTCGGCCAGCACCCAGCTGATGGCGCCTTCCTTGGCCAGCAACAGCTTCCACGCGTACAGGCGCACCAGGTAGCTGGACCACAAGGGCAGCATGACCGCGATGTAGAGCAGCGCTTTTTGGGGCCCGCGTGCGTAGCGAGCCATGTAGTAAGCGATGGGAAAGGCGATGGCGGTGCAGGCCACGGTGACGGCCAGCGCCATGGCCACGGTGCGCAGCACCACGTCCACGTTGGCGGGCTGCAGCATGTCGCGGAAGTTGACGAGGGTGAGCTGGGTGCGGTCCACCACACCAGAGAACTCGTCCAGTCCAAAAAAGCTGTTGGCCAGCAGCGCAAACAACGAACCCAGGTAGACCACACCAAACCACAGCAGCGGCGGCACCAGCAGCAGCCCCAGGGCCAGGCCACGGCGGGTGTAGAGCAGGTCCGACAGGCGGCGCAGCGGGCCGCCAGTGCTTGCCATCGGCACCGGCAAGGTCATGGTGTTCATGCGGCCGCCCCCTGCAGCGCATGCACAGCGTCCTGGCTCCAGTGCAGGTGCACCGTGTCGCCAGCTTCAGGCACAACCGTGAGTTGAAGCGGGTTGAGGTCCACCACCACCGGCTCACCCGCCCAGTCCATGCGCAAGCGCGAGAAGGCGCCGAAATACTGCACGTCCAGCACTGGGCCGCTGAGGCGTGCGCTGTGGGCGGCGCCCAGTTGAATGCGTTCGGGCCGCAGCATCACGCTGTCCACGCCAGCGAGTTGGCGCGCGCGCTCGCCCTGGAACACGTTGGCGGCGCCCACAAAGTCGGCCACAAAACGTGTGGCCGGTGCGTTGTAGATGGCCTGCGGTGTGCCCACCTGTTCCAGCCGGCCCTGGTTGAACACACCAATGCGGTCACTCATCGACAGCGCCTCGTGCTGGTCGTGGGTGATAAACAAAAAGGTGATGCCCAGTTTGCGCTGCAAGGCCTTCAACTCGGTCTGCATCTGCTCGCGCAGCTTCAAATCCAGCGCGCCCAAAGGCTCGTCGAGCAACAGCACCTGCGGCTCGTTGATGAGCGCGCGCGCCAGCGCCACCCGCTGGCGCTGACCGCCAGACAGTTGGGCCGGGCGGCGGTCGCCCACGCCCCCCAGGCGCACCAGCTCCAGCATGTCGTCGGCACGGCGCAGGCGCTGGGCCTTGTCCACACCCTTGACCATGAGGCCGTAGGCCACGTTGTCGCGGATGTTCATATGCGGGAACAGCGCGTAATCCTGGAACACGGTGTTCACCGGCCGCGCATAGGGCGGCAGCTGCGACACGTCCTGCCCACCGATGAGGATGCGCCCCGAGGTGGGCAGGGTGAAGCCGCCAATCATGCGCAGACAAGTCGTCTTGCCCGAGCCCGAAGGCCCCAGCAAGGTGAAAAACTCGCCGCCCTCGATGGTGAGGTCCACGTGTTCCACAGCGCGCACGGTCTGTGCGCCGCTGCCGAACACGCAGGAAACGGCTTCAAGGGTAACGGCGACGGTCATGGATCAGCGGCCGCCCAGAACGGCGATGTAGTCGGACACCCACTTGTGGTACGGCACACAGGCGTTGTTCTGGGTCGTGCACTTGGTGGTCGGCGTCTTCCAGAAGCTGATGCGCTCGAAGCTGTTGTAGCCCTGGCGCGCGCAGCCGTCGTCTCCCAGCAGCTTGTTGCCCTTGCAGGCGGCAGGCACCGAAGGCACCGAGCCGAACCAGGCCGCCAGATCGCCCTGCAGCTTGGGGTTGAGCGAATGCTCCATCCACATGTAGGCACAGTTGGGGTTCTTGGCCTCGGCGTGCATCATGGTGCTGTCGGCCCAGCCGGTGGCGCCTTCCACGGGCACCACGGTGGCCACCGGGCGGTTCTTGCTCTTCAGGATGTTGGCCATGAACTGCCAGCTGCTCGAAGCCACCACCCCTTCGTTGGTGAAGTCGTCGATCTGCACAAAGGCGTCGTGCCAGTACTTGCCCACCAGCTTGCGCTGGCCGCGCAGCAGCTCGAGCGCGGCCTTGTACTGCGCCTCATTGAGTTCGTAGGGGTCTTTGATGCCCAGCGCCGGGTTTTTCTTCATCAGGTAGAGCGCGGCGTCGGCGATGTAGATCGGGCCGTCGAAGGCCTGGACGCGGCCCTTGTTGCTCTTGCCGTCGGGCAGGTTCATCTCTTCGAACACCACGTTCCAGCTGGTGGGCGGCTTGTCCTTGAAGACGGTGGTGTTGTACATCAGCACGTTCCAGCCCCACTGGTAGGGCACACCGTAGTGGGTGTTGTTGGCATAGTGCCAGGGCGCTTTCTGCAGGCGCGGGTCGATGTTTTTGTAGCTGGGAATCAGGTCCACGTTGATGGGCTGCACCCGCTTGCCGGCGATCAGGCGCATGGAGGCATCGCCCGACGCGGTGACCAAATCGAAGCCACCTTCGTTCATCAGCGCCACCATTTCGTCGGAGGTGCCGGCGGTCTTGACGTTGACCTTGCAGCCGGTCTTCTTCTCAAACTCGGTCACCCAGTCGAAGTTCTTGTCGGTCTGGCCACGCTCGATGTAGCCTGGCCAAGCCACGATGTCGACCTGGCCTTCGCCTTTGCCGATTTGTTTGAGCGCGGTCTGCGCCTGGGCCAGCGGCGCGAACGTGCCCAGCGTGAACGCGGTGGCCACCACGCCGGCAACAGCGCGGACCAGGGGTTGTTGTGCAGGTTTCATGTGTCGGTCACCTTTCGATCGGAGGAAGTTGGCACTGCCGCAACCCGCCACCCGGCGTGTTGTCAGTGCACGCATCCTAGGAAAAGTCAACCGACTTTCAAAATTCAATATTCCTGCGGTAAGCTATCTAAAAAATCGATAGTTAGGGTTTACCCATATCGTTTTTGCACTGCAACAGGGCATTTCAAACCGCCGGCGCACCAAGATGAACCGCCACCTCACGCTCAAACAGTTCCGCTACTTTCTGGCGGTGGCCGAATCGGACTCCGTGGCCGCCGCGTCGCGCATGCTCAACATCGCGCAATCGGCCATCACCAAAAGTGTGCTGGAGCTGGAGGACGCGCTGGGCCTGCAACTGTTCGAGCGCAGCCCGAAGGGCATGCGGCTCACGCCCGAGGGCCACCGTTTTCTGGTCAAGGCGCGGCGGGTGATTGGCGCCGTGGCAGACGCCACACGCGGCGTGCAACAAGCTGCCCAGCCGCTGGGCGGCACCCTGGCCGTGGGCGTGACCAGCCTGGTGGCGGGCTACTACCTGTCGGAATTGTTTGCCCGTTTCAAGCGCACCTGCCCAGGGGTGAACCTGCATGTGGTGGAAGACGCCCCGCCTTTTCTGGAACACCTGCTGATCAACGGCGAACTGGACATCGCCATCATGGTGAGCAACGCGTTGGGCGAGCCGCAAGCGCTGGTGGCCGAAACGCTGACGCGCTCACCCAACCGCGTGTGGATGGCGGCCGACCACCCGTTGGCTGCGCAGCCCGAGGTGAGCCTGGCCGAATGCGCGGAGCACGACCAGATCGTGCTGCAGGCCGACCGCATCGAGGTGCTGATGCGCAACGTGTGGGCGCGCCACCAGCTCAAGACGCGCGCGGTGCTCAAAACCTCATCTCTGGAGGCGGTGCGTTCGCTGGTGGGTGTGGGCGCGGGCCTGGCGGTGTTGCCCGACTTTTTGTACCGACCCTGGACACTGGACGCCGAACACGTGGAGGTGCGCACCCTGCGCGATGCGGTGCCCACCGTTGACGTGGGGCTGGTATGGCGGCGTGGTTCTCAACCCCGCGCGGAGGTGCTGGAGTTCATCGAGGTGGCTCGGGATCAGTCGCGGTCTCGGCGGCCTGTGGCTTGAGGCTTCCTTTTGGCGGAGGCGGTGTGCGGCGACCGGGTATCCGGCTCCGCGGCTGTCCCCCGGCCTTCGGCCTCCTCCTTTATGCCGCTGCGCCGGACACCCAGTCACCGCCCACCTGTAGGCACGCGAACGCTTGCATGCAAACCGCACTTCGGCTCGCGGGTGCGGGGTGCGCTGCGCAGCGACATAAAGGGGGAGCCCCGCGCAGCGGGGCGGAGGACAGTCGCGGAGCAGCGTACCCCGCGACCGCGAGCCCGCGAGGTCTACAAACGCAACCCAGCGCGCGCCAATTCCTCCTCCCTCAACCGCAACACCCGCCGCTGCACCTTGCCCGTGGTGGTCATGGGCAAGGCGTCGATGAACTCGATTTCCTTAGGGTATTCGTAGGGCGCCAACTGCCCCTTCACATGCTGTTGCAGCTCTGCCACCAAGGCGGGAGAACCCTCGAACCCAGCGGCCAACACCACATAGGCCTTCACCAAGGCGCCCCGCTCCGCATCGGGTTTGGGCACCACCGCCGCGTTCGCCACGGCAGGGTGTTTGACCAGACAGTTCTCGATCTCGCTCGGCCCGATGCGGTAGCCGGACGACTTGAACACGTCGTCGGCACGGCCTTGGTACCAAAGGTAGCCGTCGGCGTCGCGGGTGGCCATGTCGCCGGTACGGCACCAGCTGCTGGCCGGATCACCCGTGTATTTGGCGCGCGTGGCGGCTTCGTTTTTCCAGTAGCCCAAAAAGAAGATGGGATCGGGCTGGCCGTGCACATCCAGGCGATGCACCGCCACATCGCCCGGCACACCCACCGGGCATTCGTTGCCGTCGTCGTCGATCACCGCCACGCGGTGGCCCGGGTAGCCCTTGCCCATGCTGCCGGGTTTGGCCGGCCACAGGCGGCTGCAATTGCCCACGATGTAGTTGATCTCGGTCTGGCCAAACATCTCGTTGACCGTCACGCCCAGTTGCTCGCGGCAGTAGGCAAACACCGCATCGCCCACGGCTTCGCCTGCGCTCATCAGGGCCTGCAACTTCAGTCGGTAGCGGCCCCGAGGCTTGGGCACGGCCTTCATCATGGCCTTGAGCGCGGTGGGGAACAAAAAGCTGTGCGTCACGCCGTGGCGCTGCATCAGTTCGAACGCCACCTCCGGGGTGAAGCGGCCGTTGTAACCGACGATGGGCCGGCCGAAATAGAGGCTGGGCAACAAGGCGTCCATCAGGCCGCCTGTCCAGGCCCAATCGGCGGGCGACCAGAACACGGCCTGGCTTGGCACACTGGCGTCCCAAGGGTCGAAGCCGAACCAGTTCTGGCTGCAGACAAAACCCGTGAGGTTGCCAATCAACGCGCGGTGCGGGATCAAGGCCCCCTTGGGGTTGCCGGTGGTGCCGCTGGTGTAGATGAGCACGGCCGGGTCGTCGGCAAGGGTGGGCACCAATTCAAAGCGGCTTTGCACCTTGGCCAGGGCCGTTTCCCAATCGATGTCGGCCGAAGCACCGGCCGCACCCACACCCAGCACCTGCCTCAAAGCCGGGCATTCGGCGCGCACCGACAGCACGTTGGCTAAGGTCAGTTCGTCACAGATGGCCACCACGGCCTCGCTGTCTTGCAGGCGAAAAGCCAAAGCCTCGGGGCCAAAGAGCTGCGACAAGGGCATGCCCACCGCACCGAGCTGTAACACCGCCATGTAGGCCACGGCGGTTTCGAAACGCTGTGGCAAGACGATGGCCACGCGGTCGCCACGTTGCACGCCCAGCCCACGCAACAGGTTGGACAGGCGGTTGGCGGCCTCGGCCAGCTCGGCGCGGCTGTGGTGTCGGGCCGGGGCGTTGGGGCCCTCGGCAATGAGCGCGGTCTCGCGACCCAAGGCGGGTGTGGCTGCCCAGCGGCGGCAGCACACCTCGGCCATGTTGAACTGCGCGGGCACCTGCCAACGGAAGTTCGCGTGAAGGTGGGCGTGGTGATCGGCAGGGTTGTCTCGGCCTGGACTGCGGGGCATGGTGTGTCTCCGTAAGATCGTGAAAATGTACCAAGCCCAACGCCCTTCCCGCTCCGAGTTTGTGCCCTTCAGGCACATGCGCTACCACCTGCGCCACTGGGGCACACCCCAAGCCGGTGTGCCGCCACTGGTGCTGGTGCATGGCTGGATGGACGTGTCTGCCTCGTTCCAGTTTGTGGTGGATGCGCTGCAAGCCGAGCGCTGGATCATCGCCCCCGACTGGCGCGGCTACGGCCTGACGGAAGGCCCACCCACCGACAATTACTGGTTTCCCGACTACCTGGCCGACCTGGACCACATCGTGGACCACCTGGCGGGCGACCAACCCATCGACCTGCTGGGCCACAGCATGGGCGGCAACGTGGCCATGATGTACGCGGGCGTGCGGCCCGAACGCATCCGCCGCCTGATCAACCTGGAGGGTTTTGGCATGCCGGCCACACGGCCCGCGCAGGCACCCGGCCGCTACGCGCAGTGGATGGATCAGCTCAAAAGCCTGCCGCGCGGCGACCTGGCCTTGACCACCTACGACGGTGCCTCGGGCGTGGCGGCGCGGCTCGTGAAAACCAACCCACGCCTGAGCGCCGACAAGGCCGAATGGCTGGCTCGGCATTGGGCCGCGCCGCAGGCCGATGGGCGCTGGGCGGTGCTGGGTGACGCCGCGCACAAGATCGTGAACGCCCAGCTGTACCGGGTGGACGAAGTTCAGGCCATTTTTCAGCGCATCAGCGCACCGGTGCTGGCGGTGGAGTCCACCGACAAACACTTCGACGTCTGGTGGAAGGGTCGCTACACCCTGGACGAGTACCACCAACGGCTGCAGGCTGTGCCCCAGGTGCGCATCGCCGAGGTGGCAGACGCCGGCCACATGCTGCACCACGACCAGCCCGGCGCGGTGGCTGCGCTGATCGAGGATTTTCTGGCGGGCTGACGGCGCTGCGGCTGCCATGAGAAAATCGGTGGTTTCGCCGGACCGTGTGGTCAGGCCGCCCCGAATCCCCTCTCGAAAGTTGCCCCCATGGAAGCCGAACGCCTGAACAGCCTCAAAAACCAACTGGCCGACCTCACCGCGCGTGTGGTCGAGCTACGGAGGTATCTTTGACTACGATGCCAAGGCCCTGAAACTCAACGAAGTCAACGCCGCGCTGGAAGACCCCACCGTCTGGGACAACCCCAAGCGCGCCCAGGAACTGGGCAAGGAAAAACGCTCACTGGAAGGTGTGGTGCTGGTGCTGGACCAACTCACCAGCGAACTGGCCGACAACTCCGAGCTGTTCGAGATGTCCGCCGCTGAGGACGACGAGGCCGGTGTGGCCACCATCGAGGCCGAAGGCGCCAAGCTGCAGGCCGAGGTGGAAAAGCTCGAATTCCGTCGGATGTTCAACAACCCGGCCGACCCGTTGAACTGTTTTGTCGACATCCAGGCCGGCGCCGGTGGCACGGAGGCCTGCGACTGGGCCAGCATGCTGCTTCGCCAGTACCTGCGCTACGCCGAACGCAAGGGCTTCAAGGCCACGGTGGAAGAAGAAACCCCGGGTGACACCGCCGGCATCAAGAGCGCCACCATCAAAGTGGAAGGCGAATACGCCTTTGGCCTGCTGCGCACCGAGACCGGCGTGCACCGCCTGGTGCGCAAGTCGCCTTTTGACAGTTCGGGCGGGCGCCACACCTCGTTCGCTTCGCTGTTCGTCTACCCCGAGATCGACGACTCCATCGAGATCAACATCAACCCGGCCGACGTGCGCACCGACACCTTCCGCGCCAGCGGCGCCGGTGGTCAGCACATCAACAAAACCGACTCGGCCGTGCGCCTGACGCACATCCCCACCGGCATCGTGGTGCAGTGCCAGGATGGCCGCAGCCAGCACAGCAACCGCGACGTGGCGTGGCAGCGCCTGCGCTCGCGCCTGTACGACTTTGAAATGCGCAAGCGCATGGAAGAGCAGCAGAAGCTGGAAGACACCAAGACCGACGTCGGCTGGGGCCACCAGATCCGCTCCTACGTGCTGGACAACAGCCGCATCAAGGACCTGCGCACCAACGTCGAAATCTCCGCCACACAAAAGGTGCTGGACGGCGACCTCGACCCCTTCATCGAAGCTTCCCTGAAACAAGGCGTCTGAACATGACTTCTCTGCGTGAAGGCCCCACCACCGTGGTGCGCCGTGAAGACTACGCCGCCCCGGCGTTCTGGATCGACAGCGTCGACCTGAGCTTCGACCTCGACCCGGCCAAGACCCGCGTGCTCAACCGCATGCGCCTGCGCCGCAACCCGGACGTGCCGGCTCAGCCGCTGCGCCTGGACGGCGAGGACCTGAACCTTGCGCGGGTCATGGTCAACGGCGGTGGCTGCTCGTTCAAGATGGACGGCGGCCAGCTGGTGCTGGAGAACCTGCCGGGCTTGGACGACGGGGGCACCGAGCCCTTCGACCTGGAAATCTTCACGACCTGCAATCCGGCCAAGAACACCCAGCTCATGGGCCTGTACGTGAGCCAGGGCACCTTCTTCACGCAGTGCGAGGCCGAGGGCTTTCGCCGCATCACCTACTTCCTGGACCGGCCCGACGTGATGTCGGCCTACACCGTCACCCTCAAGGCCGACAAAACCCTGTACCCCGTGCTGCTGAGCAACGGCAACCTGGTGGACAGCGGTGACCTGGAAGATGGCCGCCACTTTGCCAAATGGGTGGACCCGCACAAAAAGCCCAGCTACCTGTTCGCCCTGGTGGCCGGCAAGCTGGTGCACCGCGAACAAAAAGTGATCGCCCGCAATGGCGCCGAGCACCTGCTGCAGGTCTACGTGCGCCCTGGCGACCTGGACAAAACCGAACATGCGATGAACTCGCTGATGGCCTCTGTCGTGTGGGACGAGGCCCGCTTCGGCCTGCCGCTGGATCTGGAGCGTTTCATGATCGTCGCCACCAGCGACTTCAACATGGGCGCGATGGAGAACAAGGGCCTGAACATCTTCAACACCAAGTACGTGTTGGCCAACCCCGCCACGGCCACCGACACCGACTACGCCAACATCGAAAGCGTGGTGGGTCACGAGTACTTCCACAACTGGACCGGCAACCGCATCACCTGCCGCGACTGGTTCCAGCTGAGCCTGAAAGAAGGCCTGACCGTCTTCCGCGACCAGGAATTCAGCATGGACCTGTGCCCCAGCCCGTCGGCGCGGGCGGTCAAACGCATTGAAGATGTGCGGGTGCTGCGCACCGCGCAATTCCCCGAGGACGCCGGCCCCATGGCCCACCCGGTGCGGCCCGACAGCTACGCCGAGATCAACAACTTCTACACCGTCACCATCTACGAAAAGGGCGCCGAAGTCGTCCGCATGATGCAGACGCTGGTCGGCCGTGATGGCTTTGCGCGTGGCATGAAGCTGTACTTCGAGCGCTTTGATGGCCAGGCCGTGACCTGCGACGACTTCGCGCAAGCCATCGCCGACGCCAACCCCGGCAGCGAACTCGCGAACCACCTGCCGCAGTTCAAGCGCTGGTACAGCCAGGCCGGCACGCCCCGCGTGAAGGCCGAAGGCGCCTACAACGCCGCCGAGCGCACCTACACGCTGACCCTGTCGCAAAGCTGCCCGACCACGCCTGGCCAAGACCACAAAGAACCCTTTGTGATTCCGGTCAACCTGGGGCTGCTCAGTCACGAAGGCCGCGAGCTGCCGCTGCAACTGGCCCACTGGAGCAACGCCGAGGCCGGCACGCGCAACTTTGTGCTGACGCAGGCCAGCGAAACGCTCACCTTCATCAACGTCGACGCCGAACCTGTGCCCTCGCTGCTGCGGGCTTTTAGCGCCCCGGTGGTGCTGGAATGTGAGTACACCGACGCCGAGTTGCTGGTGCTGCTGGCCCACGACACCGACGCTTTCAACCGCTGGGAAGCCGCACAACGCCTGGCCCTGCGCCGCGCGCTCAAGGCCATCAACGAGCCCGGCCCGGTGCCCACCGAGCCACTGAATCCGGCCTTCATCACCGCCATGCGCGCGGTGCTGCGTCACCCCGATCTGGATGCCGCCTTCAAAGACTTGGTGCTCACCCTGCCGGCCGAAACCTACATCGCCGAGCAACTGGCCGAGGTGGACCCGCAGCGCGTGCACGCCGTGCGCGAAGCCATGCGCGCCCAGATGGCGCGCCAGTTGTTCGACGACTGGGCCTGGGCCTTCGAAGCCTTTGAGGGCAACGGCGCTTACTCGCCCGACAGCACCAGCGCCGGCCGCCGCGCCCTGGCGGGGTTGGCGCTCACGCACCTGTGCCTGGCCGCCGCCGACAGCGGCAACACCGTGTGGCCGGGCAAGGCCTACCAGCGCTTCAAGGACGCTGGCAACATGACCGACCGCTTCAATGCCTTGTCGGCCATGGTGGTCAGCGGCAGCGAACTGGCCAAGCCCGCGCTGCAGCGCTTCCACGCGCTGTTCAAAGACGAGGCCCTGGCACTGGACAAGTGGTTTGCCCTGCAGGCCGGCGCGCCCGACCGTGGTGGCAACATCCTGCCCACCGTGCGCCAATTGATGCAGCACCCCGACTTCCAGCTGCGCAACCCCAACCGCGCGCGCAGTGTGCTCACCACCTTCTGCCAGGCCAACCCGGCCGCCTTCCACCGCGCCGACGCCGGTGGCTACGTGTTCTGGAGCGAACGCGTGATGGACATCGACGGCTTCAACCCCCAGGTGGCCGCCCGCCTGGCACGCGCGCTGGACCGCTGGAAAAAGCTGGCCGAGCCCTACCGCAGCGCCGCCCGTGAAGCCATTGCCCGCGTGGCCGCCAAGCCCGACCTGAGCAACGACGTGCGCGAAGTCGTGACCCACGCCCTGAAAGATTGACACGCCATGAAACGCATCTCCCTCTCCCGCTACCTCGTTGAACAACAGCGCGTGGACGGGCGCATCCCGCCCCAGCTGCGCCTGCTGTTGGAAGTGGTGGCCCGCGCCTGCAAACACATCAGCCACTCCGTCAACAAAGGCGCTCTAGGCGACGTGCTGGGCACGGCCAGCAGCGAAAACGTGCAGGGCGAAGTGCAGAAGAAGCTGGACATCATCGCCAACGAGGTGCTGATCGAAGCCAACGAATGGGGCGGCCACCTGGCGGCCATGGCCAGCGAGGAAATGGAAGGCATCTACGTGGTGCCCAACCGCTACCCGCAAGGCGAATACCTGCTGCTGTTCGATCCCCTGGACGGCTCCTCCAACATCGACGTCAATGTCAGCATCGGCACCATCTTCAGCGTGCTCAAAATGCCCGAAGGTGACCGGGGTGTGGACGAAGGCGACTTCCTGCAGGCGGGCAAGCAACAGGTGGCCGCCGGCTACTGCGTCTATGGCCCACAAACCACCCTGGTGTTGACCGTGGGCGACGGCGTGGCCATGTTCACGCTCGACCGGGAACAAGGCTCCTTCGTGCTGGTGCAGGAAAACGTGCAGATACCCGCCGACACCAAAGAATTCGCCATCAACATGAGCAACATGCGCCACTGGGATGCCCCGGTCAAGCGCTACGTGGACGAATGCCTGGCCGGCAAGGAAGGCCCACGCGGCAAAGACTTCAACATGCGCTGGATCGCCTCCATGGTGGCCGACGTGCACCGCATCCTCACCCGCGGCGGCATCTTCATGTACCCCTGGGACAAGCGCGAACCCGAGAAGCCAGGCAAGCTGCGCCTGATGTACGAGGCCAACCCCATGGGCTGGCTGGTGGAACAGGCCGGTGGCGCCGCCACCAATGGCCGCGAGCGCATCCTGGACATCCAGCCCACCAAGCTGCACGAGCGCGTGAGCGTGATCTTAGGCTCGAAGAACGAAGTCGAGCGCGTCACCCGATACCACCTCGATCCCTCCTCGCCGGCCTGAAACCCCCGCCCAGGATTTGCTAGAATCTCGGGCTACGCCGGTGTAGCTCAGTTGGTAGAGCAGCTCATTCGTAATGAGAAGGTCGGGGGTTCGACTCCTCTCTCCGGCACCATATAAAACAAAGACTTAGCCCAGCCTAACCCGCTGGGCTTTTTCTTTGCCCGAGCCGATGTAACGGCGGATGTAAGAGCTTTCCTAGGCGTTGAACAAGAATCGTGCGGCAGCACCATGAGCAAGAAGCGCCTACAGCTGCTGCTGACGGTAGGACTTTGAGCCCCCGCCAAATCGGTGCCGCTCTCAGCATCTCCAAATCCACCATCAGCGAAATCGCCAGCTACGCGCGCACGGCCGGCGTGGCATGGACGCTGGCCCAGACCTTGAGCGATGAAGAGCTCCAGTACCGGCTCTGCAAACCTCCAGGGCTTCGCGCGCCCAGCCACCTTGCGTCCGACTGCGCCCACAAACTCACTGCAGCCATACACGTTGCGCAGCATCACACCCATGGAGGCAAAGAGGCGGAAGATGTCGGGCGCCACAGCAGCGCCACCCGTGAAAGCGATGCGGGCGCCCTTGAGACCGAGCTGATCGCGCAAGGGCTTCAGCACCAGCAGGTCTGCCAGGGGCTGCAGCGCACGCACCCACCACGCACGTGTGCGCGTGTCGAGTTGGTCTGCACGGGCCAGTCGACCGATTCGAATGCCCCAATCGACCACTTTCTGTCGCCACGGGGCCGCATCCAGCATGCGCGCATGCACACGTGCTGCCAAGCTTTCCCACTGGCGCGGGCCGAAGAACACCATCTCGCAGGCCAGCTCCCGGATCGCCTCCTGAATCTGATCTGGCCGCTCTGCGAAGCTAACCCGCATGGGCGCCATGAGTCCAAGGGTGACACCCACCCATTGCTCGGTGGCCCACGACAGAGGGATGTACGACAGGTACTCGCAACCCGCGGGCACCTGCACTGTCCTGCCGATCAGATCGGCGTTGTGCAACAGTGAGGCGTGTGTGGTGATCACGCCTTTCGGCGCCCCGGTGGTGCCCGATGTGTAGGACAGCACGGCAATGTCACTGCTTTGCCCCTGGGCGATCGCTTCCTCAAACCACGTCCTGCCGGCTGGCGTCGCAGTCCCCCGGAAGGCCTCCCAGCCCAGCAAACCTTCGTTTTCGTAAGACCAGAGGCCCCCTGGTTCCCACCACACAATCGTATGCAGGCCGCGGTGCCTCTCCATCACGGGCAGCACTTTGTCGACTTGCTCCTGATCTTCTGCGAACACACAGACGGCCTGCGCGTCCGCAACCACGTAATCCAGTTCAGCTTCTGCTGCGTCCGGATACAGGGCCACGACCTTGGCGCCGACCGCCATCGCAGCCCACTCCGCCCAATAGAGTTGCGGCCGGTTTTCACTCAGCAGCACCACGGTTTCGCCACGCTGCACGCCGCGCGCGTGCAAGCCAAGCGCCAGCGCACACACCTCGTCTCGCACATCGGCCCAGGTGAATTCCTTCCAGACGCCATCAAGCTTGTGCCTCTGTGCCACTTCAGCCGGACGCGTTGTCGCGTTGTGCAGCAGCCACTGGGGAAGTGTTTGGGGCGGGTTTGTTGTGTGGGAACTCATGCCTTTCCTCCCAGATAGGCCGAGATCACGTGTTCGTCTTGCTGCACGGCGACGGGCGAAGCGTCGGCGATCTTGCGACCGAAATTCAGAACAACTACACGGTCGGCGATGTCCATCACCACACCCATGTCGTGCTCGACCAGCACCACCGGAATTTGCCGCGATTCGCGGATATCCAGGATGAAACGGGCAAGGTCTTCCTTCTCTTCCCCGTTCATTCCGGCCATGGGCTCGTCCAGAAGCAACATGCGCGGCTCCATTGCCAGCGCGCGCCCAAGATCGACCCGCTTGCGCATGCCGTAGCCCAGTGTCCCCACCTTCTGGTGGCGCAGGTGTTCCAGCTCAAGGAACCCGAGGATCTCTTCGGCAATGGCCCGCTGTGCGATCTCTTCCCGGTGTGCGAAGGGGTAGTAAAAGAAGGCGGTGGTCAGGGTGCTCTTCATGTGCATGTACCGCCCCACCAGAATGTTGTCGAGCACACTCATATTCGGTAACAAGTGGGTGCCCTGAAAAGTTCGCACCAGGCCCGTCTGGGCCACACGGTGAACCGGCAAGTGCCCGATATCCAGACCATCGAATCGCACACTGCCCTGGCTCGGTCGATAGAAGCCTGACAGCACATTCAACAGCGAACTTTTTCCGGCACCGTTGGGGCCAATGAGCGCCACCAGCTCCTGCTGTCCGATGTTCACCGAGATGTCGGCCAGGGCGGTGACACCGCCGAACTTGAGGGTGATGCCACGTGCTTCCAGCATGGCCGGTTGGCGCGTCGCTTCAGTCATGGGTTTTGGCCCCGGGTAATTGATGAAAACGAGGAGCGGCCACACTGCTCAGAATGCCTTCGGGCGTGCGCTGGTAGGTACCCCTAGCCGTGTTGTGTGGGTGCTGCGCCGCTTCCTCCAAACTCAGGACAGGCGCGAAGCAGACATCGGTACCCTCTAGCAGCGCCTCCCAATGGGCACGTGGCTGGCTCGCGAACAGCGCTACCAGTCGCGCCTTCAACGCAGGCCAGGCGCGGTGGTCAAACTGCTGTTTCAGATCAACGTCAGGCAAGCCCAGCTTGTCGATCAGCAGCGCGTAGAACTGAGGCTCCAACGCACCTAGGGTGATGTGACCCTCGTCAGAGCAGCGGTAAACGTCGTAGAACGGCGAATCGTGAAACGGACTTGGTTGCGGACCGTCAATCTGGCCGCTGCTGCGAACCCACTGCACAATGCCACCGAGCATGGCGACGATGTCCACAATGGCGGCGTCCACGACACAGCCTTGGCCGCTGCTGCGCGCTTGATGAATCGCACACACCATGCCAAAAGCCAGACCCAGCGCTCCGCTGGCGTCGCCCACCACAGTAGGCGGCACGATGGGACGGTCGCCCCGGTGCGCCGAGAGCGACAGCAGCCCGGAGAGCGCGACGTAATTCAGATCATGCCCCGCAGCCTGAGCCAGCGGGCCGCTCTGACCCCAACCGGTCATGCGGCCGTAAACGATGCGCGGATTGACCCTTGCGCACTCCGCCGGCCCCAGACCCAGTCGCTCCATCACGCCGGGGCGATTGCCCTCAATCAGTGCGTCGGCCTTCGCCACCAAGGCGAGCGCCTGCTCACGGGCCGCGTCTTGCTTCAAGTCCAGAATCACCACGGCTTTGCCTGACCGCATGGGGTTCCCGCCGGTGCCGCCCAGCTGCGCCGTCACGGCGCCTTGCTGTGGGCGCGCGATCACCGTGACCTCGGCACCCATATCGGCCAGCATGCGCGCAGCCAACGGACCCGGGCCAATGCCTTCGAATTCGACGATGCGCACACCCTTCAGCGGTGAAGACAGCGCTGTGCTCATGCGCCCAGCCTCCGGGCGATCAGGTCTTTCATGATCTCGGTGGTGCCGCCATAGATGCGTTGAATGCGAGCGTCTGCATAGAGCCTCGCGATCGGGTACTCGGCCATGTAACCGTAACCCCCGAAGAGTTGCAGGCATTCATCGGTCACTTTGCCTTGCTGCTCGGTACACCACCACTTCGCCATGTAGGCGGCTTCATCGTCGAGCGTGCCGTCCAGCAGGCGCTGGATGCAGTCGTTGACAAAACTGCGCACCACGTGAGCCAGCGTGGCGCATTCGGCTAGCTTGAATCGGGTGTTCTGGAAGTCGAACACACTCTGGCCAAATGCCTTTCGGCCCTGGGTGTACTCGACCGTGAGTGCGACCGCCAGTTCGATCACTGCAGCGGCGGGAACGGCCAGCATCAATCGCTCAAAAGGCAACTGGCTCATCAACTGGCGAAAGCCCTGGCCTTCCTGCTCGCCCAGCAGGCGGTCCGCGCTCACGCGCACGCCGTCAAAAAACAACTCAGCGGTGTCGGATGCGTGCTGCCCCAGCTTCTCCAGGCGGCGGCCGACGCGAAAACCCGGGAGGTCTTCGGTTTCCAGGACCAGCAGCGACACGCCGCTGGCACCGGGCCCGCCTGTGCGGACGGCGACCACCAGCAAGTTGGCGGTGTAGCCGTTGGAGATGAAAGTTTTGGCGCCGTCGATCACATAGTGGTCGCCATCTTTGCTGGCCTTGGTGCGCAGCGCTTTCAAGTCAGAGCCACAACCGGGCTCGGTCAGTGCGATGCCCGCCAGCAGTTCGCCGCTGGCCAGCTTGGGCAGCCATCGCTGCTTCTGCTCTTCGGTGCCGTAGTCGACGATGTAATGTGCGGCGATGGTGTGCACCGCCGAGTTGGCGGGCACCTCGGCTCGGGCCAACTCGTCTTGCACCACCAGCTGGTAAGCCAGGTTTGCCCCAGCACCGCCGAATTCCTCGGCCAGCTCTGGCATCAGAAAGCCAAGTTCTCCGAAGGCGCGCCAGACCTCGCGCGGAATAAAGCCCTGGCGGCGCCAGCCGTCCAAGTGCGGCACCATCTCACGTTCAATGTAACGGCGCGCCTGTGCGCGGAAAGCCTCGATCTCCTCGTCCATCCAGGCGTGCCGGTAAAGCTGGGGCAGCATGCTCATGGCGTCAGATCCCCGTCAAGCCGCCGCTGCACATCAGCGTCTGGCCGCTCACGTAATCGGACTCGGGGATGCACAGCAGATAGACCGCACCAGCAGCTTCGTCGGGCGAGCCGCCACGGCCCAGCGGGATCATCCGCTCCATGGCCGCCATCAGGTCGGGGTTCACCCCCACCTTGATCTCGCGACCGTCGATGTTCTCGGTGGCATCACTGTCAGCGCTAACCGTCAAACGTGTCTTGATGAAGCCGTAAGCCACACAGTTGACCGTCACGTTCATGCGGCCCCACTCTTTGGCCATCCTGCTGGAGAAGCTGGACGTGCTGCGCGCCATGCTGCACGGGTTCGACTACAGCGCGTTCAAGACCGGCGGGCACAAGACCCTGGCGGGTGCGGCCAACCACGTGCTGGGCATCGTGTCCGACGCCAAGGGCAAGGACGGCAAGCCAGTGCGCGACGGCAAGAAGCGCTTTGCCGATGCTGCCCTGGCCATGAGCAAGGCGTTCAGCCTGTGCTGCACCCTTGACGAGGCCAAGGCCCTGCGCGACGAGGTGGCCTTCCTGCAGGCGGTCAAGGTGATCTTGACCAAGCGCGACATCAGCACCCAGAAGAAGACCAACGAGCAGCGCGAGGTCGCCATCCGCCAGATCATCAGCCAGGCGGTGGTGAGCGAGGCAGTGGTGGACATCGTCCAGGTCGATGCACGGCATGCCCTGCACCTCGCGCACAGTGCGCTCCAGGGTCACGTTCCAGCGACTTCTCACCACGGCCGTGTCCATGCGCGCCAGGTCCAGTACCGTCTTGATGCCGCCTTCTCGCAGCTGCGCGGCAATGCGTGGCCCTACACCCCAGACCTCACCCACGTCGGTGGCACCCAGGATGGCTTCCAGCTCACCTTGGCTCAGCACCGCCAGGTTGCACACCCGGGACAGGTGCTCGGGGTAGCTCCCTGGCTTTCGCTCGGCCGTCTTGGCGATGAAGTTGGCCAGCTTGGCCAGCGTCTTGGTCGGTGCGATCCCGATCCCGCACGGGATGCCCGTCCAGCGCAGGATGCGGTCTCGGATGATGTGGGCTCTTCTGGTCAGGTCTCTGAGTCGAAACCGTCAACAAACGCCGCTTCCCCCATCAAAGGGTCGTCCCCCCGCAGCCGCTCAATGGTTGCCTGCACCCGTTCAACGTCTTGCTGCGCCTCGTCCACTGCTGCCTGTGCTTCGCGAATCTTGCCCACGTCGCCAGTCTTGGGCGCATTGCCGAGCGCGTCCGTCATCATGGCCAAAGTCGCGTTGGCATTGTCCAGCCGCTTCAGAACAGTCTCTGCATGTGCAGCATCGCGCTGATATTCCGGGGTGGCCTGCGCACTGAGTATCGTGTTTATCTGCGCCTGGCGCGCGCATGTCGCTCGCCGGGCATCGTGCAACTGCCGAACCATCGCACGACGCCAAAACGCCATGGCCGCCTCACTTTTAACCTTCAGCGCGTCCGCCTGCTCTCGAAGCCCAATCAGAAGCGCGCGAGCACGGTCTATGTCACCCTCTCTCGCCTTCGCTTCCCCAAGTGCACGGGCGTACTCATCTTCAGCAAGATGCCACTGGCTCTGAACTTCCACAGGGGGCGACCCGACGACCAACATCGCCGCACGAACCAGCTCGAACGCCCGGGTCACGCCCCGGCGCGCCTTTCGAGCATCAGGATGTGCGAGCATTTCCTGGTCGGGGCCGGCGTCCCAGTCGCCGTAGTGTCCAGCGATTTGGCCGCCAAGGCCCCCCATCATCCAGGCGGCCAACTGGTACTCATCGAATGGGAAGGGCAACCCCGGCTCTTGATTCGGGTCGTTGGGCTCATCCGGGTGATCAACCAATTCCCAGTAAGGTTTCCAAAGGTACTCCGGCAGCCAGAAGCTGACATCCGCGCACCCATCCTTGTCCGGCCATACACCACGGTCATCCACGCGAAGAAAGCTCAGGCCGGAATAGGCTCCATCAGGCCCAAACAACCCAGAGCCGTCGATGATCATCTGCGCGTTGGATTTGTCGTACTTGTCCATGTGCACTCCCTCAGTGCAACCCCGAAAATAGAAGCCCCAGCAGGCGGGTCAGGGAAACCCGCTTTTCGGTTCGCGGGCCTAGCTGGGGCAAAAAAGAAATCAGGCAACGACCTGAGGCTGGCGCCGACGCTTGACCGGCGCCATGGGTTCGATACGAAGCACCACGCGGCCACCCACGGCCTCGGCGTAGCGCTGCACGGTACGCAGGGATGGCGGGCGCTTGCCGCTCTCCAGGCGTGCAATCACGCTCTGTGTGGTGCCCATCCGCAGCGCCACTTCGGTCTGCGTCAGATCAGCGCGAGTCCTCGCCTCGATCAACTGCCGAGCCATGTCGAACTCGTCGGCCAGATCGTCATAAGCCTGCTGTGTTCTGCTGTCGGCCAGCAGCTCGGCTTTGAGTGTCTTGAGCGTCTTCATTTGTGGGCCTCCAGGCGTTTCAGGGCTGTTTCAATGGCACTGCGCGGGGTGGCCTGCGTCTTCTTGACAAAGACATGCAGCACCAACAGACGGCGACCTTGAACGGCGGCGTACACCGCGCGGGAAATGCCATCACGACCCTGCATGCGCATCTCCCACAACTTGCTTTCCAGTGGTCGAACATGAGGCAGGCCAACACGCTGCGGGCCAAATTCCTCCAGCAACTCCGCGATGTGCAGAAACCGGGCACGCATGTCGGCAGGAAGTGCCATCAATTCAGCCTCGGCCGCCCCGTGAAGTGTCACCGTCCAATGGTTCACATCATAGCCTTTTTGCAATATTTATGCGACGACGCGCAGCGTACCCGGCTCGTCAACGGGCTCAAACTTCACGCCAGCCAAGCTCAACACATGCGAGGTGATTTGCTCGACGTAGGGGCGAAGGGCGTCGATGCTCCGGGGCTTGTACCCCTCAGCCGTGGCGCTGGGCCTGTGCCCTTGCACCTGGGCGATGGCACCGGCAGGGGCGCCAGCCGCCTCACCCAAAAGAGCAAACGAACGCCGCAGGCCGTGGATGGTCAAGTGGTCGATGCCCGCGCTCTTGAGTGCTGTCTGATGGCTTGACCTCGGATCGGTCAGGCGCCCGGACTTGCTGACGCTGGCGAAAACATATTCGCTCTTGCGCGGCAGGCTGCCCAGCAGCCACGCAAGGTAGGCCGACAGCGGGATGGTGCGCGTGTCGCCCACCTTGTCCGCCAGCGTGACCTTGCACCACCGGAAATCGATGTGTTCCCACTTGAGGGCAGCCACCTCCTCGCGTCGTGCGCCGGTCAGCAACAACGTGCGCAGGTAAGCCGACGCCACCGGGTTGGCCAACTGCATCACTCCCGACCACCATCCCGCCACCTGGGCCGACTCCAGAGCATCGGTGCGCCGGCTCTCGCCAATGCTTGGCAGTGTGTCAAGGATGGCAGGCGCCCGACCAGCATCAGAGTCCACCAAATCGCGGTACTCGCGCTGACCGGCACACCAGCGCAAAAAGCCCCGGAACATCATCAGCGCGCGAGCAGCCTGGTGCTTGCCCGCTTTGGCCTCACGGTCGTGCCACACCTTCAGCGTGTCCTCGTTGATTTCAGCCAACGGCTTGGCAAGCAGCGGGAAGATCGGGCCTGGCCGGGTCAGGCCAGTGCCGCGCTTTTTCTTTTCGCCACCAGCGGCGGCCATCTTCTGCAGATCGGCCAGGTAGCGCGGCTTCCATGCTTCGCGCCGCTTCGGCTTGCCGTTGGCTATGTAGCTCGGCCAGAGGTCACCCACCGTCAACGCTTTGGCCGCCTGCTCTGCTTTTGCTGCGGCCGCTTCGGCAGCCTTCTGGCGCTCCACCTCGCGGGGGTCGGTGCCACTATCGATCATCTGCTTCAGCTCGGCGGCACGCTTGCGTGCCTTGTCAAGCGTCCAGTCAGCAGCAGTGCCGATGTTCACGCGGATGGTGGCGCCTTTCAACCTGCCTTCAAAGGCGTAGGTCTTGCGCCCCGAAGGGGTGGCCCGAAGCATCAAGGCCGGCGCCTCGGTGTCCCACAAAAAGGCCTGTGCCCTGTCAGGCGGGCAAGCGAAGGCATCAACCCTGCCAGCCGTCAATCGCACTCGGTTTGATCCTGTTGCCATATTTCCGACACCGGAACTCAACTACTTGTAGGCAATCTGTAGGCAAATTTGACCAAAAAAGGCAAATCCAGATCAACACAAGAAAGCCAAGAAATCCGCCTATGTTGTTGATTTTTATAGATTCTACCTATACCGATCAACATAGGCAAACACCCCTATTCACTCATTCGTAATGAGAAGGTCGGGGGTTCGACTCCTCTCTCCGGCACCACATCAAAAAGCCCCTCGCTGTCATGGCGGGGGGCTTTTTTCATGGGCATCCCAGGCGCTCAGTTCGCCTTGCGTGCGTGGTTGACCGCCGTGCGCAGGCCCAGCAAATAACTGTCCACACCAAAGCCGGCGATCTGGCCCTGGGCGATGTCAGCGATGACCGAATGGTGGCGGAAGGGCTCGCGCGCGTGCACGTTGGACATGTGCACCTCCACGATGGGGCAGGCCAGGATGGCCAGTGCATCGCGGATACCGTAGCTGTAGTGGGTCCAGGCGCCGGCGTTGATGACGACCGCGTCCACCTGATCGGCATGGGCCTGGTGGATGCGCTCGCACAGGGCGCCCTCAAAGTTGGTCTGGAAGGTTTCGACAGTCACGCCCAGTTCCTGGCCCAGGGCCAGCAGTTGTGCATCGATGTCTGCCAGCGTGGCGGTGCCGTACTGCGTGGAGTCGCGTTTGCCGAACATGTTGAGGTTGATGCCGTGCAGGACGAGGACGTTCATGGGTGCTCCGAGGTCAAAAACGGTTCAATGATCGGCGCGGTGCAATTTGGCGTGGATGCGCTGGGTGGTGCGCCACACAGCCCACAACACCACCGGCACCAGCGCGCCGGCGGCCAGCTCGGGGTGCAGCGGCAGGCCGGCGGCCTTGCCGGCCTTGGCCAGGTAGAGCAACAGGCTGATCACGTAGTAGGAGATGGCGGCGATGGACAGGCCTTCGACGGTGCTTTGCAGGCGCAACTGCAGTTCCTGCCCACGCGTGAGTTTTTCCAGCAGTTGCTGGTTCTGGGCCTCGGTGACGATGTCCACACGGGTGCGCAAGAGGTCGCTGGTGCGTGAAATGCGCTCAGACAGCGAGGCCAGGCGCTGCGCCGTGGCCGCCACGGTGGCCATGGCGGGTGACAGGCGCCGCTGCATGAACTCGCCGATGGTCTGGGTACCTGGAATGGCTTTTTCACGCAGCTCGGCAATGCGCTGGGACACCAGGGTGTCGTAGGCGCGGGTGGCGGCGAAACGGTAGGCGTGTTCGGCCGTGGCGCGCTCCACGCTGGCGGCCACCGACACCAGTTCGTCCAGCAGCGCCTGCTCGGACGTGCTCTTGTTTTCCAGCTGCGCGGTGATGGCCGCCAGTCGGCGCTCGGCATCGGCCAGCGTGGGCGACAAAGCCTTGGCCACCGGCAAGCCACGCAAGGCCATGAGGCGGTAGGTTTCAAGCTCCAGCAGGCGTTGCGAAATGCGTCCGGCCCGGGTTTCGGTGGTGCCCGGTGGCGCGATGACCAACATGCGCTCGAAGCCATCGTCACGCAGGGCAAAGTCGGTCAAGGCCCACGAATGCCCCCCCCCCAGCTGCGACGCCACCAGGCTGTCGCGCCCCAACCAGCGCTGGGCCTGGGCCATCAAGGCCGCGTGGGCGGCCGGCGTGGCGTCGGGCCAGTCCGCGTTCACCATGGCCAGCTGTATGGCCGCCACGGTGCGGCCCGGGATGTTGGCCAGCCATTCAGCGGGCACCGCCAGACCACGCAACAGGTCGGGCACGGCCGCGCCCAGGCCAGCTTCTTCGGGCAAAGCCTGCACCAACGAGTAGCGCGTGAATTCGGTGTGCCGCTCCCACTTGAGCGTGTGCTGCTCAAAACGCAGGCGCAGAAAATTGCCTTGCAGGCTGTCCAGCGGCAAATGGCCCTGCCCCGGCAGGCGGCGCAGGTGCTCGCACTCCTGCTCGCGGCTCACCCCCTCATTGAGCACGGCCACGAACACGATCAACGCGGGCAGGCGGATGCGGGCGGACGGTCGGGCATGCACCTCGTTGTGCAGCAGCACGCGCTGGGTGTCGTCGGGCGGCAGCAGCCGCGCCGGTGTTGGGCAGTCATCAGGGAGGGGGAATTCGGCCATAGCCGACATTGTGCTTGCTGCGGGCGTTCACACCGCGCGGGGATAATGCACACACTCTCACCAAGCCACCCAAGATGCTGCAACGACGACAACTGGTGCAACTGGCGGCCCTGGCCCCGCTGGTGCCCCACGCACAGGCACAAACCACCCCAACACCCCCCGCACTCCCGCGCCGCCTGGGCCGGCTGATGCCCATTGGCGGCGCCGAAGACCGCATGCAGGACCGCGTCGTCCTGCGCCGTTTTGTGGAGCTGTGTGGTGGGGCCGGTGCCCGCATCCGCGTGCTGTCGGCCGCCAGCGCCGACCCCCAAGGGGTGTGGCAGGCCTACCAGGGCGTGTTCGCCGAGCTGGGGGTGCAGCACACTGCCCACCTCGACATCCCCACCCTGGAGCACGCCAACAGCACCGCCGTGGTGGACCAGATCCTCGACACCGATGGTCTGTTCATCTCTGGCGGCGATCAAAGCCGGCTGATGGCCCTGCTGTGGGAGACCGAGGCCTTCCGCGCCCTGCACACCGCGTTTCATGTGCGCGGCTGCTGCATTGCCGGCACCAGCGCGGGCGCGGCTGTGTTGTCGCGCCACATGCTCGCGCAAGGCGATGCCCCCCGCCTGCCGGAAAAAGAAGCCGCCGAGCTGGACCTGGGCCTGGGCTTCGTGTCGCGCGCAATCATCGACCAGCATTTTTCCGAGCGTGGCCGCCTGGGTCGGCTGCTGTCGGTGCTGGCCCAGCGCCCCGACATGTTGGGCGTGGGCATCGACGAGGACACCGCGCTGGTGATCGAGCGTGGCGTGGGCATTGAGGTGGTGGGCCGTGGCGCCGTGACCCTGCTCGACGGCCGCCAGTTGCGCAGCAACTACGACGACGTTGAAAGCCGCGAACGCCTCGAAATGTTGGGCGTGCGCTTGAACCTGTTGCCGGCCGGTCGGCGCTACATCGTGTCGCCTGGCAGCGAAAGCTGGCGCCGCATGCCGCCCCACCTGCGCGAAGCCGTTGCCTTGCTGGTGGCGCCCGGCCCGATTCGGGGCTGACCACCCTTGCGGCGCACGCGTTGTGCCCGACAAATTGCGGTAAGGTTCCGGGTCCGCGCGACCTTGCGCGGCCGTTATTCAGGAGTCCTCCCATGTCCCGACTGTCCCGCCGGCCCCTGCTGCGTTGCGCACTGGGTGCCACCCTGGTTGCCGCCACGTTGATGGGCAACCTCGCCCACGCCCAAAGTGGCAAAACCATCAAACTCATGGTGGGTTTTCCGCCGGGTGGTGGCACCGATGCCATCGCACGCATCCTGGCCGAACCCCTGAAGGACGCACTGGGCGCCACCGTGGTGGTGGACAACAAGCCCGGCGCCGGTGGCCAGATCGCCGGTCAGGCCCTCAAGGCCGCCGCGCCCGATGGCACCACCTTCTTCCTCTCGCACGACCACAGCATCTCCATCCTGCCGCTGGTCATGAAAAACGCGGGCTACGAGCCCGCCAAGGACTTTGTGCCGGTGGCCGGCTTCGCCACGTTTGTCAACGCCTTCGCCGTCTCGGGCGGCACACCGGCCAAGAGCTTCAACGAGTACGTGGCATGGACGCAGCAGCAGGGCAAGGGCTCGGTGGGCGTGCCCGCGCCGGCATCGGTGCCCGAGTTCCTGGTGAAGGTCATTGGCGGCAAGTACAAGCTGGATCTGGTGGCCGCACCCTACCGTGGCAGCGCGCCCATGATGGCCGACATGCTGGGCAACCAGATCCCGGCCGGGGTGGCCTCGGTGCCCGATTTCATCGAAAACCACAAGGCCGGCAAGCTGCGCGTGGTGGCGGTGCTGGGTGACAAACGCCAGGCCGCCCTGCCCGACGTGCCCACCTTTGCCGAGCTGGGCTTGGCCGGCTTCGAGGACGTGCCCTACTACGGCATCTTCGCGCCCGCTGGCACACCGCCCGCCACCATCGAAGCCTTCGGCGCCGCCTTGCAGAAAACGCTGGCACAGCCGGACGTGCGTGCCAAGCTGACCGCCATGGGCCTGAGCGTGGGCTTCAGCAGCAGCCAGCAGCTGGCCGCGCGGGAGGCCGCTTACGCGAAGGTGTGGGCCCGCATCATCAAAGAAACGGGTTTCGTCCCTCAGTAAGTCATTCTTGGAAGCCGCCGGCACGCAGGGTGATCACCAGCGTGTCGCGCCAACCCAAGCCATCCGGCCCGTCCACGGGCTGGATGGGCGTGGTCTCATGGATCACGCGCTCGTCGTCCAGCAGCAGCAGCGACCAGGATTCGGTCAGCGTGAAGCGCTGGCCATTGGGGCCCTGGGCTTCAAACACACGGCTTTCACCGCCCTTGATGCGGTGGCGCCCGACCATGAACACCGCCACGAAGTCCACGCCATCGCGGTGAGCGCCCTCGGGGGTGGGCCGGCCAATGCCGTCGGTGGTGTCGATGCGGAACAGGTGCGACTCGATGTACCAGGGCTGCTGGCCCTTCAGGCTGGACGCTGCCGCCGCCAGCTGCCGCAGCAATTGCGTCCAAGTGGGATTGGCCACCACGGTGGGGTCCATGGGTTCGAACCAGCGCAGCATGCCGCCGTGCAAGGCGTTGTAGGCCACGGGCTGCCAGTGGGCGCGGTGGGGCGCCTGTTCCACCTTCTCCCCGTCCACCACAAAACAGCTGTGGCGGCGGCACCGGTAGCGGCCACCGTCTTTGAGGTAGGCATCGCTGGGCAGATCGTCCCAGGCCGGCTGGAGCGCAGCCAGGGACTGGGCCGACAGGCCCGCCCACTGCTGCACGGAACGCGCGTCCAGCACGGCGTATCCCTGTTGTTGAACGGTGGGCAAAAGCCGGTCAAACGGCACACACGGAGGAAGGAAATGGGCGCTCATGGCGGCAGTGTATGCGGGCGGGAAAACCACAGTCCCACAAGCCTACCCCGTGCGGTATGTTCAGGCCACTGCCTCACATGCACGCCCCCATGAACGCCGTCACCGAACCTGAACAGCCCACCACGTCAAACACACAGGCTCCGGCCGAAGAGCAGGGGCCGTCCATCTTCTCGCTGCCCCTGACCCCGTTGCGCCCGACCGATCCGCTGCGCTGGCTGGCGCTGGGCTGGGCCGACTTCAAGCGAGCGCCCAAGCTGGGCCTGTTTTATGGCCTGTGTTTTTTTGTCATGGGCCACGCGCTGCTCTGGGTGTTTCGCACCGCACCGGCCTACGTGCTGGCCCTGAGCGCGGGGTTTCTGTTGATGGGGCCCTTTCTTTGCCTGGGCCTCTACCACGCCAGCCGCGCACTGGAACAGGGCCAAGCGCCCCGCCTCGGTGAATCGCTGGTGGCCTGGCGCCCCACCCGAGGCACCATGGCCATCTTCGCGGGCGTGCTGTTGATTCTGGAGATGTTGTGGGGCCGCGCGTCGCTGGTGGTGTTCGCGGTCACCTTCAACACCATGCCCAGCACCGACAAGCTGCTGCCCGCCCTGATCGCACCCGAGAACATCAGTTTCCTGATCACCTACGTGGTGGTGGGCGCCGTGTTTGCGGGCCTGATTTTTGTCACCAGCGTCATCTCCATTCCCATGATCCTGGACCGGAAGGTGGACGCGATTTCGGCCGGCCTCACCAGCATCCGGGCCAGCCTGCAAAACCCCGGCGTCATGCTGTTGTGGGGCGGGCTGATCACGGTCGTGATCGGCCTGTCCATGCTGCCGGCGTTTCTGGGCCTGCTGGTCAGTGGCCCGGTGATTGGGCACGCCACCTGGCACGCCTACCGGCACATCGTGCCCCGGCCGGCCTGAGCCCCAGTCTCGGATTCAGTCGCCGCGCAACAAGCGCCAGGCCAGCCACATGCCGGCCAGGGCGTTGCTCAGCGCCAACACCCCAACCACCGCCATGCCCAAGGTATTGAGCGTGTCGCTGCGCAACAGCCACCCCCAGAGTGTGGACAAGAGGTTGACCGCCACCATCAGCCAAAACAAGGTGCGGCGGGGTTGCCACAGCCGGGCCAGCCCCTTTTGGGCGCCTGGGCTGTGGATGGACTGTGAACGATGTTGCATTGGGGCCATGTTAGCGCCGGAACGCACCCCATGTGGCATGGAACCTGCATCTACCGCTGGGCGCACGAGGTGAAACCCCATGAGGCATTTGCATAAAGCGCCAGCGTAAACCCCGATGCTGCCTGCTTTTGCCCCACGTTACAGTTCCGCGCTTGGCAGGCCATCGGCCCGGCCATACCCATCCTGATGTTCAAAAACTGGAGCCCATCCATGAAATTCAAGACCCTGCACTTCGCCACCGCCGCTGTTGCGTTTGCTGCTTCTGTGGCTGCCCTGCCCGCGCATGCCGGCAAAACGCTGGATGCCATCAAGGCGCGTGGCCAGGTGGTGTGTGGCGTCAACACCGGCTTGGCGGGCTTCTCCGCCGCCGACGCCAGCGGCAAGTGGACCGGCCTGGACGTGGACATTTGCCGCGCCATCGCCGCAGCCGTGTTGAACGACGCGGAAAAGGTCAAGTACGTGCCGCTGAACGCGGCGCAGCGCTTCACCGCCCTGCAGTCCGGCGAAGTGGACATCCTGTCGCGCAACACCACCTTCACCCTGACCCGTGACGCCTCGCTGGGCTTGGTGCAAACCGCCGTCACCTACTACGACGGGCAAGGCTTCATGGTGCCGGTCAAGAGCAAGATCAAGAGTGCCAAACAACTCAAGGGCCAGACCGTGTGCGTGCAATCCGGCACCACCACCGAGAAGAACCTGACCGACTACGCCAAGGCCAACAACCTGGGCATCAAGCCGGTGGTGTTCGAAAAGGTGGAAGCCGCCACGGGCGCCTACTTCGCGGGCCGCTGCATCGCCTACACCACCGACGCCTCCGGCCTGGCCTCGGTGCGCAACAAGGAAGCCAAGGACCCGGCAGAACACGTGATCCTGCCCGAGCTGATTTCCAAGGAGCCCCTGGGCCCCATGGTGCGTCGCGGTGACGACGAGTGGTTCACCATCGCCAAGTGGGTGGTGTACGGCCTGATCGAAGCCGAAGAGTACGGCGTGACTGCGGCCAACGCCGACCAGCTCAAGGCCACCAGCACCGACCCGGTGGTGCAACGCCTGCTGGGCGGCGGCAACGAGGACTCGGGCAAGCTCATGGGTCTGGACAAGGAATGGCTGCTGCGCGGCATCAAGGCCACCGGCAACTACGGTGAAATTTTCGAACGCAACGTGGGCCCCAAGTCGGCGCTGGCGCTGCCACGTGGCCTGAACAACCAGTGGACCAAGGGCGGTCTGCAGTACGCCTTCCCGGTTCGCTGAACCATCTTGACCGACCTGGGCACATGAGCATCTGACCATGTGCCCCTTCTTTGCCCCTCCTGCCTGTGCGGTCCGCCGCGCAGGCAGCGTCTGAGTGTTCCCATGAGCGCACCTCCACCCAGCAAAACCAACCGCTGGTCCTGGCGCAGCCAGGCCTTCCGGGGCCTGGTCTACCAGGTCATCGCCGTCGCCGCCATCGGGTTGATGGTGTGGTTACTGGCCCACAACACGCTGGAAAACATGCGTGTGCGTGGCATCCAGAGCGGCTTCGACTTCCTCAAGTCCAGCGCCGGTTTCGACATCGGCGAAAGCCTGTTCCCCTTCGATTCCGCCGAGCCCTACTGGCGTGCCTTTCTGGTGGGGCTGGCCAACACCTTGCGTGTGGCGCTGGTCGGCATTGTGTTGACCACCCTGATCGGCACCCTCATCGGCGTGGGCCGGTTTTCGCGCAACGCGCTGGTGCGCGGCCTGTGCTCGGCCTATGTGGAATTTTTCCGCAACGTGCCGGTGCTGCTGCAACTGCTGATGTGGTACTTGCTGCTGACCGAGCTGCTGCCCGCGTCGTACGAAGCCTGGCAAGCAGGTCCATTCTTCCTCAGCAAGAGTGGCATCAACTTCCCCATTCCCGACTGGGCGCCTGGTCACCTGTGGGCCGCCATTGGGCTGTTGGCGGGTGTGGCCCTGGCGTGGATGCACCAGGGCTGGGCACGCCGACGCTTTGAAGCCACTGGCAAGCCGCCGAGCATCTTCTGGGCACCGCTGGCCGTCATCCTTGGCGCCGGCCTGGTGGGCTGGATTGTGGGTGGAGCACCTACTGCCATGTCTGTACCCAAAGAAGGTGAGTTCGCCATCGAAGGCGGCGGCTCGCTGACCCCCGAGTTCATTGCCGTGCTGCTGGGCCTGACCGTCTACACCGCCGCCTTCGTGGCCGAGGTGGTGCGCGCCGGTATTCAGTCGGTGCCACGTGGCCAAGCCGAAGCTTCGGCCGCACTGGGTCTGAACAAGGGCCAGGAAATGCGGCTGGTGATGTTGCCGCAGGCCATGCGGGTGATCATCCCGCCGCTGACCAACCAGTACCTCAACCTCACCAAAAACTCCTCGCTCGCGGTGGCCATCGGTTACCCCGACGTGGTGTCCATCGCGAACACAGCACTCAACCAGACAGGCCGCGCGGTGGAATGTATTGCCATCGTGATGGCGGTCTACCTCACCACCTCGCTGGCCACATCGCTGCTGATGAACTGGTACAACGACCGTGCGGCGATCAAGGAACGTTGAAGGTGGCACACCCATGAACACCCCCACTCAAAGCTTTGTTCCCATTCCGCCACGACCGGCGCCCAACCGCACCGATGGCCCGGTGGCCTGGATGCGTACCAACCTGTTCAGCGACGCCAGGACTTCGCTGGCCACGGTCGTCATCGGCGGCCTGCTGCTGTGGTACCTGCCATCCCTGATTCACTGGGCATTGTTCAGTGCCGTCTGGCGGCCCGATTTTGACGCCTGCCGCGCCGATGGCGCAGGTGCTTGCTGGGGCGTGATCACGGCCAAATACCGTCTGATCCTGCTCGGCCGCTACCCCTTCGAAGAACAATGGCGCCCCGTGCTGGCCACTGCGCTGATGGTGGGATTGCTGGTGGCCAGCTGCATGCGCATGTTCTGGCACCGCTGGCTCGCTGCCCTGTGGGTGGTGGTGCTGGTGACGGTGTTCACGCTGATGTACGGCGGCAAATTCGGCCTGAGCGTGGTGGAAACCGACCGCTGGGGTGGCCTGCCACTGACCATCCTGCTGTCCTCGTTGTCCATCGTGATGGCCTTTCCCATCGCTTTGCTGGTGGCGCTGGGCAAACGCTCGCGCATGCCGGCCATCCGGAGTTTTTGTGTCATCTACATTGAACTGATCCGGGGCGTGCCGCTGATCTCGGTGTTGTTCATGGCTTCGTTCATGTTCCCGCTGTTCATGCCACAAGGGGTCAGCATCGATGTGCTGATCCGTGTGCTGGCCGGCATCACGCTGTTTGCAGCGGCCTACATGGCCGAGGTGATTCGCGGTGGCCTGCAAGCCATTCCCAAGGGGCAGATCGAGGCTGCCGCCACGCTGGGCCTGAGCTATTGGCAGACCCAGCGCAAGATCGTGCTGCCACAGGCCTTGGCCATGGTGGTGCCGGGCATCATGAACAACTTCATCTCCATCTTCAAAGACACCTCGCTGGTCACCATCGTGAGCCTCTACGAGCTGACCGGTGCCATGGGCCTGGCGCTGAACTCCGACGCCGACTGGCGCCCTTTCAAGATCGAAGCCTACCTTTTCATCGCCCTCATCTACTTCGGCTTCTGCTTCGCCATGTCGCGCTACAGCCTGTGGGTGGAAAAACAAGTCAACAAAAGCAAACTCCGCTGAGGCCAGCCATGAGCGACCCCATCATCACCTTCGAAAAAGTCAACAAGTGGTACGGCAACAGCTTCCACGTGTTGCGAGACATCGACCTGAGCGTGACCAAAGGCGAACGCATTGTCATCTGCGGGCCCTCTGGCTCGGGCAAGTCCACCCTCATCCGCTGCATCAACCGCCTGGAAGAACACCAGCAAGGCACGCTCAGGGTGGACGGTGTGGAACTCACCGACGACATCAAGGCCATCGACCAGGTGCGCAAGGAAGTCGGTATGGTGTTCCAGCAGTTCAACCTGTTCCCCCACCTCACGGTGCTGGAGAACCTCACACTGTCGCCCATGTGGGTGGGCAAGCTGCCCAAGAAGGAAGCCGAGGAACGTGCCATGGCGCAGCTCAAGCGGGTGCGCATTGCCGAGCAGGCCGACAAGTACCCACTGCAGCTCTCGGGTGGCCAGCAGCAGCGTGTGGCGATCGCGCGCGCGCTGTGCCTGACGCCCAAGATCATGCTGTTCGATGAGCCCACCTCGGCCCTGGACCCCGAGATGATCAAGGAAGTGCTGGACGTGATGATCGAGCTGGCCAACCAGGGCATCACCATGATTTGTGTCACGCACGAAATGGGTTTTGCCAAGGCCGTGGCCGACCGCGTGATCTTCATGGACCAGGGCCAGATCGTGGAGCAGAACACGCCGCACGAGTTCTTCAATAACCCGCAGAACGAACGCAGCAAGGACTTCCTGTCCAAGATCCTGGGCCACTGAGATGCCCGTTTGACTGCAGCCTGAGCGGCTTGCTGGCATGATCGCGGGTCGATTCATCGGCCCGTTTTTCATGTCTGACCAGCCCGCTGCCTCCTCCCGCCTGCCCGGCCTGCTGTACCTGTTTGCTTTGTGCAATCTGGTGCTGGGCACCGGCGCCTTTGGTCTGGGCGGCATTCTGGAACAGGTGGCGGCCGACCTGAAACAGCCCGTGCAGGCGGTGGGCCAGAACATGACGGCCTATGCATTCGCCACCGCCTTGCTGGCCCCGGTGCTGCTGGTGCTTGCCGGGCGCTGGCGGCGACGCACAGCGGTGTTGGCCACCTTGGGCACGTTCGCGCTGGGCGTGCTGGTGTCGGTGCTGGCCACCGACTTGCGCACCCTGTTGTTGGGCCGTGTGCTGATGGGAGCGGGGGCCTCGTTTACGCCCTTGGCCGCAGGCATTGCGGTGGCCCTGGTACCGCCAGCGCAGCGCGGCAAGGCCTTGTCCACCACCTTCCTCGGCATGAGCCTGAGCTACGTGATCGGCGTGCCGCTGGGCGCCTGGATAGGCCTGGCCCACGGCTGGCGTTGGCCCCAAATGGGCGTGTTGGTGCTGCTGCTGGTGATGATGGTGCTGGTGTGGCGTTTGATGCCGGCCAACGTCAACGCGCCGGGCTCCAGCTTCAAAGGGCTGGGCACCTTGCTGCGCCGGGGCGAGGTGTTGCGCACCCTGGCCATGACACTGTTCTACTTCACCGCCATCTTCAGCGTGTTTGCCTATATCGGCCCGGTGCTGCTGTCGTTGGTGCCGCTGAGCCCGACCCAGCTCTCGGGCACCCTGGTGGTGTTTGGGCTGGCGGGTGTGGCCGGCACTTTGTCGGGCGGCTGGGCCACCGACCGCTTCGGCGCCCTGCCCTCGCTGCGCGTGCAGCTCAGCGGCCTGCTGATGATGATGTTGCTGGTGCCGCTGACCAAGGGCCTGTACCTGCCGCTGTTGCTGGCGCTGGTGGCCTGGGGCGTGTGTGGCTTCGGCATGATGGCACCTCAGCAGTCGCGCCTGGCCAGCGTCTCGCCACCCCAGGCGCCGCTGCTGCTGAGCCTCAACACGTCCATGCTGTACTTCGGCACCGCGCTGGGCGCTGCCGTGGGTGGGCTGGGCAGCCCCGTCTTGGGTTTTGACCAACTGCCGTGGCTGGGTGCGGTGTTTGCGGGCCTGGGTTTGCTGGTGCTGCTGACCACCCCAACGCCCCAACCCTTGGCACCCCAACGGGTGACACCATGAGCACAACACACACCGAACTCACCGCACTGCGCGCTGGCCTGCAAGCCCTGCGCAGTGGCAGCCTGCGCGTGCACGATTTTTCGGCACAAGCACGGCGGTCGCAGGCTTTGCTCGGGGCCTTGCCAGCACGGTACAGCGAGGTCTTGCTGGGTCTGCTGGACCGGCTCGAATCGTCGGCGCTGTTCGCCGAAGAAAGCTGCTCCTTCAGCCAGGTCGATTTGCTCGACAGCCTGCAGATGTGGCTGGACAAAGCCCAGGCCCAACTGGAGCGGTAGCCGTTACAGGTGGCGCCGCCGCAGCGGCGGCACACCTTCTGGCACGGCGCTCTCATCGGCCCGCTGGTGCAAGGCTTCAATGATGTGGCACTGGTCGTCCGAGCCATCGCAGCGCTCGCGCAGTCCACGCAAATCGCGCTCCAGCGAACGCAACTCGGTCAGGCGCTCGCGCACATGCTGCAAGTGGGCATCCAGCGCCGACCGCGCCGTCGCACAGTCGGACTTGTTGTTGAGGTCCAGCCCCACCAGGGTGCGCACCTCGTCAAGCGACATGTCCAGCGCCCGGCACAAGCGGATGAAGCGCAGACGGTGCACATCGGCCTCGCTGTAAAGCCGGTAGTCGCCGTCACTGCGTGGCGGCGCAGGCAGCAGGCCCTGGGCTTCGTAGTAGCGGATGTTGGCGGCGGTCACGCCGCAGCGTTTGGCGGTCTCGCCAATGCGGTGAACCGGGGTGCTGGCTGGTGCGGGGGCGGACATGCTTGACTTTCAACCCACTTGAAGGTTTCCAATCCTCTCACACCTTCATTTTTCCTGCACACCATGGCCTGCACCTCCTGCCACATCGATGCCACCAACAACACCCCCGCCCACACCACCCCCGACAACCACGACCCACGCTGGCGGCGTGCCCTGTGGGTCGCCCTGGTGGTCAATGCCGCCATGTTTGTGGTCGAGTTGTGGGCCGGCTTGCAGGCCGATTCGGTGTCGCTGCTGGCCGACGCCGTGGACTTTGCCGGCGACGCCGCCAACTACGCGCTGTCCCTGGCCGTGCTGGGCCTGGCGCTGAGCTGGCGCAGCCGCGCCGCCTTGCTCAAGGGCGTGTGCATGTTGGGCTACGGCGTGTTTGTGCTGCTCAAGGCCGGATGGGTCTTGCACATTGGGGCCGTGCCTGAGCCCCTGACCATGGGCGTGGTCGGCTTCATCGCCCTGCTGGCCAACACCGGCGTGGCCGTGTTGCTCTACCGCTTTCGCAGCGGCGACGCCAACATGCGCAGCGTCTGGCTGTGCACCCGCAACGACGCCCTGTCCAACGTGGCGGTGATGCTGGCCGCCGCAGGCGTGTTCGGCACCGGCAGCGCCTGGCCCGATCTGGCCGTCGCCGCCGTCATGGCCACCCTGGCCCTGAGCGCCGGCTGGCAGGTGGTGCGTCAAGCCCGCGCCGAGCTGACCGGCGTGCCACTGCCGCCCCGACCCGACGGCCATGGGCACGCGCACTGAGGAACAACAGGTGACCACTGCTCGCCGACCCAGTTCAGGGAGAACCAGGTGATGAGCCACAATCCAAATCAATCAACTGGGTGAAACCGTCCACTGCGGCAAAAGCTCAGTCCACATTCGCCGTACGCCACTGCGCATTAAGCAGAGCGTACTGCAGGAGGTCGTGGTGCCGGTCCGCCCAGTACCCGGCTTCCCGCTGCCGCCCCTCTTGCAGAAACCCGAGCGCCGCGAGCAAGGCCAGAGATGCCGTGTTGTCAGGGTGTACCTGCGCCTCGATTCGATTCAACTGCATCTCTCGGAAACCCCAGGTGAGAATGGCTTTCAGCGCTTCTTTCACGTACCCACGGCCCTGATGCGCCGGAGCGATTTCGTAACCGACGGTGCAGGACCTCCAGTTTCGATTCCAGCGAAACAGGCCGCATGTGCCGATCAATCCTGTCTGATCTCTCAACGTCACGGCCCAGCGTGCACCGGAGACCGGCTCTTTCCGCCAGCTGGCAAACAGAGCGACCAACTTTGAGGCGCCGTCAAGGTCGCGAATCGGATCCGAGCCGAACCATCTCATGTGCTCGGCGTCGCCATGAATCCGAAGAATATGCGCCGCATCCGATTCCACAACCTCACGCAGTGTGAGTCGGGATGTCTCCAGCACTGGAAAATCGACCATAAGCTGCCTGCGGTCTAACGAAATGAATCCCGCAAATCCTGCGGAATAAAACGGACAGTGTGGGATATTCTGAACACGGTTTCCTCCTGAAAGCGGCTTGTGGCCTGGGTTTTGGGTCGATACCCCGCGTCAAACCGCAGGTATAAAAACACCATGAAACCCGGCACGCCTGTTTGACGTTCCGCCCGCTTGCTGGACCAGGCTCGCGAGCGGATTCGGTGCCTTCACTATAGCTTCAGCACCGAAAAGGCGTACCTGCGCTGAACTTATTGGGCCAGCCGCTATCATTCCTCCCATGCACCGTTGCCTGATGGTTTTGATGATCTGCCTGCTGCCCCTGCGGCTGTGGGCGGGCGACGCCATGGCCGTGCAGCACGCACCACTGGCCCCACATGAGGCGCCGATGGTGGTGGCGCAGGACGCCCACCCCTGCCACGGTGCCGATGCCCCGTCGGAGGCCCCAGCCGCACAGGCAACGTCCGAACACAGCGGCGCCTGTGGCGACTGCAGCGTCTGCCACGGTCCCCTCGCCGGCCTGGCACTGCCCACCTGGGCACCCCCTGCCCTGCCTGAGGCGCTGCCGTGCACCCTGGGCTGGAGCGCTTTGAGCGCCAACGGCCCGCCCCACCTCAAACCCCCCAGAGCCTGAACACCTGGCCCGCCTCAGGGCAAGGGTTGGCACGCCTGCGCGTGCCTGTGTGTTCATTCTGGAGACTTTCATGTCGTTTGTTTTTTTCGACCAGGCGCGCTGGCGCGTGCGTCTGGTTGCCGTGGCCCTGTCCTGCGCGTGGCCGATGGCCGCGCCCGGCGCCGCTGAGCTGCCCAGCGCCGAGCCACTGGACTGGCGCCAGGCCAATGAGGCGGTGGGGCGCTACCTGCGCGGCCACACCGATCTGCTCAAAGCCGAATCCGCTCCTGCCCCTGCAGCACCCGACGTGCGCGCCGAACTGCGGCTGGACGCCGCACTGGCCCAGGCCCTGGCGCGCCGCCCCGACCTGTTCGTGCGGCCGGGCCAGTCGCCCGCCGAAACCGCCCAGCAGCGGCTTGCGGCGCTCGAATGGCAACGCGACGTGCGCGAAGCCTGGGGCCAGGCGGTGTTGGCCGAGCAACTTGCCCGCCTGAGCGAGGAGGCTGCCCACGTCACCGCCACCGGCGCAGAGCTGGGCCGGCGCATGGCCCAGGTGGGCACCTGGAGCCGCGCGCAGTGGTTGCGCGAACACACCCTGTCGCTCGACGCCCAGATGGCCCGCGACAACGCCTTAGCCGCCGCCGCCGTGGCCCGCGCCAAGCTCTGGCAGCGGCTGGGCGTGGCCGACGGTGACACCCGCTGGCGCCTGCCCGACCAATGGCCTGCGCCCGCGCCGCTGCCCACACCTGCCGCAGCCAGCGCCCACGGCACCGCACCCCAGCCCCTGTTTGACCAAGCCCTGGCACAGCGCCCCGAGCTGATGGCCAGCCGCCTGGAGGCCCAGCGCCTGACGCAGGCTGTCACGCCGGAGCAACTGGGCACCGCGGGCGCACACCTGGCCACGGCCGCGCAGGCGGCGGTATCGCAAGGCCAGGCCACCGCTGGCCTGAATCCGGTCGCGCTGGGTTGGAGCCACGCACAGGAACGCGCGCTGGGCGCCAGCCTGGCCGTGCATGCGCAGGAGGCCACGCTGCGTCTGGATCTACAAAATGCCTGGCGTCAGTGGCAGATGGCCCAAAGCCAGATCGCGCGCCTGAGCGCCTGGCAGGCTGCGCAGACCGAGCTGCTGGACGACATGCAGCGCCGCTACAACGGCATGCTCAAGAGCACCTGGGACTTGCTGGCCAGCGCGCGCGAACACATGGCCACGCAGCAGCGCCTGCAACAAGCCCGCCATGACCTCTGGCTGAGCCACACCCGCCTGCAGCACCTGCTGACCGGTGGCGACGCCGTTCCCCTCAGCCCCAGCCTCGGCGCCACACCCACTGGCGGCGCACAGCGCAGCCCCGGACATTGACCATGAGCAACTCACACCTGCCCCGCCGCGCATTTCTGGGCGGCGCTGCCTTCACCGCTGTTGCAGCAGCCTCTGTCTCGCGTGTGGCCCTGGCCGCGCTGCCCGAGCCGGTGATCCAGACCTCGGCCGCCACCGCCGCGCCGCTGGCCCCACCCAACGGCCGGCCCTACCACCCAGTCGTCACCTTGAACGGCTGGACCTGCCCCTGGCGCATGAACAACGGCGTCAAGGAATTCCACCTGGTGGCCGAGCCGGTGGAGCGCGAAATGGCCCCTGGCATGGTGGCCCGCCTGTGGGGCTACAACGGGCAAAGCCCCGGCCCCACCATCGAGGTGGTCGAAGGCGATCGCGTGCGCATCTTTGTCACCAACAAGCTGCCCGAGCACACCACCATCCACTGGCACGGCCAACGCTTGCCCAATGGCATGGACGGCGTGGGTGGGCTCAACCAGAAGCAGATCCCGGTGGGCAAAACCTATGTGTACGAGTTCGAGGCGCGCCGCCCCGGCACCTTCATGTACCACCCCCACGCCGATGAGATGGTGCAGATGGCCATGGGCATGATGGGTTTCTGGGTCACCCACCCCAAAACCCGGCACCCGCACATTGCCGACGTGCAGCGCGACTTCTGTTTCCTGCTCAACGCCTTCGACATCGAGCCCGGCGCGAGCGTGCCCAAGATCAACACCATGCTGGACTTCAACCTCTGGACCTGGAACAGCCGTGCCTTCCCCGGCATCGACAGCCTCAACGTGCGCCTGGGCGACCGGGTGCGCGTGCGCGTGGGCAACCTCACCATGACCAACCACCCCATCCACATCCACGGCCACGAGTTCGAGGTGACCGGCACCGACGGTGGACCCACGCCGCCCGGCAGCCGCTGGCCCGAGGTGACCACCGACGTGGCCGTGGGCCAGATGCGGCAACTCGAATTTGTGGCCGACGAAGAAGGCGACTGGGCCATGCACTGCCACAAAAGCCACCACACCATGAACGCCATGGGCCACGATGTGCCCACGCTGATCGGCGTCAACCACCAGGGCCTGGTGCGACCGCTGCAACGCGCCGCGCCCGATTACATGGTGATGGGCGAACGGGGCATGGCCGACATGGGCGAGATGCAAATGGAACTGCCCGACAACACCCTGCCCATGATGACCGGCCAGGGCCCCTACGGGCCGATCGAAATGGGCGGCATGTTCACCACGCTCAAGGTGCGGCGCGAACAGAAGCCGGGCGACCACAGCGACCCCGGCTGGTTCCAGCAACCGCCGGGCACCCAGGCCTTTGAGTGGACAGGCGCCCCACCGGCCGCAGCTGCTGCACCCCAAGCGCCCACACCCGCCACCGTCAACGTGCGCAAGCCGGGCGCGGGCGACCACAAACACCACTGACCCCAAGGAGCCCTTTCATGAACACACCCACCGCTGTCCTGGGGCTGGCCCTGGGCCTGGGCGCCCTGAACACACTCGGCAGCACGGCCCTGGCACACGGCCCCAAGGCCCACGCACCCGCCGCCGTCGTCAAGGAACAAAAGCCCTGGGGCATCGCCGCCGATGCCCAGGAGGCCCGACGCACCATCACCATCACCATGGGTGATGACATGCGCTTCAGGCCCGATGTGATCGACGTGCGCGAAGGGGAGACCGTGCGCCTGGCCATCCGCAACCAAGGCAAGCTGCTGCACGAACTCGTCATCGGCACCCAGCAGGAGCTGGACGAACACGCCGCGCTGATGGTGAAGTTTCCCAACATGCAGCACGACGAACCCTACATGGCACACGTCGACCCGGGCCAGCGGGGCGAGATCGTCTGGACCTTCAACCGCCCTGGCGAGTTCAAGTTCGCCTGCTTGATCGCCGGCCACTACCAGGCCGGCATGGTGGGCACCGTGCGGGTGCGCCCCGCCCACAAGGAGTAAACATGCAACGACGACAACTGCTGGCCGCCACCCTGGCCACCCTGGGCACCGCCGCCCTGGCCCAAAGCCCGCGCACCGACAAGGCCCCGCTGCTGCAGGTGTGGAAAAGCCCCGACTGCGGCTGCTGCGGCGAGTGGGTGCAACACATGCGCGACAACGGTTTTGCCGTTGAGATTTTTGACGTGGGCAACGTGGCCGCACGCAAGCGCCTGGGCATGCCCGATAAGCTGGGCAGCTGCCACACCGCGCGCGTGGGCGGCTACGTGATCGAAGGCCATGTGCCCGCCGCCGATGTGCTGCGCATGCTGCGCGACAAACCCCAGGCCCTGGGCCTGGCCGTGCCCGGCATGCCCATCGGGTCACCCGGGATGGACGGCCCCGAATACGGCGGTCGGCGCGACGCCTACGACGTGCTGCTGGTCGCGCGCGATGGCAGCACACGCGTGTTCCAAAGCCACCACAAAACCTGACCTACCGGAGATACCTCATGAAACACTGGCTCACCACCGCCGTCTCCACGGCCCTGTTCGCCACCCTGGCCACCACCGCCTGGGCGCAAGATGCGCTGCCCCAGGCCGAGGCCGAGGTGCGCCGCGTGGACACCCGCGCCAACACCGTGACCCTGCGCCACGGCGACATCAAGAACCTGGACATGCCACCCATGACCATGGTGTTCCAGGTCAAGGACCCGTCCTGGCTGCAACACATCAAGGCCGGCGACAAGGTGCGCTTCACCGCCGACAAGGTGGGCGGCAACTACACGGTGATGAGCCTGGAGCCGCAACCACCGGCGAACTGACGTGGCTGGCGTGGTGCCCGCAGCTGGCCTCAAGGCACCATGCGGTACACGAACGCACACTGGCCCGGTGCAAAACCCGGCACATCGGAGCTGACCCGTTCGGAACGCCCCCGCACCTCGTACACCACACCGGGCGTGCGGGCCAGCGCGGTCAAGGCGTCTGTGCTGGCCTGCTCCAGGTACATGAGGCCATGCAACAGGTAGCGGGTGCCTGCCGCCGATCGCAGGAAAAACCCGTCGCCCGTGTTGACCTCGTCCAGCAGCTGGCCACGGACCACCAGCGGGCGTGTGGCCAGGTGCCTCGGGGCAGCGACCTGGTCCTCCGCTGGTGGCACGATCCACACCAACGGCGGCACCTGAGGCAGGTTGATGTGGCGCAGGCTGGTTGCCCCTGGCTGCAGCGCGTGCAACACCGCCAGGCGCTCCAGGTAGGTCTGGTTCAGGCATTGCACATTCTTGCAGGCGTCCCTGACCCCGCGCAACCAGGCCCGCTGGTCGGCCATCAGGCAACTGTCGGCGTGCGACAGCACGCGGCGCGCAGCAGCGTGGTAGCGACCCATGTGCTCGTCCAGCTGCGCGGTTTCAGCCGAGCCACAAATGGTTTTTTCGACCGCGGTTCTGGCCTTCGCACAATCGAACGACGCCGCCTGGAGGGTCGGCGCGATCAGACAGGCGCTGGCCAGGGTCAGTCCGGCCACCAAGGCGGTGTTCATTCAGCGCGTCCAGTCCGCCACCACCCGCCCAGCCCAGCGCCAGTTCAGCACCAAACTTGCCGGTGGTTGGCCCCACACATCGGTGGCGCGGTTGTCCAGCCAAGCCAGTTCGGCCGGCAGCGGCTGGTCCGAGGCCACAAACAACACCACCTCGCCACCGGCATCGCTTGCCTCGACCGCGCGCATCAGCGTGACCGCGGACGCCCCCTGTCCCAGCAGGGTGTGCACGCGGTCAACCAGCCAGCGCGAGACCCCATCCCAGGGTCCTGCGCCAAGCGCCAGACACAACACCGTGTGGTAGATCGCCCCGGTGGCGAGTGCGTTCTGGCGCGACCACTCGCGCCGGTACTGCCGCCGTGCGGTGATGGCAATGCCCTCCTTGCCCCACCCATTCACGATGACCAGGCGCGCCGCCTCGCGCGCGTCACCGTGTTCGTAGTTCAGAAAACCGGCTTCGTCCGGGAAGGCATAGCAGCAGATGTAGTCGGCTTCATGCGCCACGTCGGTGTCGCGTCGGAAAAGCGTGGCGCGTTGCAACGAATCGCACTGCCAGAGGATGCCGATGTGGTCGTTGTACCAGCGCTGCAGGGCGGTGTGGTCGCCGTCACACGAGCGGCTGAAGACGAGGTTGAGGTAGTGGGGTGCCATGCCGGAATTGTGCAACGCCTGCCGTGCTAAGGTCGGCGCCGTGACACGTTCCCTGCGCTACACCCTGGTCTCGCTGCGCGAGTTGCTGGTCTCTGCCGGCCCGCTGGTGCTCGTCGTCATCGGCCTGCTGGTGGCCGCCTACCTCTGGCTGGAACCCAATCCGCCCAAAAAAGTGGTGCTGGCCACAGGGCCGGAGAACGGCGCCTACGACCGATTTGGGCAAGCCTACGCGCAGGCACTGGCGCGCCACGGCATCACCGTGCAACTGCATGCCAGCGAGGGCGCCGCCGACAACCTGCACCGCTTGCGCGACGGGGCGGTGGACATGGCCTTTGTGCAGGGCGGCAGCGGTCAGATCGGGGCCGACGAGCAGGACAGCCTGCTGAGCCTGGGCAGCCTGTTTGTGGAACCGCTGTGGCTGTTCTACCGTGAGGCCAAAGGCAAACCCGCCACCCTGCCCGACCTCAAGGGCTGGCGCATCAGCGTGGGCACACCGGGCAGCGGTGTGCCGGCCCTGTTCACCCGCCTGCTGGCAGCCAACGGCCTGACGCCACAGGATGTGCGGCTGCGCGAACTGGAACAGACGCCGGGCACCATGGCCTTTCTCGACGGTAAGGTGGATGCCTTGGTGTTTGCCTCGGCACCTGAAGCCATGATGGTGCAAATGCTTCTGCAGACCCCAGGCGTGGCGCTGATGCCCTTTCCGCAGGCACAGGCGTACGCCAGCCGCCTGGGTTTTCTGACCCCGGTGACCCTGCCTCAAGGCGTGGTGGACCTGGCCCACAACCAACCTGCCCACGATGTGCCGCTGGTGGCCTCCACCACCAGCCTGCTCGCACGTGCCGACACCCACCCCGCGCTGCGTCAGCTGATGGCCCAGGCGGCGGTGGAACTGCACAGCCCGCCCGGCTGGTTTCACCGCGCACGCGACTACCCCAGCCTGGAACACGGCGAAGTGCCACTGGCGCCCGAAGCCGAACGCGCCATCCGCGGCGGCCCGCCGCTGCTGCAGCGCTACTTGCCCTTCTGGCTGGCCAACCTGATCGAGCGCATGTGGTTGAGCCTGGGCCTCATCTTGGCGCTGGCACTGCCCTTGTCGCGCGTGATACCGCCGCTGTACGCCTTTCGCATCCGGCGCCGCGTGTTCGTGTGGTACGCCGAGCTGCGCGACATCGAGGAAAGGGCCGAACGTGCGCCGGCCGACATCGCGCGGCTGGTGGACGAACTCGACGCCCTGGAACAACGCGCCGAAAAAATCACCCTGCCGCTGGCCTACACCGACGAGCTTTACACTTTGCGGCAGCACATCCACGTGGTGCGCAAAAAGCTGCTGCGCCACGCCTCTGAATCTCCACAGCCCCTACCGACGGAGCCTCTGAATGAACCTCGTTGATGCCGGCCTGACCGCTGCCGACTCGGCCCTGCGCACCCTGTTTGCCCCACACCGGGCGGCCCGCCCCTGCCCCACCGTGCCCGAGGCCGGCACCGTGGAACTGCAGGGCGAAGACAAAGCGCTGGCCGGTGCACTGATGCGCGTCAACCACGTGGGCGAGGTGTGTGCCCAGGCGCTGTACACCGCGCAGGCCCTGGCCGCGCGCCTGGCCCCGGGCGACGCCGCCGCCAACGAACGCCTGGCCCGCCACTTCGAAGCCGCCGGCCAAGACGAAACCGACCACCTCGCCTGGACCAAATCGCGCATTGACGAGCTGGGCACCCACACCTCGCTGCTCAACCCGCTGTGGTTTGCCGGCGCCTTCGGCATCGGGCTGCTGGCGGGTCGCCTGGGCGAACGTGTGAGCCTGGGTTTTGTGGTGGAAACCGAGCGCCAGGTCGAAGCCCACCTGGCCAGCCACATGGACCGCCTGCCGCCGCAGGACCACGCCTCGCGCGCCATCGTGGCGCAGATGAAGGACGACGAGGTGCGCCACGCCCGCGAGGCCCAGCAGGCCGGCGCGGTGGAGCTGCCCTTCCCGGTCAAAATGGCGATGAAAGCCGCCGCCAAGGTGATGACCACGGTGGCGCACCGGGTCTGAATTCTGAATCAGCCCTTTCGGCGCGGCAACACCACCACCAGCAGCAGCAACACGGCCACGCCCAGCAGTGTGGCCGACACCGGGCGTGTCACAAACACGCTCCAGTCGCCCCGCGCCAACAGCAACGCGCGTCGCAGGTGGGCCTCGATCCATGGGCCCAACACAAACCCCAACACCAGCAGCGAAGGCTCGCAGCGCAAGCGGTGCAACACATGGCCCAACAGGCCAAACCCCGCCACCGTCCACACCGCCCAGGTGCCGTGTTCACGGGCATACAACACCATGCCCACCAACAGCAACAGCGCGGGCAAGCCATGTTTGTGTGGCAATTGCAGCAGCGGCCGCCACACCCTGAGCAAGGGCACCGACAGCGCCAGAAGCAGCAGGTTGCCCAGGCCCATCGACACGATCAGCCCCCAGAACAGCTCGGGATGCACGCCCATCAACTGCGGGCCAGGTTCGATGCGGTGCAGCACCAGCACGCCCAGCACCACCGCCATCACGGCGTTGGCGGGCAAACCCAATGCCAGGGTGGGCAGAAAGGCGGTCTGTGCGCCGGCGCTGCTGGCGGCTTCGGGGGCCACCACGCCGCGCGGTTGCCCTTGGCCCATGGGCGGCTGCGCCTGGGCCGACACGCTGCGCTCCAGCGCGTACGCCACCCACGACGACAACAGCGCGCCCCCGCCAGGAAACACACCCAGCACCAGGCCCAGGCCAGAGCCACGGCACAAGGCGGGCAACACAGCCAGCCAATCGGAGCGACTGGGCAAGGCGTCACCGTCGGTGTCACTGGAGGCCGTCGAAATGGTCACCGTCTGCTGCAGGTGGGTGATGAGTGGCGCCACCGCCAACAGGCCCAGGGCCAAAGCGCCGAAACCGAACCCGTCACGCCACTGGGGCCAGCTGCCCACAAAACGTGTGTCGCCGGTGTGGCCATCGGTGCCGGACAGGCCAAACAACATGCCCAGCAACACCATGGCCAGCGCCCGCACCATGCCGCCCGAGGCCAGCACCGCCGCACCCAGCAGGCCCACGACCAGCAGCGCCACGTATTCGACCGGGCCGAAGTGGTAGCTCCAGACCACCAGCAGCGGCGAGGCCAGGGCCAGCGCCACCACGCCCAGGCTGCCCGCCACAAACGAAGCCCCGAGCGCGAACCACTGCGCGCGGTGACCACGTCCGCTCAAGGCCATAGGGTGGCCATCGTGGCAGGTCATGGCGGCCGACGATTCACCCGGCACGTTGGTCCAGATGGCCGTGGCTGCGCCGCTGTATTGCGCACCGTAGTAGATGGCGGCCATCAGCATCAGCGCGGCCAGCGGCGAGACATGCACCGTGAAGGGCAGCAACAAGGCCATGGCACTGGCGGGCCCCAAGCCCGGTAGCGCCCCCACCACCAGCCCGATCAGGCAACCGACCAGGAGCAGCAGCATGTGCTGGCCTTGCCAGGCCGCGCTGAGCCCCAGGCTGAAGGCGTCCAGAAGATCGAAGCTCATGCGGACACACTCAACGCGGCCACGCCGCCCACCAGGCCCCGGCACCCAACACGACCAGCACGCCCAGCACACCCAGCAAGGGGCCCCAGGCCATGGGGCCGAGCGGCCCGCCGCCATCCGCTTCCAGGGTGAGCGACTTGAACACCAGCGTGGCGCCAAGCAAGGTCAGCAAAGCGGCCAGCACCAGTGGAAAGAAACCTGGCCCCATGTCAGCGCCCCAACCGATGTCGTGCAGGCTGGCGGCCCAGGCATAGGCCACGCCCAGCAGCACAAACAGCAACCCGGCCCAGAAGTCGCGGCGGTTTTTGATCATGTGCGGCGAGAAGACAAGGCGCTCACGCCACCGGCTTGAACAGTTTGAGCCACTTGACCGCTGGCAGGCCCCAGCGGGCCTGGATGGCCTCGGCCCGCGCCAGCAGCTGCATGCGCGTGGGCTGCTGGGGCGTGCGCAGGGCCAGCACCACGGTGTTGCCCTCGCGCGTGGGTTTGAAGGCCCACACCGCATCGGGGCCGAAGGCGGCGCAGATGCGCTCCAGCGACTGCTCGTAACTGGTGTCACGCCCGAACAAGTTGACGGTCATCGCGCCCTCGTCGGTCAGCAACTGGCGGCAGTGGCGGTAGAAATCTTCGTCATCAAGCACCGGTGCCGCAGCCTCGTGGTCGTACAGATCGACTTGCAGCGCGTCCACCGTGCCACGGTGCTCGTCGCGCTGGATTTCCTTGCCTGCATCGGCCAGGCGCACGTGCAGGCGCGCGCTGTCGGGCGGCAGCTTGAACCACTGGCGGCACACCGCCAGCACCTGGGGATTGAGCTCAATGGCGGTGGTTTTCATGCGCAGCTTCTTGAAGCTGAACTTGGTCAGCGCCGCAGCCCCCAAGCCCAGTTGCATGGCGTGGCGCTTGCCCACGCTGTCGGGGTCGACGAAGAGCAGCCAGGCTTCCATGCGCTGCACGTAGTCGAGCTCGATGTCAAAGGGGGCGTCGATCAGCATGCTGCCCTGCACCCACTCGGTGCCCAGGTGCAGGTATCGCACCTCACCGAACTCGGAGAAGTTGACTTCCGGCAAATCCATGGCAGCCATCAGCCCCCCACCGCGTGGCGCTGCAACACATCGCGCCAGGCGGCCAGCTTGCGTTCAAAAGACCAGCTCGCATTGGCGGGGCTGGTGGAGGGCAAACGGTACACCGGCAGGCCCAGCGCCTGGGTGTGGCGCGCGTGGCGGAAGCTCTCGCCGCCGTTGTGGGCGATGGCCTGCAACTGCGGGCAACGTGCGCGCAGCCCGCTCACATCGTTGGGCTGGGCGTTGCGAATGGCGCTGTCCAGGCTGCCCTCGCGTTCGCAGGTGGCGTACACGTCCCACAGGCCCAGCCCGTGTGTGTGCAATGTGTCAATTCGTTGGGCGTAGGGCATGTCGGTCAGGGGCTGTTGCCAGATGGCGGCAAGTATCTTCCAGAAATGGTTCTGCGGATGGCCGTAGTAGCGTTGTGTTTCCAGTGATGCACGGCCAGGAAAACTGCCCAGCACCAGCAAGCGGGTCGTGTCGCTGAGCACCGGGGGCAGACCGTGCAACATGTCAATGGCCTCCCTGGACCAGTGTGGCCAGCCGGGGCAGGGCCTGGCAGGCGTTGGCGCTGGTGGCCCGGGCCACGGCTTCGGGCGCCAAACCGCGCAGCTCGGCCAGCACGGCGCCGATGCGCGGCAATTCGGCCGGGCTGTTGCGGCCCTGGGGCACACCTGCGGCGCGCTCAGCGGCCGGGGTGTAGAGCCACTGCGGCGGGATGTCGGGCGCGTCGGTCTCCAGCACCAGTGCCTGCAGCGGCAAGTGGGTGGCCAGGTGGCGCAGCTGGCGTGCGGTGTCGAACGTGAGTGCGCCGCCAAAGCCCAGCTTGAACCCCCTGTCCACAAAGGCCTGCGCCTGCACGTCGCTGCCATTGAAGGCGTGGGCGATGCCACCGATCACCGGCAGTTGCCGCAGGTGTTTGAGCAAGAGGTCAGCCGAACGGCGCACATGCAGGATGACCGGCAGGCCGTGGCGGCGCGCGATGCGCAATTGCGCGCGGTAGAAGTGGGTCTGGCGGTCCCGCATCTCCGGCGTGCACAACGCCGGCACAAACAGGTCCAGGCCAATCTCGCCCACCGCCACCAGGCGCGGATCGTCACGCCATTCTGAAATCACCCGCTCCAACTGTGTCAAATCGTCTTCGGTTGCCTGGGGCACATACAGGGGATGGATGCCCAGCGCATAGGCGTCGCCCGTGAGGTGGGCCAGTTGGCGCACCGCATCAAAGTGAGCGGCCACTACCGCCGGATACACACACCAATCGACACCTGCCGCCCGGGCTTTTGCACGTTCGGCGGTGGCGGCGCCACCGAACTCGGGCGCATCGAGATGGCAATGGGTGTCGGTCCACATGCCTGGATTGTGCCGCCCGGCCGGTTTCGGCCCGAATTGACATTTCTTGAGCCTTTCGGGCTTTGAATTGACAAAGTGCTCTTTTAAGCTTCGCGTCGCGGTTGAGGGGCAACCCCAACCGAACACACAAAGAAAGCAGGGAGGACGATTTCATGGGTGCTTGGGCAAAGGTGGTGGCGCAGATCACAAGAGGCGCCGTCGCGTTGGGGCTGGCGAGCCTGCTCGCGGCCTGCGGTGGCGGTGGCGACGCGCCTGAGGCCTTGGAAGGGATGAGCGTCACATCGGCGCCCGCGCCCCTGCACCACATCGAACTGCCGCTGAGCGACTGGACCGGTGACGACGGCCAGCACGTGGTGCGCAACACCAGCGACTGGGCGGCCACCTGGCTCGCCATCCAGTGGCGCGAAGAAGCTGCCCCGCCTTTGACCGGTGTGGACTTCAAACAGCACATGCTGGTGGGTGTCACGGCCTCGTATGGTGGTTGCAGCGGCAGCATCACCATCACCAGCGCCGAGCGTGAGACCACCGCCACGGGTGATGGCTGGGTGGTGGCATACCAGGTGCAAGACCTTGGCGCGGCGCCGGGCATGGTGTGCACCGCCGACGTGAAACCGGTGGTGGACTTCATCCTCCTGCCCGCCAGCCCCGCCGCTGTGCGTTTCGTCGAACTGCCCCGCCTGCGCTGATCCGCGCCCCGCTTGGGCACAATGGCAGGCATGAACCTGCCCACCCCACCCCACCTGTTTATCCTCACCGGCGCCTCGCGTGGCATGGGTCTGGCCATGGCCCGCCAGTTGTTGCGGCCCGGCCACACCCTGCTGTGCATCTCGCGCCGCACCAACGACGAACTCGCTTCGCTGGCACAGGCGCAAGGCGTGCACCTGGAACAGTGGTCGCAAGACCTGGCCCACAGCCAGGAGGCCGCCGAGCGCCTGGAGCGCTGGCTGGGCAGCCTGCACGCCAGCGAACTGGACAGCGCCACGCTGATCAACAACGCGGGGGTGATTCCCCACATCAGCCCCTTGGGCGGCATCGCCACCAACGATCTGGCCAACGCCTTGCGCGTGGGCCTGGAGTCGCCCCTGGCGCTGACCAGCGTGTTCCTGCGCGTGACCGGCCGCTGGGTGCAACAAGGCTGGCGGGGCCCGCGCAAAGTGCTCAACATCTCCTCCGGCCTGGGACGCCGCGCCATGGCCTCGCAGGCCGCCTACTGCACAGCCAAAGCCGGCATGGACATGTACTCGCAGTGTGTGGCGCTGGAAGAAGCGCAGTTGCCCCACGGGGCGCGCATCGTTTCGCTCGCGCCCGGTGTGATCGACACCGACATGCAGGTGCAGTTGCGCAGCTGCGACCCGGCCGCCTTCCCTGACCTGGGCAACTTCATCGGCATGAAGGAACGTGGCCAGCTCACCTCGCCCGAGGCGGCGGCCGAGCGCGTGCTGGCCTACCTGGAGCGCCCCGACTTCGGCAGCAAGGTGGTGGCCGATGTGAGGGACCCGGCATGACCCGACCGGTCGTCCTGGGCTCCACATCCAAGTACCGCGCCGAACTGCTGGGCCGCTTGGGGCTTGCTTTTGAGCAGGCCGCGCCCGACGTGGACGAAACCCCGATGCCCGGCGAAACGCCAGAACAGATCGCGCGCCGCCTGGCCCTGGCCAAGGCCCGTGCGGTGGCGCAAAAGTTTCCGCACGCGGTGGTGATCGGCAGCGACCAGGTGGCCGATCTGGCCGGCACACCGCTGGGCAAACCGGGCACCCATGAGCGTGCGGTCCAGCAGCTGCGCGCCATGCGTGGCCAGACCGTGGTCTTCCAAACCGCCCTCGCCGTGGTCTGCGCCGAAACCGGCTTCGAGCAGGCCGATCTGGCGGCGGTGAAGGTGGTGTTTCGCGACCTGAGCGACAACGAGATCGAACACTACCTGCGCGCAGAGCAGCCCTACGACTGCGCCGGCAGCGCCAAGAGCGAAGGGCTGGGCATTGCCCTGCTGGAACGCATCGACAACGACGACCCGACCGCGCTGGTGGGCCTGCCGCTGATCCGCACCTGCCGCCTGTTGCGCGCCGCCGGAGTGAAGCTGCTGTGACGGGTGCCCTGTACCTCGTGCCCACGCCACTGGACTTTGGCATGGCGCCGGTGCCGCTGGGCGTTGCCCTGCCCGAGCACACGCTGACACAAGCCGCCGGGCTGACACACTGGGTCACCGAAAACGCCAAGAGCACGCGCGCCTTCCTCAAGCGCGTGGGCGAGTTGCACCCGCTGGCCACGCCGCTGCAAGCCCAACACATCGTGGAGCTGCCGCGCGAGGTGCACAAAAAGGGCGACCACGGCCCCGGCGGTTTTGATGCCAAGCCGCTGCTCGCACCTGCGCTGCAGGGCCACGACGTGGGCCTGGTGAGCGAAGCCGGCATGCCCGCCATTGCCGACCCCGGCGCTTCGGTGGTGCGCGCCGCGCACGCGCTGGGCCTGCGGGTGGTGCCGCTGGTGGGGCCGATCTCCTTGATGCTGGCGCTGGCAGCGAGTGGTTTGAGTGGTCAGCACTTTGCGTTTGTGGGCTATTTGCCGCAAGAGCCAACGGAACGCCTCAAGCAACTGAGGGCGCTGGAAGCCACGGCCATGAAAACCGGGCAGACGCAGATTTGCATCGAGACGCCCTACCGCAACGAGGCGCTGCTCAAGGCCCTGGTGCAGGGTTTGCAGCCGAGCACACGGCTGGCGGTGATGGTCAACGCCACGCTGCCGTCGGCTGGTGTGCACAGCGCGCTGGTGAGCCAGTGGCGGCTGTCAGCGCCCGCGTTGCCACTGTCTGGGCCAGCGGTGTTTTTGTTTGGGTGCTGAGGTTTTTTGGCGGCTTGCTCGCGGGATCGGGGAGACGGGACGCCCTGCTCCGCGGCTGTCCTCCGCCCCGCTGTGCGGGGCTCCCCCTTTATGCCGCTGCGCAGGGCACCCCGCCACCCCGATCTGACGAGATGTTGGTTAACCACCGTTGGTGTGCCTGCATGGTGGCTGCCCTCGTGGTTGGGGTGACTGGCGCAGCGACATCAAGGAGGAGCCGGCGCAGCCGGCGGGGGACAGTCGCGGAGTCAGTCGCCCCAAGCACGTGGGCGAAGAGACACAGGCGAAACAATCAATGCCTGAAGTGCCGTACCCCAGAAAACACCATCGCCACACCCCGCTCGTTCGCCGCGTCGATCACTTCCTGGTCGCGCATCGAACCACCCGGCTGCACCACACAAGTGGCACCAGCGTCCACCACCACATCCAGCCCATCGCGGAACGGGAAGAAGGCGTCGCTCGCCACCGCCGTGCCGACCAACGACAGGTTGGCATGCCCAGCCTTGATGCTGGCAATGCGGGCCGAATCGAGGCGGCTCATCTGGCCGGCGCCCACACCCATGGTCATGCCGTCCTTGCAGAACACAATCGCGTTGCTCTTGACGAACTTGGCCACCTTCCAGGCAAACAACAGGTCGTCCAATTGCTGCTCGGTGGGGGCGATTTTGGTGACGACCTTGAGGTCGCTGCGCTGCAGCTCGTGGTTATCCGCCGTCTGGATCAGCAGGCCCGAACCCACGCGCTTGACGTCGTGTGAATTCTGGCCACGCTCCCACGCGGTCTTGCCATCGCGCTTGACGCCGGCCAGCGAAATTTCGAGCACGCGCACATTCACCTTGCTCTGGAACACGGCCAGCGCCTCGGGCGTGAACGCCGGGGCCATCAGCACCTCGACAAACTGCTTGCTCACGGCCTGCGCGGTGGCGCCGTCCACCGGCGTGTTGAAGGCGATGATGCCGCCGAAGGCGCTGGTGGGGTCGGTCTGGAAGGCCTTGGCATAAGCGTCGGCGCTGTTGGCGGCCACCGCTACGCCACAGGGGTTGGCGTGTTTGACGATGACACAGGCCGGCACGTCGAAGCTCTTGACACATTCCCACGCGGCGTCGGCGTCGGCAATGTTGTTGTAGCTGAGTTCCTTGCCCTGCAGCTGCTTGGCGCTCACCAGTGAGCCGGGCGCGGGATAGAGGTCGCGGTAGAAAGCGGCGCTCTGGTGCGGGTTCTCGCCGTAGCGCAGGTCCTGCAGCTTGACCATGTTGCTGTTGGCCTGGGCAGAAAACGCAGCGTGGCTGCCATCCTCGTTGATGGCCGAGAGGTGGTTGCTGATGGCCGCATCGTAGTTGGCGATGCGGTTGAAGGCGGCCACCGACAGCGCGAACTTGGTCTTTTTGCTGATGCCACCGGCCTGCAACTCGGCCAGCACGCCGGCGTACTGCGCGGCGTCGGTCAGCACGGCCACGTCCCGCCAGTTCTTGGCGGCGCTGCGCACCATGGCCGGGCCACCGATGTCGATGTTCTCGATCGCGTCTTCCAGCGTGCAGCCGGGCTTGGCCACCGTGGCTTCAAACGGGTAGAGGTTGACCACCAGCAGGTCAATGGTGTCAATACCGTGTTCCTTGAGCGACGCCATGTGCGCCGGCAGGTCGCGTCGGGCCAGCAGGCCACCGTGGATTTTGGGGTGCAGGGTCTTGACACGGCCGTCCAGCATCTCGGGGAAGCCGGTGTGATCGGCCACCTCGGTCACGGGCAAGCCCGCATCGGCCAGCAGCTTGGCGGTGCCGCCGGTGGACAGCAATTGCACACCCAGCGCGTGCAGGCCTTGGGCGAGTTCGAGAACGCCGGTTTTGTCGGAGACCGAGAGAAGTGCTTTCATGGGGTGACTCAAAAGGACAAAAAATCAGGAGCGGTCGATCAGCTGGTGCTCAACCAGCTTCTTGCGCAAGGTGTTGCGGTTCAGGCCCAGCCACTGGGCCGCGCGCGACTGGTTGTTCTGGGCTTGGGCCATCACCACCTCCAGCAGCGGTTTTTCCACCGCCGCGACCAACATGTCGTAGAGGTTGGCGGGCTCGGTGCCGTCAAGGTCGTTGAAAAATTCGGAGACGCTTTGCCGGACGCAGTCCTGCAAGCTCGGGGAGGATGAGCTCATGCAGCCAATTTCCATTCTTGTTGTTGGGCGAAGTGCTCGCGCACGCAGCGCAATTGGGCTTCGCAGCTTTCGATGGCGTTGATGCGCTCGCGCAGGGCCGCAGTGGCCGCCTCGCCGCCGGGCAGCGAGCGAGCGTACCAGCCCAGGTGCTTGCGCGCGGTGCGCACGCCGGTGTATTCGCCGTAGAGGGCGTAGTGGTCTTCCAGGTGTTCCAGCAGCCAGCCTTGCAGTTCGTCTGCGGTGGGCGGCGGCAGGTGCTCACCAGTGGTCAGGAAGTGAGCGATCTCGCGGAACAGCCAGGGCCGGCCCTGGGCGGCACGGCCGATCATGATGGCGTCGGCCCCGGTCTGGGCCAGCACGTCACGCGCTTTTTCGGGTGAATCGATGTCGCCGTTGGCCACCACCGGGATGCGCAACACGCTCTTGATATGGGCCACGGTGTCGTGTTCGGCCACACCTTTATAGCCCTGCTCGCGCGTGCGACCGTGCACGGTCAGCATCGCGATGCCGGCGCCTTCAGCCGCGCGCGCCAGCAACGGCGCGTTCTTGGCCGTCTGGCACCAGCCGGTGCGCATCTTGAGCGTCACGGGCACGCCCTTCGGCGCGCACGCGGCCACCACCGCCTCAACGATCTGCAGGGCCAACGCTTCGTCCTGCATCAACGCCGAGCCGGCCCATTTGTTGCACACCTTCTTGGCAGGGCAGCCCATGTTGATGTCGATGATCTGGGCGCCCCGGTCCATGTTGTAGCGGGCGGCGTCGGCCATCATCTCGGCGTCGGTGCCGGCGATCTGCACCGCGATGGGCGCCTGCTCGCCCTCGTGGTTGGCGCGGCGTGAGGTCTTGAGGCTGTTTTGCAGGTCAGGCCGCGAGGTCACCATCTCGCTCACCGCGTAGCCGGCGCCCAGCTGTTTGCACAGACGCCGGAACGGCCGGTCCGTCACCCCGGCCATGGGGGCAACAAACAGGTGGTTCGGGAGGGCGTAGGGGCCGATGTGCATGGGCGAAAAAAACAACCCTGATGCGCGGGGCAACCAGGGTTGTGTGCTGAAAATTTGTGCACGAATTGTAGCCCTTCGGCGTTTCAGGGACTGAAATCCCGCTGAGCGGAAACCCTATACTGGCCCGCATGGAAGCGTGGTTGCACGGCCTGCTGGCCGCCCTCAGTCTGCCCCAGTACGGGCTCAGCACGGTGTTTGTGGTGGCCACCTTGTCGGCCACGCTGCTGCCCATGGGTTCTGAACCGGTGGTGTTCGGCCTGGTCAAGCTGAACCCGACGCTGTTCTGGCCGGCGGTGCTGGTGGCCACGGCGGGCAACACCCTGGGCGGCGCCATCAGTTGGGCCATGGGGATGGGTGCCCACCGCGCGGTGGACCGGGCCCGTGGCAAACCCACCGAGATGCAGGCCCTGCGCTGGCTGGAACGTTTTGGCCCCAAGGCCTGCCTGGTGAGTTGGCTGCCCGCCGTGGGCGACCCCCTCTGCGCGGTGGCCGGCTGGCTGAAGATGCCCTTCTGGCCTTGCCTGGCCTACATGGCGGTGGGCAAATTCCTGCGCTACGTCACAATGACGGCAGGGTTGCTGTGGGTGTTTCCGGGCGGCCTGAAATTCTGAGTCAGGCCTCGTCGGCGCGGCCCACCTGCGTGGCGGCCGCCACACGTGCACCCAGCAAGGATTCGATGAGCGGGGGCAAGTCGTTCACCAGGCGCGGTTTGTGCACCACGGGCACCTGGTCCAGCGCAAAGGCATAGGGGGCACGCTGCGCTTCGTCCAGGGCGGTGAGCACGATCAGCTTGCATTGGCCAAACAAGGCATGCGAACGCAAGCCGGTGATGAGGTTGGCGCCATCGATGCCGGGCAACATGATGTCCACCACCAAGAGGTCGGGCTGCAGCTGCCCGAACGAGGCCAGGCCGGTGATGCCGTCGCTGGCCACATGCACCTCCAGACCGGGAAACTTCTGCTTGAGCAACAGGGCCACCAGGTTCTGGAAATGGGTCGAATCCTCGATCAGCAGCAGGCGCGGCGGGCGTTGGCCCATGCGAAGACGGCGGCTGCTTTCGCGACCGGCTCCCACCTCGCCCTCTTGCCGCCCGGCCGCTTCGGCGCGCACGCCGCTGCGGCTGCCTTGCAGCCAACGTTCCAGCGACTCACGCGAGATGCGGCGGTGCCCACCCGGCGTTTTCCAGGCCTGCAGATCGCCCCGGTCCACCATCAGTTGCACCGAGCGCACTGCCATGCCCAGCATCTTCGCCACTTCGATCGTGGTGTAGTAATTTGAGGCGGAGGCCACGTCAGCCCGCACCAGGCTTGGATTGTTCACGGATCAACCTCGACATTGACAAAGATACTCAAATCAATTTTGAGCGTTTTAGCAATTTTAAGTCAAAGTTAAAATTCAGCCAACACGCTTATCACAAATCCTTTGCCGTCCGACGAAGGGCATGCGGGCGATCACTGGCCGCGTTCGGGCTGCAGCAGTGCCTGCCAGCCAGCCACACCCAATTCACGCAGCCGCTGCTGGTTGCGCTCGACGATGGTGTCGGCGTCGTCGCCCGATTCGGCGGCCCGCTCCACGCTGTCTTCGCGCAGCAGGTGCAGCGTCGGGTAAGGCGCGCGGTTGGTGTTGTTGGTCACGTCATCGGGCGCGGTGCCCTCAAACTGAAAGGCGGGGTGAAACGGCGCCACCTGGATGACGCCTTCCAATTCGTGTTCGGCCACCACGTCATCGACCACGTTGAGGAAATCGTTGAAAACCTCGAAGTCGGGGAACAACGTGGGATGCACCAGCAGCGTGGTGTCGATCTGCTCGGCCGGCGTGTCGCGCAGCAACAGCAACTCCCGGTCCAGCTCGTCCAGAAACGCATCCAGGTGCCGCGCGTGGCTGACCACGATGCGCACCTGGTTCTTCACGTACACCGCCTTGGCGAACGGGCACAGGTTGAGCCCGATCACCGCCTTTTCGATCCAGCGGCGTGTGTCCGCCAACACCTGTTCGTCTGATTCCATCAACCCCTCCGGAGCGAAATGTCTGATCCCAGGATGCCACGGAGCCGGCTCTGCCGGTCCGTCGGCATCGCCCCCTTGAGGGGGTGACGCGCCCCTAGGCGCGGCGCGGGGGAGGGCTTATTTCAGCGCCTTGTAGCGGAAGCGCTTGGGCTTGGCGCCCTCTTCGCCCAGGCGCTTCTTCTTGTCGGCTTCGTACTCTTGGTAGTTGCCGTTGAAGAACACCCACTGGCTGTCGCCTTCGGCGGCCAGGATGTGGGTGGCGATGCGGTCGAGGAACCAGCGGTCGTGGCTGATGACCAGGGCACAGCCGGCGAATTCCAGCAGCGCGTCTTCCAGCGCGCGCAGGGTTTCGACGTCGAGGTCGTTGGAGGGTTCGTCCAGCAGCAGCACGTTGCCGCCTTCGGCCAGGGTCTTGGCCAGGTGCAGGCGCCCGCGCTCACCGCCCGAGAGGCTGCCCACACGCTTTTGCTGGTCACCACCGGAGAAGTTGAACCGACCGCAGTAAGCGCGGCTGGGCATCTGGAACTTGCCCACGGTGATCATGTCCAGCCCACCGGAAATGTCTTCCCACACGGTCTTGTCGCCCGCCAGGCCGTCGCGGCTCTGATCCACCACAGCCATCTTCACCGTCTGGCCGATCTTCACCTCGCCGCTGTCCGGCTGTTCCTTGCGGGAAATCAGCTTGAACAGCGTGGACTTGCCGGCACCGTTGGGGCCGATGATGCCGACGATGGCACCTGCCGGAATGGTGAAGCTGAGGTTGTCGATCAACACGCGGTCGCCAAAACTCTTGGAGACGTTCTTGAACTCGATCACCTCGTTGCCCAGGCGCTCGGCCACGGGGATGAAGATTTCGTTGGTCTCGTTGCGCTTCTGGTATTCAACGTCGCTCAGTTCCTCAAAGCGGGCCAGACGCGCCTTGCTCTTGGCCTGACGGCCCTTGGCGTTTTTGCGCACCCATTCCAGCTCCTGCTTCAAGGCCTTGGTGCGGGCGTCTTCGGTGCGTTGTTCCTGCTCCAGGCGGGCTTCTTTTTGCTCCAGCCAGGTGGAGTAGTTGCCCTTGTACGGAATGCCCTGACCGCGGTCGAGTTCGAGAATCCACTCGGCCGCGTTGTCCAGGAAGTAGCGGTCGTGGGTGATGGCCACCACGGTGCCAGGGAAACGCTGCAGGAAATGCTCCAGCCACTCCACCGATTCGGCGTCCAAGTGGTTGGTGGGTTCGTCGAGCAGCAGCATGTCGGGTTTGGACAGCAGCATGCAGCACAAGGCCACGCGGCGTTTTTCACCGCCGGAGAGCAGGCCAATCTTGGCCTCCCAGGGCGGCAGGCGCAACGCATCGGCGGCAATTTCCAGCTGGTGCTCGCTGTCGGTGCCGGCGGTGGCGATGATGGCCTCCAGCTGCGCCTGTTCGGCGGCCAGGGCGTCGAAGTCGGCGTCTTCTTCGGCGTAGGCGGCGTACACCTCTTCCAGGCGCTTTTGCGCAGCGCGCACGCCGCTCATGCTGTTTTCCACCGCTTCACGCACGGTCTGCTCGGGCTCCAGTTGTGGCTCCTGCGGCAGGTAGCCAATGCGGATGCCCGGCATGGGAATGGCTTCGCCCTCGATTTCCTTGTCCAGACCGGCCATGATCTTGAGCAGGGTGGATTTGCCCGAACCGTTGGTGCCCAGCACGCCGATCTTGGCGCCGGGGAAGAAGGACAAGGAGATGTCCTTGAGGATCTGGCGTTTGGGCGGCACGATCTTGCCGACCCGGTTCATGGAAAAGACGTATTGGGCCATGGGGTTCGCTGGAAAAAAGGGGCCACGCTCGCGCGGCAAACAACCGGTGATTATCGCAGGCAGGACGTTTGCAACACGTTCAAGGTCCCGGATCTGGCACCGGTGGCGGGGGCTCAGCCCCCAGCAACAGCGCGCGCACTGGGTCGGGCAGCCAGCTGCGCGTCAGCCATTCGGGCGCGGGCAGCGCCCATTCGGCTTGCCCCGCCACCATGTGCAACCCACGCAGCCAGCGGTGCATCGCCACGCGGCCCATTTGTACGCCCCGGTCACCCTCGGGTGTGTTGAAGCGCATTCGGCACTGGTCGGCGCCGAAGGTGGCGGTCAACCCGGTGCACAGCAGGTGCTCGCCCTCCAGCGAGCCACTGCTGGTGTCCAGCCCCATCTTGATGGGCAAGACCTGCTCGCCCGGCATCAGCTCATTCATGGCCAATTCGTGCTCCAGCGCCACACGCACGGCCGCCGATGCGCCACCCTGGCCGCCGGGCGCGGTTGACTCGAAAGACTGCAGCATGGGCCCCAACAAATGCGACACCATGCGGCGTGTGAACCACAGGCGGGGCGAGCCGTCGTCGAACGACATCCAGAGCCTGTCCTCTGCTCTGTCGTAGCCAAATGTGGTGCTGGTCATGTGCCTGTCCCTGTGCATGTGCGTATTCGTGAGACAATACACCTTGTCGGTCATCTCAGTTGGACCGGCACCGGCACCCTGCCGGGGCGCACACCACCAGCCCAAACCGCTCGCGTGATGGCGCCAGACCCTGAATCCATCTGCCCCGACTGAACAGGCACCACCCCGTGGCACCTGATGCGGCCGATGACCCAGCGCCCTGGATGGGCGCCTCTTAAATGAACTTTGACGAACTGAACCTGGCCCCGGCCATTCTTGAAGCCGTGCGCGAGCAAGGCTACGAAACCCCCACCCCCATTCAGGCACAGGCCATTCCCGCCGTGCTCGCTGGCCACGACCTGCTCGCTGGCGCCCAGACCGGCACCGGCAAAACCGCCGCCTTCACCCTGCCCCTGCTGCAACGCCTCAGCGTCGGCGCGAAGGCCAAGAACCGCTTCGGCGGCGTGGGCATCCGTTCCCTGGTGCTGACCCCCACCCGCGAACTCGCCGCCCAAGTCGAGGAATCGGTGCGCGTCTACGGCAAAAACCTCTCGCTGACCTCCACCGTCGTCTTCGGTGGCGTGGGCATGAACCCGCAGATCAACGCCATGAAACGTGGCGTGGACATCCTGGTGGCCACGCCGGGCCGCCTGCTCGACCTGCAAGGCCAGGGTTTCCTGGACCTGTCCACCGTGGAAATCCTGGTACTGGACGAAGCCGACCGCATGCTGGACATGGGCTTCATCCACGACGTGAAAAAAATCCTGGCCCTGGTGCCCAAGGACAAACAAAGCCTGCTGTTCTCGGCCACCTTCAGCGACGAGATCCGCGACCTGGCCAGCAACCTGCTCAAAGACCCGCAGCACATCCAGGTGACACCGCGCAACACCACCGTGCAGCGCATCACCCAGGTCATCCACCCCGTGGGTCGCGGCAAGAAAAAGGCGCTGCTGGCGCACATCATCAACCAGCACAACTGGAGCCAGGTGCTGGTGTTCACCCGCACCAAGTTCGGCGCCAACAACGTGGCCGAATTCCTCACCAAAAACGGCATCAAGGCCATGGCCTTGCACGGCAACAAGAGCCAGGGCGCCCGCACCCAGGCGCTGGCCGAGTTCAAGAGCGGCGACCTGCGCGCCCTGGTGGCCACCGACATCGCGGCCCGTGGCATCGACATCGATGAGCTGCCGCACGTCGTCAACTACGAAATCCCCAACGTCTGCGAAGACTACGTGCACCGCATCGGCCGCACCGGCCGCGCGGGCAACAGCGGTGAAGCCGTCAACCTCGTGAGCCTGGACGAAGAAGGTTTCATGATGGCGATCGAGAAGTTCACCAAGCAACAAATCCCGGTCCAGATCTTCCAGGAGTTCATGCCCGAAGAAGGCGAGAAGGCCGAGCCCATCGCCATGGGCCGCCAGACCATCTGGGGTGGCGCCGGCAAGCCGCCGAGCCGCGAGGTGATGGCCGCCGCCGCCAAGGCCGCACGCACCGAGATGCTGCAGCGCGTGCGCGAAAAGAAAACCGCTGAAGGCGGCAACGCCGGCGGTGGCCGTGGTGGCAACGGCGGTGGCCGTGGCCGCCCCGCACAGGGCGCCCGCAACGACGGCCCGCGTTCCGAAGCCCGTGGCGATCAGCCGCCGCGTGGTCCGCGTCCCGAAGGCCAAGGCCCGCGTGGCCCACGTTTTGACGGTCAGCCGCCGCGCGGCCCGCGTGGCGACCAGCAGCCGCGCCGCCATGCCGGCGAAGGCCGTGCCCACGGTGGTGGCAACGGTGGCCAGCCCGACCCGCTGCGCACCGGCATCGACGCCCTGGGCGAACGCGGCCGTGGCCGTGGCCGCCCCGGTGGTGGTGGTGGCCGTCCTGGCGGCGGTGGTGGTCGCTCGGGTGGTGGTGGTCAGGGTGGCATCGATCCGCTGCGCACCCGTTTTGGTCACATCAAGTGAACAGCCACTGAGCAAGAAACAAAGCGCCTTCGGGCGCTTTTTTCATGGGCGTCTTCGGAGGTTTCGGCGCGCCGCGCTACATTGCGCCCATGCCTCAGCCCACCGATCCCAATGGCACCCCACGCTGGGCCACACTCACCGTGGCCAGTTGCAACGTGCTCAACCTGGCCCAACCGGGCCGTGCGTTTTATGCCGGCCAAGACCCCTACAGCGAAGCCGAACACGGCCGCAAGCTGGACTGGCTGGGTGACCGTTTCAAGGCGCTGAACGCCGACGTGTTGGCCGTGCAGGAAGTGTGGGACGAGGTGGCCCTGCGCGGCGCCATCGCCCGCAGTGGCCTGCGCTACACCCATGTGAGCGTGCCGGGCGCCGAGAACGGCCCCGGCCAGCACGGCGCCCAGGGCACCCCCCGTGTGGGCCTGGCCACGCGGCTCAAGGTCGAGTCCGTGACCTCCATCACCGACTTCCCCGCCCAGGCCGCGCTGGACGTGCCCGGCCTGGGCCGCCACGCCCGCTTTGAGCGCCCCCCGCTGCTGGCCACGCTGGAGATGAAACACGGCCAGCGTGTGCACGTGTTGACCGCCCACCTCAAATCCAAACGGCCCAAGTTTTTGCAGGACGGCCAAGGCCGCCCGCTGGAAGACCCCGACGACCCCAACGTGGCGGCCGTGGCCAGCGTGCGCTCGCTCCTGATGCGTGCGGCCGAGTCGCTGGCCTTGCGTCTCAAGGCGGTCGAGCTGCTCCACCGCACGCACACCCCTCTGATTTTGATGGGCGACCTGAACGACGGCCCCCACAGCGTGACCACCCAGCTCATTGCCGCCACCACCAGCGCCGCCTACGACAAAGGCGCACGCGACACCGCGCTCTACAACGCCTGGGACGTGCAAGTGGGTGCCGCACTGCGCCGCGATGTGGCGTATTCGCACATCCACCTGGGCTTCCCGGAAGTGCTGGACCAGGTGCTGGTGAGCGAGGAATTTGTGGCCGGCCAGCGCCACAGTCTGGGCGACGTGTTGCGGCTGGACGTTTTCAACGACCACCTGCACGAAGGCCGTGACCGCAGCCGGAGCGACCACGGTTTTGTGCGCGCCGTGTTGCGTGTCCGATTGCCCGACAGCCACACTGCGCCCTAACATCCACACCATGAACAACACGATTTCTTTTGGCCTGCAAGGCCGCGTCGCCATCGTCACCGGTGGCGCCCAGGGCATTGGTGAAGCCTGCGTGCGCCGCCTGCACTGCGAAGGCGCCCACCCCATCGTCGTGGACATCGACGACACCCATGGCCAGGCACTGGCGGCCGAACTGGGCCTGACTTACCTGCGCTGCGATGTGGGCGACAAGGCCCAGGTCGACGCCACCGTGGCCGCCGTGGTTCAAACCCACGGGCACGTCGACATCCTGGTCAACAACGCCGGCATCTTCAAGGCAGCCGATTTTCTGCAAGTCAGCGAGGCCGACTTCGACGCCGTGTTGCGTGTCAACCTCAAAGGTGCCTTCCTGATGGGCCAGGCGGTGGCCCGTGTGATGGCCGCCGCCGGGCGCGGCAGCATTGTCAACATGAGCTCGGTCAACGGAACGCTGGCCATCCCCACCATCGCCAGCTACAACGTGAGCAAAGGCGGCATCAACCAGCTCACACGCGTCATGGCGCTGGCCCTGGCCGAACAGGGGGTGCGTGTGAACGCCGTGGCGCCCGGCACCATTGCCACCGAGCTGGCCGCTCAGGCGGTGCTCACCAGCGAGCAAGCCAAGCAAAAAATCATGAGCCGCACACCCATGAAACGCTTGGGCACACCCGCCGAAATCGCAGACGTGGTGTGCTGGCTGGCCAGCGATGCGGCCAGCTACGTGACGGGCGAAATTGTGGTGGCCGATGGCGGCCGCATGACGCTGAACTACACCGTCTGAGCCCTGCGCACCGGCGCTTCGCGTATCGGCAGGTGCAGCAGCGCCGCACCCACGGCCAGCACAATGTCCACGTACCAGACCCAGTCGTAGCTGCCCGTGAACTGGAACACCTGGCCACCCAGCCAGGCGCCCAGGAAGCCGCCCACCTGGTGCGACACCATGACCACTCCAAACAACATGGCCATGTTGCCGGTGCCAAAAAACTTGGCCACCAGCCCGGCGGTGGGTGGCACGGTGGACAGGAAACTCAAGCCCATCACCGCCGCAAACACCAGCACCACGGCTTCCGTCTTCGGCGCCAACACAAACAACAGCACCGCCACCGCCCGCGTGGCATAGACGAGTGACAACAGCGACTTCATGCGCCAGCGGCCCACGGCCCAGCCCATGGCCAGGCTGCCAATGATGTTGAACAGCCCGATCACCCCCAACGCCCACGCGCCCACTGCGGCGGGCAGGCCACAAGCGGCCACCACGCCGGGCATGTGGGTGGCCAGGAAAGCGACGTGGAAACCACAGACAAAAAAACCCGCCATCAGCAAGCGGTAGCTGGGCTCGGCCCAGGCGCGTGACAGCGCCTCGCGGACTGGCAACGGCGCCTGAGCCGGAGTGGCTTGCGCCGCACCCGCTGGCGACCCACGCAACACCCACGCGGCCGGCAAGGCCAGCAACACCAGCACACCCAACACCTGCAAAGCGTTGGCCCAGCCCAGGGCCGCCGTGAGGGCAGCGGCAATGGGCGCCATCAGAAACTGGCCGAACGAGCCCCCCGCGTTGACCACACCGGTGGCCAGGCCACGCCGCTCGGGCGGGATGAGCCGGGTGGTGGCCGCCATCAGCACCGAGGGGCCGGCCATGCCCGCACCGCCCGCCGCCAGCACGCCGATGGCGAAGATGAGCCCGCCCGTGCTGGTCATCAGCGGTGTGAGCACCGTGCCCAGGGCCACCAGCAGGATGCCCGCAAACAACACCCAACCGGCGCCCAGTCGATCGGCCAGGGCACCCGCAAAAGGTTGGGTCAGGCCCCACCACAGCTGCCCAAACGCAAACGCCAGGCTGATGCTGGCCAGGCCCAGGCCCGTGGCTGTGTTCAGGGGCGACAGGAAAAAGCCCATGGTCTGGCGTGTGCCCATGGTCAGGGCAAAGGTGCCGGCGGCGGCCAGCAACACCCACCACCACACGCGCGCTGCGGGTTTATTCATCCGAGGTCTCCGGATCAAAGGCAGCCAGCGCCTGATCGAGCAGGCCATGCAGCTCGGCCACCATGGCCGGCCCCAGCAGCCCATTGAGTTCGAGTTGCGCGTTTTTCCAGTGCCGCTGCGCGGTCTGGCGCAGCTCGCGCCCGGACTCGGTCAAGGTCAGCAGGCGGCTGCGGGCGTTCACACCCTCACCCACCACCACCCAGCCTGCCGCCACCAGCGGCTGCAGGTTGCGGGTGAGCGTTGAGGCGTCCAGCGTCATGCGCCGCGCCAGTTCGCCCGGCGTCAACGGCCCCAGCTTGGCGATGTGGTTGAGCAGGGAGTACTGCGTGGTCTTGAGGCCGGCCAACGCCAGGTGGTGGTCGTAGTGCTGCGACACGCGGCGCGTGAGCTGGCGCAGCTTGAAGTTGGTGCAGCCCAAAGGGGGTGACGAGGTGGCCATGATTCGATTGTAGCTACAACCATTGCATATACAATTTAATTTCAACCACGTTGGCAAGGACACCACATGCGCACACCGGAACAGTTCAACCAGATGGCCGCGCCCCACTTGCCCGGGCACCTGGGCCTGGTCATCACCCACATCGGCCAGGGCGAGGTGCGTGCCGAGATGAGCGCCGGCCCCTTGTTGATGGCGCCCAATGGCTACCTGCACGCGGGCAGCATCGTCACCCTGGCCGACACATCGGCCGGCTGTGGCTGCATGGCCCACCTGCCCGAGGGCGCCACCGGCTTCACCACCATCGAACTCAAGTCCAACCACCTGGGCACCACCCGCGACGGCACGGTGGACTGCACCGCCAAGGCAACCCACCTGGGCAAAACCACCCAGGTGTGGGACGCGGTGGTGACCCATCGCGAGAGTGGCCGCACGCTGGCCTTGTTCCGCTGCACCCAGATGGTGCTGTACCCCAAGTGAATTCCTGGAGACGACATGAACCACGAACACATCCTGGCCGAATGGATGGCCCAGTACGAGGCAGCCAAAACCCGCATGACCCAAGGCGCGGGCGCCGGCCTGGCGCAGCCACATGAGCTGATGGGCAAAACCGGCCTGCAGCAAATGCAAGCCCTGCTCGACGGCCATGCGCCCTACCCCCACATCGCCGACACCATGGACTTCACCCTGGTGGAGGTGGGCGAAGGCCGCGCGGTGTTCCAGGGCACACCGCAGCTCAAGCACTACAACCCGCTGGGCAGCGTGCACGGCGGCTGGTACGCCACGCTGCTCGACTCGGCCGTGGGCTGCGCGGTGCACACCACCATGCCGGTGGGCAAGGCCTACACCACGGCCGAACTCAGCGTGAACATCGTGCGCGCGGCGTCGCACAAGAGCGGCCCCCTGCGCGCCATTGGCACCGTGGTGCACAGCGGCCGCCAGCTGGCCACGGCCGAAGGCCGCATCGTGGGCGCCGACGGCAAGCTCTACGCCCATGCCACCACCACCTGCCTGGTGTTTGATTTCCCGGCAAAATAAGGCCCACCCCCGCGCTGCGCCTGGCGGCGCGTCACCCCCTCAAGGGGGCGACACCAGCAGACCGGCAAAGCCGGCTCTGCGGTGTCTCCCGGTTGGACCCGAATTTTCCACAACGACCCTATGCAATTCCTCCACACCATGCTGCGCGTCGGCAACCTGCAGCGCTCCATCGACTTCTACACCCAGGTGCTGGGCATGCAACTGCTGCGCACCTCCGAAAACCCCGAGTACAAGTACTCGCTGGCCTTCCTCGGCTTTGAGGGCGGCAACCCTGGCCAGGCCGAAATCGAGCTGACCTACAACTGGGGCGTCGAGTCCTACGACCTGGGCACGGCCTACGGTCACATCGCCCTGGGTGTGCCCGACGCCTACGCGGCCTGCGAGAAGATCAAGGCCGCTGGCGGCAACGTCACCCGCGAGGCCGGCCCAGTCAAAGGCGGCAGCACGGTCATCGCGTTTGTCACGGACCCGGATGGCTACAAGATCGAATTAATACAAACAAAATCAATAACTTACGGTGACGGACGCCATTCGGACGCCAAAACACCGATCCACTGCGCAGCGCGTAGCAGATAAGCAACGCAAGAATCTGAATGGAATGCTTCCGTATCGACGAGAGTGGCTACACGGGGTTCGATTTGCTGAACCCGGAACAGCGCTTTCAAGGGGCCACGGCCATCGCGATCAGCGATGAGGAAGCCGCGCGCCTGATCCGTGAGCATTTCCCCAAGCTACAGGCACCTGAACTCAAGTACCATTCGCTCGCGCGCCGGCCCGCCTATCACCGACCGCTCCTAGAGTTGCAGCGCGTCGTGCTGGCCCAGCACAAGTGCGTGACCTACGTCTGCGACAAGCGCTACCTGTTGTTGCTGATGTTCTTGGACTACGCCGTCGAGCACCTCGCGCCAAAACTTACCTCTCAACCACGATGCCTTCCGCGCGCGCTCTGCCAAGGACATCGAGAAGAATCGCACACTGCTTTTCGGTGGGAAGCTTCGCGGGGATCTGCATGGCTATCCTGAGAACTCCGACCTCTTTCGGCGTGAGAAGCTCCTTTTCGATCAGCGCCCGATGAAGACGAGCCCACTCACCCGCGGGAACAGCCAGCACATGCCGCTGAGCCTCGATGCCGTTGTCGACCTTCTGGGTCTGCTTGGCAGATCTGACCTCCGCCGCCTGATCGCCAACCGACTGAAGCTGATCGTAGAACTCGGGTTGGAGCAGCTTCTCGACATCTTCAATACGCGTCTGAATCCGCGTCCAACAGGCCTCCCTCTTGCACCATTCGGAGATATTCGAGATACCAGCCGGCGGCCTGATGATGTCCTCGTTCACGACTCTGGACACGACCGCAATGGAGCTTTCAAGCACGGCGTTGACGCCTTGTGCATTCCATATACCCGGGAAGTCCACGCGCGCCTTCCTTCGCTTCGCAAGTTCGCTGAGCATGGACAGCGTGTAGGCCACTATGTTGGCCCGGTATCCGAGGCCGCAACCGGGTTGTCTCCTGACGCGGCCGCGGCCTCGGCCGCCGCTTTCTGTTCCTCGGCAAGGCCCAGCTTCTCGTCCCCGCGCGAGGCCACGCGGTCCTTGTTCAGCCGCCAGGCGGAGCCTTGCCGATCACCGACAACGCGGGACTGGCCGTTCAACCTATGCGGCTTGCGGTCTCCAGTACCCGGCGAGATCAGCAGCACATCGCCGACTGCATGCTGGTCGGCGAGAGTGCGCAGATAGGCGACGATATCCGCCTTGCGATCGGCGAACTGGCTGTCCGCCTGAAAGGCGATCAGGAAGTCCTCGATCCGCTCGGTGTCGACGTCGCGGAAGATCACTCCCTTGCCTGTGTCCATCGGGTCACGGCCGCCGAAGCCTTCACGCCAGGATCGCTCAATCAGGGCGAAGTTCGTCTCATTCACGTCGCTGTCGGTGGAGACGATGTAGCTCACCAAGCCCTCCAGGCCCTGCAAAGAGGTCGATTATTGGAACTGGCATGCTGTACCTTATTGATTTTCAATTCGTGCAAGAAGCTGTTCAACGAGGTCACTGACCTCGCGCTGACGCAGCGCCCTCGCCTCCCGCTGATCCGACTCATCACTCTCGCCAATCTCGAATTTGGCTGTTGCTATGGGGCCGTCCTTGCGATAGCCCTCGACATCACCGGCCCGCGCGAAGCGCGATTGCAAAATGTTGAGAGCAGCTTTCACTACGTCACGGTGCTTGCCTTCAAGTGATTGGCGAAACGCCTCGGCCACTGCTGCCGCACCTTCAGGGGCATGCTCCAGGCAATAGATCAGGTCGTGCGCGTCCTTGCGCTCGAAGCGCTGGTCGAACGCGAAGGACTTCAAACAGGTGAAGCTGACGAGGTTGGCGTGCTTGATCGTCTCGGTAGCCACGCCATTGCCGCCCAGCAACTCGGCCTGGATTTCGGTCACCTGATACAGGTCGAAGACGATCGACGAGTGCGGGATGTTGAGCGCCGAGATCGTGCCTTCGGTCGGCAGCGGCTGAACCTTGCCGCCAGCAATGTCGGGCGCATCGGCCAACAGCTCCAGCACCATCAGCGCACCGTGCTCGGTACGGGTCTGCCAGCGCCATGAGAGCTTCTTCCCGGCTGCGTTTTCGGCACGTTCGAAGCCCATCCGCTTGAGGTTGTCCTCCAGCGTGTGGTACGCATCTGTATCGGCCAGGATCTGTAGGTCGATGACGATGTCCACATCCAGGGTACCAGCATGCGCGGGCACGACCGGCGGCCGTGCCGGGACAAGATATCGCGGCGTGAGCCCGCCGACCAGATAGACCGAGTCCTTCCAGGGCCCCAACCCGCGCAGCAGAGTCACCAAGACGCGCTCGCAGTCCACCGTGTACTGGTCACTGTACCCATCGAGCGTTGCAGGTTTGGCCATCAGAAGCCGATCCTTTCTTTGCGGAAGTGCTCGGCCATCTCCTTCGATCGGCCTTCGCCGCGAATCAGGTCGAGGTAGATCTGGATCGGACTGGCCAGCCACAATCCATCCAGGCGCTCGCGGAATAGCAGTTCGCCTGCCGACTTGGTCTCGATCACAGCCAGATTGGCCCCTTCGTTGACCAAGCGCGCACCCAGGTCGCTCAGTGCAGAGTCAGTGCCCTGCCCGGACAACAACCGCAGGCGCACCTGGGACACGCTGGACAGGAAGGGTGCGAGCCGCTGCGCCGCAGCTTCATGGCTGATGGCGTATTCGACGCCTCGCCCTTCCAGAGCCGCGGCAACCTGCACTGGCAACGTGCCCGGCTTGGTTGCCGGCACGTAATACCTGCGCAGCGCAGGTGCGCGATCAGCTTTCACCTGCTTGACCCAGGCATCGAGCAGGGCGGCAGGTTCGCGGAGATGGCGCTCTTTGCTCGGCCCTTGTCCTCTTGCTTCGAGCCAGTCGAAGCGTTCAAGCTCGGTCAGCACTTGAGATGTGGTGGCCGGAGACACCTGCGCAAACTGTGCCAGCTCGGTGACACCGAACCATGTCTGGCGATGAACAAGCAGCGCATGCAACACCTGGGCGCGTCGGCCAGAAAACAGAGAGCGGATCGACTTGACCAGCGTCTTGGGTGGAGGCTTGTCGATGTAGAGATAGATGCCTGGCGCGGGCAGGTAGAGGCTTCCACCACTGTCGTAGTAGCCCACGCCCTCGCTCTTAAGGAGTTCCTTGGCGCCGGGCGAGATCGACTCCGCCGCAATCATTGACACGACCTCGCCTGGATGGTTGCCTGCCCACGCGCGGCTGGCATCCCGGATCTGCCAGATCACTTGGCGCACATCGCGGGGGTAGACCGCCTTCTTGGCTTCGACCAGCACGGCCAGCGACTTCCCAGCCACGTGCAGATCGACCGCAGCATCCAGGCCCCGATCAGATCGTCCGCCTGAAAGCTCCCCACGCACCACATCCGCATGGACGTCGGGTAGCTCGCGCAACGCATCCACGAGGCGCGAGACCAACTGGTGTTCGGTCATGGTCAGCTCAAGCATGCTTTTGGGCGGTTTACTGCACAGTGAATTTCCGCACTCTATCGAATTTTCCAGAAAATAGCAATATTTACTGTTCAGCAAAGATGCAAGTTCACTGACGTCTCGGCGTCCCGCCGCCGGGCTCACGGGCTGCGCCCCGGGCTTCGTGCCGAATCCCGGCCATCCGGCTTTGATCCCTGACGTCTCCGCGGCCTGGCCGCTGCGCGCTCCGCTTGCCGGGGCTGTTGTGGTGTGCGGGGGTGGCGGTCTTGCTGTGCCCTTTCAACCTACCACGCCGTTCTCGCCGTCAAGGGCTGCGCGTGCCTTGCACGCTGGCGTCCTGGCGGCCGTCTCTGGCTGCGCCTCCGACCCCTGACCGCTTGCGCTGCGGCGTGGGTGGCCGGTTCCGGGCAATCCCGCCCGATTCCGAACCGGAGCCGATCATGTCGCAGCAGTCTTCCCTGTCGTTCACGTCTTCCATCTATTCCTCCCTGCTCGTTCGCGATGTCGCGGGCAGCTACCGTCCGGCCGAGCCGGCTGAGGTGCTGCAGGCCGCACTGCGGGTTCTGGAAGGCCAGTTGCGCGGCACCGAGATGCTGTCGTCGCCGCAGGCGGTGCGAGACTTCCTGCGCATCAAGCTGGGCACGCTGGAGCACGAGGTCTTCGCGGTGATCCACCTGGACGCGCAACACCGGGTCATCGAGTACGTGGAGATGTTTCGCGGCACCGTAACCCAGACATCGGTCTATCCGCGCGAGGTGGTCAAGGAAGCCATGGCACACAACACGGCGGCCATCGTCCTGGTCCACAACCACCCGTCGGGTGTGGCCGAGCCCTCGCGGGCTGATGAGCATCTGACCCAGACCCTCAAGAGCGCGCTGTCGCTGGTGGACGTTCGGGTCATCGATCACCTGATCGTGGCCGGACCGACGATTCTTTCCTTCGCCGAGCGCGGGCTGATCTGAGCCCGCGCAACCGGGAACCGCAAGGTCTCCCGGTTTTTTGTTTCCTGCCCAACAGCGTGCCGCCGCACAGTGGCACGAGCACTTCATGACATCAAGGCCGGAGGCGGTGGAGCTTCCTCCATCGGCCCCACGCGGACATCCGCATTGAGCCAGCTACTCTGGAGAACGCCTGACTGGGTTGAAGACGCGATGCATCCGAACGAGGATCGAACGCTGTTCCCGTTACCCCGATTTGACGCGGTGTCTCGGAGAGCGAATGCACGTCGTCAACCCATTCCCCAGTTCCATGAACCACCAAGGCATCAGTGAAATATCCTTTGAAGAAACCTACAGCGTGCCGCCCGAACAGACGGCCCGGGCGCTGTTTTCCAGGCTCCCGCATGGAAGCGACTATGCGCAGAGGCTGATCGAATGCCTGGCGACCGGATATCTGGTCGCCGTGGTGGAGTCCATCTGCATCCGCGAGATGCAGCGGCACGTGGATGCTGACTCGGATGTCGTGGTGGGCCGGACGATCGAGCTGGAGCACAAGGGGCCGATCCCGCCCGGATCGACCCTGAAGCTGCGAGGATGGGTTGAACGCCTGGGGCAGCGAAGCGCAAATTTCTGAATTCAAGCGGCTCTGTTGCACAAACCCGAATCGGGACGGGTTGACCCCAGCCCCGGACGCAGCTACGCCATGGTGGTCACAAATACCGTTGTCGGGCGGCCCAGTTGCGTGAAGCGGTTGAGCAAGGCCACACGCACATGCAGTTCCACCACCTGGCGCTCAAATGTACGTGCCATCACCCGCTCACCCAGGCGTTTGAGACAGTGCATTTTGGTTTCGACCAAGCTGCGCCGGCGATAGCCGCTCCACCTTTTCCAGATGGCCCGTCCCAACCGGCCACAGGCGTTGAGCGCTTCGTTGCGCGAGGCCGCCCCCACCAGGGTCGCCCTCCACGGCCGGGCGTTCTTGCGCGGCGGAATCACCGCTTGTGCCCCTCTCTGTGCAATCACCGCGTGGCACGCCTTGGTGTCATAGGCGCCGTCGCCGCTGACACTGGCCAACGCTTCATCGGCGGGTATCTGACCCAGCAGTTCGGGCAACATCGGCGCGTCTCCCACACTATTTTCTGTCACTTCGATGGCTCGAATCTCCAGCGTGTGCGCGTCGATGCCCAGATGCACCTTGCGCCACTGGCGCCGGTATTCAGTCCCGTGTTTCTTGCGCTTCCATTCGCCTTCGCCCAGTAACTTGATGCCGGTGCTGTCCACCAGCAGGTCCAGCGCCGTGGTGCTGGACCGATAGGGCAATTGCACCCGCAGTGTCTTCTGGCGCCAGCACACGGTACTAAAGTCCGGCATCTTCCAATCCAGGCAGGCCAAGCGCAGCAAGCTTTCGACCAAGCCCAGGCTTTGGCGCAGGGCCAAGCCAAACAGGCATTTGACGCTCAGGCAAAACTGGATGGCAGCGTCAGAGAAGACCCGCTGTCGACCCCTGCGACCATTGGCACGGGCGTACCACTGCATGTCTTTGTCCAACCAAATCGTCAGCGACCCCCGCGCCTTGAGCGCGGCGTTGTACGTTGCTCAGTTGGTGGTCTTGTAGCGACCTTTGGCTCCCTTGGCTTCACTCATGCGCGCAGCCTATCAGGTCGCAAGTGCGGGTTTGTGCAACAAAGCCTGCTGGGACGGCAAACGCCCAAGCTGGGCGGCAAAGGCACCCCATTTCCGGCTTTGCTCAGAGCGGGTGCGGCGTTAGATTCTGGGCAACCTCGCCCCACTTCCGCCCGCACCATGCGCCCACCGATCCTCCCGCCATTCAGCCTGTTCCCGCGACGCCGCCTGTCCGTGGCATTGGCTGCCACCGCGTTGCTGGGCGGCTGCACACACCTGGACGTGCCGCTGGCGCACAACTACCCGGCCAGCAGCCAGCCCAAGGCACGCTCTGCCCACCACTGGGATGTGTTGGCCACCGATGTGGCGCAGCGCATTGCCAACCGGCTCAGTGAGGTGCCCACGCAACCTGGCGACACAACCACCACCTCGGCTGGCAACACCCTGGTCGGCCAGACCTTGCGCCTGTCACCAGCACCCGCCGCGCCCTTCCAGCGGGCATTCCACGCCTTGCTCACGCACCGGCTGGTGAACCTGGGCGTGACACTGGTACAGGCCGAGCCGCAAGGGCAGATCGACGTGGATGTGCAGGTGATCGACCATGCCAGCCGGGTGGGCAACGGCTCGCCCCTGGCCAGCACCCAGCTGGCCGCCAGCGTCGCGGTGGTTCGCGACTGGGTCGTGTATTCACAGACCGCCACCACCGGCGTGTTGTCGGGCTTGGCCTTGGGCGCCCTCAGCGACGCCTCGCGCCAGGCGCTGCAAGGGTCGGCCGCGGGTGGCCCCACCCGCACCGAGGTGCTGGTGACCACCCGGGTGACGCTGCAAGGCCGGCTGGCCGCCACGACGGCGGACATCTACTACATCGAAGCCGAAGACAGCGCGCTGTACCTGCCGCCACCTGAAGCGCTCGTGCCCCCTGCGCCCGCACCGATCAAAACCTGGACGGTGGTGGCGCCATGACGGGGCCGCGTCGTGCCCTGCTGCGCCGCCTGTTCCTGTCGGCCTGCGTCCCCCTGGCAGGCGCGCTGGCCGCCTGCACCACGCCGGTGAGCGGGGACGCACTCATCCAACTCAACTACCAGGCGGCAGACGCGTTGCTGCAAGGCACCCGCCTGGACCCGCGCCAACCCGTGCTGATGGCCACCCTGGTGGACCTGGACGACCTGGAGCGCAGTTCGCGCTGGGGCCGGCTGGCCTCGGAGCACCTGGCAGCGCGCCTGGCCAACCGGGGCGTGCTGGTCAAGGAACTGAAGCTGCGCCAGCACATCTTCATGGCGCAAGACAGCGGCGCCTTGCTGCTCTCACGCGAAGTCAAAGACCTGTCGCTGGAACACGACGCGCAGGCGGTGGTGGTGGGCACCTACACCGTCGGCGGTGACACCGTGTACGTCAGCCTCAAGCTGATCCGACCCGAAGGCAACACCGTGATGTCGGCCCACGACTACAGCTTTCCCCTGAGTGAGCGCAACCGCGCCTTGATGCGTTGACGCACACCCACGCAATTAAGCAACCTATTTGCACATTGATTGCTGCAGCGCAGCAAATCAAAAAGCAACACAGCAGGCGAACAAGACCGATTTTCTCTAGGGAAATCCATGAGAAAAATGTCAAAAGAACGCCTTGCAGCGTCTGCGTGAACGCCATCTAATAAGCCGCATATTGTCATATTGCGCCCAGAGCTCTCTCTGAGGCGGAACTAGGAGACATGCGGGTGACAAGCAACAGCACGGACGAGCGCCCCCGGGTGCTCGAATGCCGCGATGTGGAGCGGCGCTTTGGCGGCCTGGTGGCCGTCACGGGCGTCAACATGCACATCCACCAGGGCGAGATTTTTGGATTGGTCGGCCCCAACGGCAGCGGCAAGACCACCATGACCAACGCCATCACCGGTTTCTTTCCGCCACAAAAGGGACAGATCCTGCTCAACGGCGAAAACATCACCGGCATGGCGCCCCACAAAGTGGCGCGCCGTGGCGTGGCCCGCACCTTCCAGAACCTGGCGCTCTTCAACGGCATGACGGTGCTGGACAACATCTTGCTGGGCCGCCATGTGCACATGAAGCCGAGTGTGTTCCGCACCGCGCTCTACCCCTGGCTGGCCCGGCCCGAGGAAATCGCCCACCGCGAGGTGGTGGAAGAGGTGATCGACTTCATGCAGCTGGAAAACGTGCGCGACGAGCCAGTGGACGTCATCCCCCTCGGTTTGAAAAAGCGGGTGGAGCTGGCGCGTGCGCTGGTGGCCGAGCCCAGCTTTCTGGTGCTGGACGAACCCATGGCCGGCATGAACCAGGAAGAAAAAGAGTACATGGCGCGCTTCATCCTCGACGCCCGCGAGGAGCGCGGCGTGACGGTGATGCTGATCGAGCACCACATGGACATCATCACCGGCATTTGCGACCGCATGATGGTGCTGAGCTACGGCGAGGTGATCGACACCGGCATTCCCAAGGACGTGATTGCCGATCCGCGCGTGATCAAGGCCTACCTCGGAGGTGCCCATGCCGTCCAGTGAGCGCAGCGCCGGCCGCCAGTCCGATACCTGGGACCTGAACCCACGCACCACGCTGCCGCGCCTGCTGGCGGCCAACGCCCGGGTGATGCCACAAGGGGTGGCCTTTCGCGAAAAAGACCGCGGCATCTGGCAAGAGACCACTTGGCAGACAGCCTTTGAGAAAACCCTGCGCTGCGCCGCTGGCCTGCAGGCTCTGGGCCTGCAGAAAGGCCAGACCGTGCTGGTGCTGGGCGACAACCGGCCGCACCTCTACCTGGGCATGCTGGCGGTGGGCATGTTGGGCGGCTTTGCCACCCCGGTGTACCCCGACGCCACGCCCGACGAAATCCTGCACGTGGTCAACAGCGTGCACGTGCAGTTTGTGCTGGCGGAAGACCAGGAGCAGGTGGACAAAGCACTGGACCTGCGCGAGCGTGGCGCGCCGCTGCAGCACATCGTCTACGACAACCCACGCGGTTTGTCCAAATACACCGCGCCGGGCTTGGTGTCGTGGGAGGCACTGCAAGCGGCAGGTGGCGCGCGCCTGAACGAAGCGCAGGACCTGGGCCAGCGCCTGACCGATCTGGCACAGCCGGACGACCCGGCGGTGCTCATCCATTCCTCGGGCACCACCGGCAAACCCAAGGGCGTGGCGCTGTCGCACTTCAATGTGTTGTCGGGTGTGGCCAACGCCTTCCAGGCCGAATCCTTCGACTTTGGCGAAAACATCCTGGCCTACCTGCCCATGGCCTGGGTAGGTGACTTTGCCATCACCATGGGCGCGGGCGTGGGCCTGCACTTCACCATCAACATCCCCGAGCGGCCCGAGACCGTCCTGCACAACCTGCGCGAAATCGCGCCCACCTACTACCTGGCCGCGCCGCGCAGCTGGGACAACATGCTGACCCAGGTGCAGGTGCGCATGGAAGACTCGACCTGGCTCAAGAAGACGCTCTACGACTTTTTCATGGCCAACGCCATCGCCTGCGAAAAACGCAAGCTTGCGGGCCAGGCCCCCACCCCGTTGCAGCAAGTGCTGCGCTCGCTGGGCGAGTGGTTGGTGACCGGCCCCATCAAGGACCAGCTGGGCATGAGCCGGCTGCGCAACGCCTTCACCGGTGGCGAGGCCATTGGCGAAGACACCTTTGTGTTCTACCGCGCCCTGGGTGTGCGCCTGCGCCAGCTCTACGGCCAGACAGAAAGCAGTGCGTTCAACGCCATGCAGGCACCTGACGAAGTGCGCCTGCACACCGTGGGTCGGCCGCTGCCGGGGGTGGAGGTGAAGATCAGCGACAGCGGCGAGATCCTGATCCGCTCGGGCAGCGTGTTCGCCGGTTACCACCTCAACGAGCAGGCGACAGCCGACACACTGGAAGACGGCTGGCTGCACACGGGTGACGCAGGCTACCTGGAGCCCGACGGCCAGCTGGTGGTGCTGGGGCGGCTGTCCGAGGTGGTCTACACCGCACACAACGAACGCTACATCCCCAACTACATCGAGAACCGCCTCAAGTTCAGCCCCTTCGTGAAAGACGTGGCGGTGCTGGGCAAGGGCCGCGAGACGCTCGCGGCCATCGTCTGCATCGACAAGGAGCCGGTGGGCCACTGGGCCGAGGTGCGTGGCATCTCCTACATCTCCTACGCCGACCTGTCGCAGAAACCCGAGGTGATTGAGCTGCTGGCGCAGGCGGTGCGCCACGTCAACACAACCCTGCCCGAAGGCCTGAAGCTGCGCCATTTTGTGAGCCTGCACAAGGAGTTCGACGCCGACGACGGCGAGATCACCCGCACCCGCAAACTGCGCCGCAACGTGGTGGAGGAACGCTACGCGCCCATCATCGACGCCATCTACAGCGGTCAGAAGGACGTGACCATGCGCGCGCAGATCACCTACGAGACCGGCGAGACCGGCGTCACCGAACGGCTGCTGACCGTCACAGCAGTAGGAGCCTGACCGATGGACCTGATGTACCTCCTCGAACTCGCGGTCAACGGTGGCCTGGCCGGCCTGATGTACGCGCTGGTGGCCATGGGCATCGTGCTCATCTACAAATCGTCCTCGGTGCCCAACCTGGCGCAGGGTGGCCTGACCATGCTGGGCGCCTACATGGTGCTGGCCTTCGCCAACGGGCTGGGCCTGCCCATCTGGGCCGCCATCCCGCTGGCCATGGTCAGCATGTTTGGCATGGGCATGGGCATCGAGCGGGTGGCGCTGCGCCGCCTGGCCGGGCGGCCCATCGTGATGATCCTGATGATGACGCTGGGCATCGACATCTTCATCCGCGCCACCACCATGACGATCTGGGGCGGCAGCGGACGGCCCATGCAGATCGGCATCAGCGACGAACCGCTGTTCCTGGGCCCGCTGCTGCTCAACCGAGCCTATGTGGTGGGTGCCGTGGTCTCGCTGGTGCTGTTCACCGCCTTCATGCTGTTCTTCCGCACCCGGCGCGGCGTGGTGCTGCGCGCCATCGCCGACGACTACACCGCCTCCTGGTCGGTGGGCATTTCGGTGGAGCGCGGCGTGGCGCTGTCGTGGGCACTGTCATCGGTGGTGGCCACCACGGCCGGTGTGTTGTGGGGGTCCGTACAGACCGTCGACCAGACCCTTGCCATGCTGCTGCTCAAGGGCATCACGGTGGCGGTGCTGGGTGGCATGGACAGCTTGGGCGGCGCCATCCTGGCCGGCCTGCTGCTGGGCATTCTGGAGAGCGTGGCCTCGGGTGTGCTCGACCCGCTGCTGGGTGGCGGCACGCGCGAACTGGTGGTGGCCGCCGTGCTCATCCTCACCATCATGATTCGACCCCACGGCCTCTTTGGCCGCCACGACATCGAAAGGATCTGAGCGATGTTGTACCGCCAGGCAGGCATCTTCCACACCCACTACGCCAGCGACCGGGGGCTGTTTCCCATCCCCTTTGAGCGCAAAGCCATCATCGCCATCCTGCTGATCGCGCTGGCCGCGCCCTGGCTGTTCAGCTCCCTGGTGCTCACCAGCTACCTCAAGCCCTGGCTCATCTGGACGGCCGCCGTGTTGGGGCTCAACCTCATCCTGGGCTGGGCCGGTCAGTTCCACTTCGGCTACGCGGCCATCATGGGCATAGGCGCCTACGCCTCGGTGCATGCCACCCGCCATGGCGTGCCGTGGGAAATCGCGGTGGTGCTCGGTGGCCTCACCGCCGCCGTGGTGGGCGTGGTGTTCGCGTTTGCCGCGCTGCGCGTCAAGGGCCTGTACCTGGCGCTGTCCACCCTGGCCATGCAGTTCGTCATGGACTGGGTGATCTCGCACGTGCCGGCCATCAGCGGCGGCGTGTCGGCCACATTGCAGTCGCCCCCCATGAAGCTGCTGGGCCAGGCGGTCACGTCAGAAGCCGGGATTTACTACGTGGTGCTGGCGTGGGTGATTTTTGTCACCGTCTTCATGCTCAACCTGCGTCGCACCGCACTGGGCCGTGCCCTGGTGGCCGTGCGCGAGAAGGACTTCGCGGCCGCCGTCATCGGTGTGCAGAGCTTCTACTTCAAGCTGGTGGCCTTCGCCACCTCGGCCTTCATCGGTGGTGTGAGTGGCGCCCTGCTGATCTTCGGTTTCTACAAGGCGGTCACGCCCGAGCAATTCGCGGTCAACGTGTCCATCGAGCTGCTGGCCATGGTCATCGTCGGTGGCCTGGGCAGCATCATTGGCAGCTTCTTCGGCACGGCTTTCATCCTGCTGCTGCCGGGGCAGATGAACACCTTTGTGGCCTGGCTGGCCAAGCTGTTCGGCCTGGACATCGGCGTCGAGACACTGGCCCACATCCCACACATGGTCTACGGCGCCACCATCATCGCGGTGCTGCTGATCGAGCCCATGGGGCTGGGCAAGATGTACGGCAACCTGCGCAACTACCTGCTGGTCTGGCCCTTTGGCTACGCACGCAAATGAGGCGAGCGACATGAGCACGACTTCCCCCATCCTCTCGCTGAACAACATCGAGGTCATCTACGACCGCGTGGCCCTGGCCATCAAGGGCGTGTCGGTCGAGGTGCCACAAGGTGGCATGGTGGCCCTGCTGGGCGCCAACGGCGCGGGCAAAAGCACCACGCTCAAATCCATCAGCGGCCTGCTTCAACCCGAGCGCGGCGAGGTCACGCGCGGCGACATCCGCTTCATGGGCCAAGACATCGCCGGCCTGGCACCGCAGGCGCGCGTCAAGCGAGGCATCGTGCAGGTGCTGGAAGGCCGGCGCGTGTTCGAACATCTCACGCCAGACGAGAACCTGGTGGCGGCCTCGGCCGTGGTGGGTGGCTCGCGCGCCGACATGAACCGCCACCGAGACATGGTGTACGCCTACTTCCCACGCCTGCACCAGCGGCGCACCGCGCAATCGGGTTTTCTGTCGGGCGGCGAACAGCAGATGCTGGCCATTGGCCGCGCGCTCATGACCCAACCCAAGCTGCTGATGCTGGACGAACCCAGCCTGGGCCTGGCACCGTTTCTGGTCGCCGAGATCTTCGACATCGTCAAGCGCATCAACCAGCAGGAGGGCCTGTCGGTGCTGTTGGTGGAGCAGAACGCAATTGCCGCACTGGAAGTGGTCTCGCACGGCTATCTGCTGGAGAACGGCCGCATCGTCATGCACGACAGCGCCGAGGCCATGAAGCAGAACCCCGACATCCAGGAGTTCTACCTGGGCGGTGCCGAAGGCAAAAATTTCCACGACATCAAACATTACAGCCGCAGAAAACGTTGGCTGAGCTGATTCCGACCACCGTCCCGGGCATGCGCGTACTTGGTGCCATGTGGACAACCTTCCTTTCGTACGCAGGAGACATGCGATGAAACGAGCTTTGTTATCCACCTTGTCTGGTGTCGCCCTGCTGCTGGGCGCATCCACCGCGTCGGCGCAACAAGCGCCCATCAAGTTCGGCCTGTGCTACGACCTGAGCAAGGCCTACACCTTCGTCACACCACAAATCGTGCAGGCGGTGAAGGACTACGCCGACATCCTCAACGCCAAGGGTGGCCTGGAGGGCAGCCCCATCGAGATCGTGGCGCAAGACCACGGCAACGAACCCCAGCGTGGCATCGAGTGCTACGAGAAGCTCAAGCGCGAGGGTGTGATGATCTTCGACACGCTGTCCACGCCGGTGTCGCGGGCCGTGCTGCCGCGTGCCATGACCGACGGCAACATCCTGCTGCAGTCGTTTGTGGGCCGGGGCGACGCCATTGACGGCGACGTGTTCAAGTGGGTCTTCCCCATCGGCCCGACCTACTGGGGCCAGATGGCCAACAACGTTCAGTACATCAAGAACCAGAGCAAGGGCAACCTCAAGGGTGTCAAGGTCGGTTTCATCTACCCCGACTACGCGTTTGGCCAGGAGCCCATCGCCATCCTCAAGACACTGGCCGAGAAGGAAGGTTTTGAGCTCAACCTCTTCCCCAACCCCATGCCCGGCCGCGACCAGGCCGCCGTGTGGACGCAGATCCGCCGCTTCAACCCCGACTGGGTGATCACCTGGAACCTGTCGGCCATGCACGTGGTGGCCGCGCGCGAAATGAAACGCAACGGCATCCCGATGGACAAGCTGATCAGCGTGAACTGGTTCAACGAGGTGGACATCGCCAACATCGGTGCGGCCGACGCCAAGGGCATGAAACGCGGCACCAACGTGGCCGGCGGCCAGGACCACGCGCTGATCAAACAGATCATTGCCGACCTGTACGACAAGGGCAAAGGCAACGGCGACCGCAAGAACCTGCAGGACGTGTACTACAACACCGGTCTGGCCATGTACTCGGTGGCTTTTGAGGGCGTGCGCAACGCCATCAAGGCCGGTGGCCGCCCCTTGACCCCCACCAAGATCAAGGCTGGCCTGGAAAGCCTGCGCAACTTCGACGCCAACGGCCTGCTGGCCCCCGTGACCGTGACCGCACAAGACCACGGCGGCGGCGGCAAGACCCGCATCGAGATGTGGGACGGCGCCAAGTGGGTGCCACAGTCCGACTGGATCTCGGCCTACAACGATGTGGTCATGGAAGTGGTCAAAAAAGAGTCCGCCGAGTTCGCCAAAACGAACAAGTGAACCTCCCTCCCGCGCCGCCCCGCTGGGGGCGGCGCTCTTCACTCCTCCTGCGCCTCGCTGTCGCCGTCGCCTTCGCCCCCCACGTCCAGCGCCTGCATGTTGTCCAACATCTTGAGCAGGTAGTGGACGGTGTGGACGATGTCGTTGGTTGAAAAATCCTTGAGCGCCTGATCGTAGTAGTCGTAGATCTTGGGCAGCGCAAAGTGTTGCCACACATCGCGTCCGCTGTCGGTCATCTGGATCAGGCGCGAGCGGCGGTCGCTGGGGTCGGCGGCGCTGGTCAGGTGACCGGCTTTTTCCAGGCGACCAATCACGCCGGCCAGGTTCTGCCGGCTGACCATCAGGTAGCGGGCCAGGTCTCCCAGCTTCATGCCGGCGTCCACCTGCGGCCGCGACAAGGCGCCCAGCACCGCCCACTGTTGTGTCGTCAGGCCCTCCTCTTCAATGGCCCTCGAACCTGTTTTATGCAGCATATTTGCACATTGATAGAGTCTGAAAAAGAGTCTATTCGCCAACTCCATCCGCATATCCTGGGCTTTATCCATAGGGTTTACCTCTATTAAAACCGAACTGAACGGCCTTGATTCGCACAAATGCCATCGACCATAATAAGACCATATATTGTCATATTTACACAAGCAAACGCCAACGCACAACTGGCTTTGTAACCCAGACCTGAAGGAGCACACGATGGGCAGACTCGACAACAAGGTGGCCGCCGTCACAGGCGGCGGCGGTGGCATCGGTGGCGCCACCTGCCGGCGCTTCGCGCAAGAGGGTGCGCGCGTGGCCGTGCTCGACCGCGACCTCGCCGCCGCCCAGCGCACCGCCGATCAGATCTTGGCCGAAGGCGGCACCGCCCTCGCATTGGCCTGCGACATCACCGACCGCGCCGCCGTGGACACCGCCGTGCAGCACATCGCCACCGAATGGGGCGGCATCGACATCCTGGTCAACAACGCCGGCTGGGACGTGTTCAAGCCGTTCACCAAAACCGTGCCCGACGAATGGGCCCAACTGATTGCGATCAACCTCACGGGCGCGCTGCACATGCACCACGCGGTGCTGCCGTTGATGGTGGCCACCGGCAAGGGGGGGCGCATCGTCAACATCGCCTCCGACGCAGCGCGTGTGGGCTCCTCGGGCGAAGCGGTGTATGCCGCCTGCAAGGGTGGGCTGGTGTCTTTCTCCAAGACCATCGCGCGCGAACATGCGCGCCACGGCATCACCGTCAACGTGGTCTGCCCCGGCCCCACCGACACCGCGCTGTTTGCCGACTACAAGCTGGGCGCCGGCAACCCCGAGAAGCTGGAAGAGGCCTTCCGCCGCTCCATCCCGCTGGGCCGCATTGGCCAGCCGCAAGATCTGCCCGGCGCCATCCTCTTCTTTGCCAGCGACGACGCCGCCTACGTCACCGGCCAGGTGATCAGCGTGTCGGGTGGCTTGACCATGAACGGCTGAAACAAGGATCACCCCCGTCGCTTGCCCGCTTCGCGTGGCCGCATCCCCCCTCCAGGGGGCAACACCAGCAGTCCGGCAAAGCCGGCCCTGCGGTGTTTGCTGAGAAAGACATTTCAGGCAACCAAACTCACGACTGAACCAGGAGATACCCATGGACTTCCAGGACATCACCTACGAGAACCGCAACGGCGTGGCGTGGATCACCATCAACCGCCCCGAGAAGATGAACGCGTTTCGGGGCACCACCTGCGACGAACTCATCAAGGCCTTCAACAAGGCGGGCTACGACAAACACATTGGCTGCATCGTGCTGGCCGGCGCGGGCGAGCGCGCCTTCTGCACCGGCGGTGACCAGTCGGCACACGACGGCAACTACGACGGCCGCGGCACCATCGGTCTGCCCATGGAAGAACTGCACGACGCCATCCGCAACGTACCCAAACCCGTCATCGCGCGCGTGCAGGGGTACGCCATTGGCGGCGGCAACGTGCTGGCCACCATTTGCGACCTGACCATTTGCTCCGACAAGGCCATCTTCGGTCAGGTCGGCCCCAAGATGGGCTCGGTCGATCCCGGCTACGGCACCGCCTTCCTGGCGCGTGTGGTGGGCGAAAAAAAGGCGCGCGAGATCTGGTACCTGAACAAACGCTACTCGGGCGAAGAAGCCGTGGCCATGGGCCTGGCCAACAAATGTGTGCCCCACGACGAACTCGACACCGAGGTGCAGGCCTGGGCCGAAGAAATCTGCGAACGCAGCCCCACGGCACTGGCGATTGCCAAACGCAGCTTCAACATGGACACCGCCCACCAGGCCGGCATCGCCGGCATGGGCATGTACGCACTCAAGCTCTACTACGACACCGACGAATCGCGCGAAGGCGTGAAGGCCTTGCAGGAAAAGCGCAAACCCGAGTTCCGCAAGTTCGTGAAGTGAGTGTCGCCGCCATGCGCAACCCCTACATCAACGACGACCTGCAGGCCCTGTCAGACCACACGCGGCGTTTTGCCGACAAGCGCGTGGCGCCTGGTTTTCTGGAACGCGACCAGACCCGCGTGTTGGACCGGCAACTGATGCGCGAAATGGGTGCGATGGGCCTCATCGCACCCGAACTGGCCGAGGCCCACGGCGGCCAGGGATTGGGTTGCCTGGCCGCCGGTGTCATCCACGAAGAAATTGCGCGCGCCGATCTCTCGATCAGCTACATCAACCTGCTGGCCTCGCTCAATGGCCAAATTCTCAGCGACCACGGCCAACCCGAGGTGGCCAGCCCCTGGCTGAAAAAGCTCACCGCCGGTGAAGCCCTGCTGGCCATTGCCCTGACCGAACCACGCGGCGGCTCCGACGCCGCTAACCTGCGGCTGCGCGTGGAACGCGTGAGCAACGACTACGTCATCAACGGCGAAAAGACCTCCATCTCCGCCGCCGACCAGGCCGATGCGGTTGTGGTGTTCGGCCGAACGGGCAGCATCGATTCGGGCGCCCACGGCGTGACCGCGCTGCTGGTGCCCACCGACGTGCCAGGCCTCACCCGCAGCCGTTTCGACTGCCACGGCCAGCGCGCCATTGGACGCGGCTCGCTGTTCTTCGAGAACGTGCGCGTGCCAATGAACCACCGCCTGGGCGACGAGAACAAGGGCTTTGTGCAGGTGATGCAGGGCTTTGACTTCAGTCGCGCGCTGATTGGCCTGCAGGTGCTGGCGGTGGCCCGCGTGGCGCTGGAGGAAACCTGGGCCTACGTGGCCCAGCGCGAAGCCTTTGGCAAACCGCTGTCGGCCTTCCAGGGCGTGTCGCACCCGCTGGCCGACTTCGACACCCAGGTGGTGGCCGCGCGCCTGCTGTGCCTGCAAGCCTTGTGGCTCAAAGACCAGGGCCTGCCCCACACCTCCGAAGCGGCCATGTGCAAATGGTGGGGCCCCAAACTGGCCTACGACGTGGTGCACCAGTGCCTGCTGATGTTCGGCCACGGCGGCTACGACCACGGCGTGATGGAGCAGCGCCTGCGCGACGTGCTGGGTTTCCAGATCGGCGACGGCACGGCGCAGATCATGAAAACCATCGTGGCGCGTGACCGGGCGGGCCGCCAAGCCGTGCCCAACTGAGGCCTCGCGGCGGTCAGCCCAGCACCCGCTGCACCGTCCACACGCTGCCCACCAGTACGATGACCAGCGACCCCCCGACCACCACCACCCAGCGGTAGAAAGCGGTGTGGCGCAGCCACCAGGCGAGCGGGAAAAACACGCCCACGATGGCCAACTGGCCCAGCTCGACGCCGATGTTGAAACCGCCCAGCGCGACGGCGAGTTGGCTGGCCGGCAGGCCCAGGTCGAGCAGCACGTTGGCAAAACCAAAACCGTGGATGAGGCCGAACACAAAGGCCAGCCGCCAGCGCCGCACCGACCACCAGCCCAGCAGGTTGTTGAGCGCGGCCAGCACCACCGACACCGCGATCACCGGCTCGATGAAGCTGGCCGGCGGCTCCACCCACTCCAGCACCGACAGGCTCAGCGTGATGGAATGCGCCACCGTGAAGGCGGTGACCACCGCCAGCACCTCCATGAAGGCCGGCCGCAGCCGCGGTTCGGCCGCCCAGCGCGTGACCCATTGGCGCGCCGGCACCAGCGGCGCCAGCACCAGCAGGCTCAGCAGAAACAGGATGTGGTCGATGCCGATCCAGATGTGCCACACCCCTTCGACGACGTAACTGCCCAGCACCTCGGCGGTGGATGGGTTGGCGGTGGGCAAGGCCACCGTGGGCCGCTCGGGGCTGAGCATGGCGCTGCTCTGCACTCGCGGCAGGTCGATGCGCAACAGGGCGCGGTGCAGGTTGTCGCGCTCGAACAGCAACTGGTAGGACAGGCCAAGCCCGCGCGGGCCAACGCCTGAAGGGCATGCCAGGCGCCATTCGGTGCTGAGGTAGATGCCGTCCGCGCGTTCACTGGCCTGGGTGTCGATGACGCCCAGCCCACAGACCGTGGCCTCCGTGCCCACGCGCAGGCCCTGGGCCAGCCAGGGCAACACCTCCGCCTGGCGCGCCACCACCTCGGACCAGACCACCTGCCCATCGCGGTCGGCGTCGAGATCGAAGACCAGGTCGATGTCACGCAGGTGCACGTCGGCACGCAGCACGGTGGCGCCCTCGCGCTCGCTCAGCAGCAGGTAGCTGTTGCTGCTGGAATGCGCCCACGCTGCGCCAGCGCACAGCACCAGCAGAAGGCACCACAGTCCGCGCCACAGCGCCGGCATCAGCGTTTGCATGATCGGGCGGCCTTCAGGAACGGCCCAGCGCGGCCTTGAGCTGTTGGGCCAGCGCCGCCAGCGCCGGTTCGGTGTAGCCGGTGTGGGCCATCCAGTCGAGCACCGGCTGGGCCGCCTTGGGCTGACGGTGCTTGAGTGCGGCCTCGGCCAGCAGCACCGCGTCGGGCGGCTCGTTCTGGGTGCGCCAGTTGTCGACCGCCAGCGCCAGGCCGGCACCCACGTCGTGTCCGTAGCGGATCAGGTAAATCATGCGCGGCCGCTCGATCAGCGCCTCACCCCGCTCCGCTTGGCTGGCCAGACGCTGGTCCACCAAGGCGGCCAGACGGACGGTGTCCCCATCGCCCAATCCCTGGCTGGCCAGCAGCTGCTGCACCAGCAGGGCATCGCTCGGGCTGGCGTTGGGCTGGGGGCCGGCGGCCAGGCGTTTGGCGTCGGCAAACCGGCGCTGCTCGTTCAACAACGCCACCAGCGCCAGCCGCACCGAGTGGGCGCGCGGCTGCTGGGCCAGGTGCTGCTCCCACACGGCGATGGCGCGCGCCGGCTGGCCCGCCGCCCGCCAGGCTTCGCCCAGGTGGAAACGCAACCAGTCCTGCGAACCGCTGTCCTGAAACTCGGGTCGCCGGAGGGCCTGCTCCAGCTGGGCAGCGCCATCGGCGGCGCGGCCGGTGCGGTACATCAGCACCGCAGCGCAGGCCTGGCCTTCGCCAGCCCCAAAACGCGCCGCCATGGTGTCGCAGTCCCGCCGGGCGGCAGCCATGTCGGAGACCAGCAGGTGGATCACGAAACGCCACGACCAGAACGCCGAGCGCTGTCCGTCGAGGGCGATGGCGGCGTCGAAATCGGCCAGACCGCCGGCGAAGTCGTGGTAGCCCTGGCGCACCAGGCCACGCACGAAGTGCCCGTCGGCCGACAGCGCGGGGGCGTTCCACCAGGGCAACATGGCGGCCTTGGCGGCGCCAAACCAGCGCAGGTCACCCTCGTTGAGCCCCACCTGGAACGCGGTGCGCGCGTAACGAATCGCAAGTTGTATGTCCTGGGGATCACGGCGCCAATCGCGTTCGGCCTCCCGCAGGCTGCCGTTGGCCGCGCCCAACGCGTGCGCCGACGCCGGCAGCACCACCTGGCTGGGGGCAGGCATGAAGCGGGTTTGCGCCCCGGCCGGCCCACCGACCAAGGCCGCCAATGCGCCGACCAGCAGGCCACCGCGCAATAGTTGAGTGAGAAATAGGAGATCGGCCGGGGGCTTCTGGGCTTTCATGGGTCGCGGTATCCTGCGCGGGCGCTGATCGGGTTCGGCGCATTCTGCGTCGTTTCACGCACATTTGCTCAACTGAGGTGAATCATGAAATTTGTGCTCGCTGCCATCGCTTCTGCATTCATGTTTGCATCCATGCCCTCAATGGCGGGCAGCCACGGCGGTGGCAAGATGGAAGACTGCTCCAAGAAGGAAAACGCCGACAAGCCCGAATGCAAGAAGAAGTGATCGGGTACCGCTGCAACCAGCTCACAGAGGCTCCTTCGGGAGCCTTTTTCGTGGGCGCGTCCAACCCATGTGACCCAGGTCAGCGCCCGGCGCGCATCAGGGTGCTCTTGCCAAACAGCGACTCCACCAGATCGACCGCCAGCTCGGCGGTCTTGTTGCGCACGTCCAGCGCGGGGTTGAGCTCCACGATGTCGAGCGAACCCAGTCGCCCGCTGTCGGCAATCATTTCCATGCACAACTGCGCCTCGCGGTAGGTGGGGCCGCCGGGCACGGTGGTGCCCACACCGGGGGCGATCTCGGGGTCAAGAAAATCGACATCGAAGCTCACGTGCAGGTGGGTGTTGGCCGGCATGCCTTCGAGTGCACGCGCCATGGTGCGGCGCATGCCTTCCTCGTCGATGAACCGCATGTCGAACACCTCCAGCCCGTGTTCGTGCACCAGGCGCTTCTCGCCTTCGTCCACGCTGCGGATGCCAATCTGGCGAACCTGATCGGGGCGCAGGGCCGGCGTGTGCCCACCGATGCCCACCAGCTCGGCCGGCCCCAACCCACACAGGCAAGCCACCGGCATGCCATGCACGTTGCCGCTGGGGGTGAGGGCGCTGGTGTTGAAGTCGGCGTGGGCATCCAGCCACAACACGCGCAACGGGCGGCCCTGTTCGCGGCAATGGCGGGCCACGGCGGCGATGCTGCCCACGCCCAGACAATGGTCGCCTCCCAGCAGGATGGGCAGGTGCCCACGCCCGAGCGCGGCGTAGACGGCATCACACACCGCCGCGTTCCAGGCCACCACCTCGGGCAGGTGGCGGTAGCCGTTCAAGGGGGGCAACCAGGGGTTGCCGGGGCCACTGAGGTTGCCCACATCCAGCACCCTCAGGCCATGCGATTCAAGCGCCGGCTGCAGGCCCGCCACCCGCAGCGCCTCAGGCCCCATGGACGCGCCACGCGCACCGGCCCCGATGTCGGTGGGGGCACCAATGAGTTCGGCGGTGATGGGTGTGGGGGCGTGTGGCGTGTCCATGGCAAAAGCATAGCCGCCTTTGCCTGCGCTGCGCCCGCTGGGCTCAGGTGCCACAATCGGCCGGCTTGTCACCTCGGCGGCGGGCCGCACGTTCCTCGCGCTCCTGCGCCAGCTGCGCCTCCAGTTGCTCGCGGCCCTGGCGCGCCACGGAAATCTGGCGCTCCACATCGGCGTGGTGCGGGAACTGGAGTTCCAGCATGCCGAGGTTGTGGCGCCGGAAACGCATGGCCAGTTCGCGCGCTTCGAACGCGGTGTGGCCCACCGCCTCCAGCACCTTGCGGGCGCTGGCCAGCGATGACTCGAACAGCTCGCGATCGATCAGGGTGACGCCCCGGTCGCGCAAGGCATTCCAGTGGCCCACGTCCACCGCACGCGCCACCAGTTGCAGTTGGGGGAAGTGCTGGCGCGCCAGGTCCACGATGGCCAGGCTGGTGTCGCGGTCGTCCACCGCCACCACCAGCACGCGTGCGGTGTCGGCCCCCGCATTGCGCAGCAGGTCCAGCCGGCTGGCGTCTCCGTAAAAGCTCTTGAATCCAAAACGGCGCAACGCCTCGACCTGGTCGGGATCGTGGTCGAGCACGGTGGGCTTGAGGCCGGCCGCCAGCAACACCCGGGTGACGATCTGCCCGTAACGCCCGATACCGGCCACAATGATGGGGGCGTCCTGCACGTCGAAGCTGTCGGGGGCCGGGCGGGTGCTGGCACCGGCGTGGCGCCGCGCGATGCGATCCACCACCAACAAGAGCAGCGGCGTGAGCAACATGGACAAGGCCACCGCACCAATCCACAACGCAGCGGTGTCGGCGGGCACCAGCCGGGTGGTGGCCGCCGCGCCAAACAGCACGAAGGCAAATTCGCTGCCTTGCGCGATGAGCAAGGCAAACAGGTTGCGCTGGGGCAGCGGTATGCCCACCGACCCGGCCAGCGGCCGCAGGATGGCGAACTTGACCGCCATGAACCCCAGGGTGATGCCCAGCGCCTGCAGTGGCTTCGCCAGCAACACGCCGAAGTCGATGGACATGCCCACGGCAATGAAGAACAGCCCGAGCAACAGGCCTTTGAAAGGCTCCAGGTCGGTTTCGAGCGCGCGGCGGTATTCGCTGTTGGCCAGCAACACCCCGGCCAGGAAGGCGCCCAGGCCCATAGACAGATCGACCCAGCGCATGAGATAGGCCACGCCAATGACCAGCAGCAACGCGGCGGCGGTGAAGACCTCGCGCACGTCGCTGCGGGCAATGGCGCGGAACAGCGGGCGCACCAGGTAGCGGCCGCCAAACACAATGACCACCACCACCGCAAGGGCCTTGGCCGCCAGCCAGCCGCCGCCGTCTGTGCCCGCGCTGGTCTCGCTGGCCACCACACCGGCCGCCAGTGCAGGCATCAAAGCCAGCATGGGGATGGACTGGATGTCTTGCGCCAGCGACAAGGCCACCGTGGTTTCGCCGGTGCTGGTCTGGGCCTGGTGGCGTTCAGCGAGGGCCTGCAAGGCGATGGCGGTGGACGACAGCGAGAGGCCAAACCCCAGCACCAGCGCCGCCTGCCAGCTCAGGCCCAGCCACCAGGCCACCCCGGCAATGGCCAGGGTGCACGACGCCATCTGCACACTGCCCCAGACAAAAATGGGCTGGCGCAGGCGCCATACCTTGGCCGGCTCCAGCTCCAGTCCGACCAGAAACAGCATCAGCACCACCCCAAATTCGGCCACACCCAGCACCGACGCGGCATCGCCAATCAGGCCCAGGCCCCAGGGGCCGATGGTGACGCCGGCCAGCAGGTAGCCCAGCACGGCACCAAAGCCCAGGCGTTTGGCCAGCGGCACGGCCAGCACCGCCGCACCGAGGTACACCAGTGCAGGGGTGAGCCAGTCGCCACTGGCCACTGCGTTGGCAGCGTCGGCGCTCATGCTTGTCCCCCGGTGGACGGCCGGTCCTGGTCGGGCACCTCACAGCCCGGACAGGTCATGTCCTCGATCTCGGGCCAGTCCGGGTAGCTTTGCAAACGCTGTACGAACACGTCCACATGGTCGCGCAGGCCCGGCTCATCCACCTGGTGCGCGCCGTGCAGCACCAGCGGCGGCAGAAAACGCAGGCCACACAAGGCGGCCGTCTGCTCGTAAGGGGGCAGAAAAGCGTCGAAAAAATAGCGGTTGTAGCCCTGGGGGTGGTAGGCCGATTCGGCGCCGCCCGTGCTGGTCACCAGCCAGACGTCCTTGCCGCGCAGAGCCTGGCCCTTGCGCCCGTAGGCCCACCCGTGGGTGAACACCTCGTCCAGCCACAGCTTGTGCAGTGCCGGGCTGGCGTACCACTGGATGGGGTGCAGCCACACCACCAGCTGCGCCGCAGACAGGCGGGCCTGTTCCGCCGCCACATCGATGTGGAAATCGGGGTAGCTGGCGTAGAGGTCGGTGACCTCGACGTGGTCCAGCGCCCGGGTGGCTTCGAACAGGCGGCGCGTGACGCGCGAATCGCGCCAGTGCGGGTGGGCAGCCACCACGTAGATGGATGGGCGGGGGGATGGGGTGTCGGCGTCCATGGCGCACGATAGCGCATCGGGGCGCCCAAAAATGTCAACTGGCTCTAAGATCGTGGCTCGTTCGCGGTGGCGCCGGCCCGCCGCCCCTGGAGCCACGGCCATGATCGAAAACAACCCCCATTTCCGGCTGGTCAACAACGCCTTTCCCCACATCGGGAAAAACATCCGCCTGTTGTGGGGCCACCCCGAATTCGCGCGCTACGTGGCCAAGCTCATGGCAGACACCCGCAACGGCCAGCGCAAGGGGTTTCCGGACGACGTGCACGACTCCATGCTGCGCCTGTTGGAACAACACGACCGGGACTTCCCCCCTTCGCCCGAGAAACCCAACCCCAAAGGCCTCTGGGACGATCAGCCCGACTACTGACCCAGGCCCAAAACCCCCCACCCGACTGGGCTACAAGGGCTTGCCGCCCCGGCTAGATTGCAGGCATGTCCACTGCTTCCCCAGCCACCTGCGCTCTGGTCTGGTTCAAGCGCGACCTGCGCCTGAGCGACCACGCCCCGCTGGCGCAGGCGGCGCAATTTGAGTCCTGCCTCGGCCTGTTCATCATCGAACCGACCTGGCTGAGCAGCCCCGAATGCGCCAGCGCTCATGTGGCCTTTGTGCTGGACGGCGTGGCCCAGCTGCGTGCCCAACTTCACGCCCGAGGCCTGCCCCTGTGGGTGGAGGTGGGCGAAGCCACCGCCGTGCTGCAGCGCCTGCACGCACACACCGGCTTCACCCACCTGCTGAGCCACGAGGAAACCGGGCCGGGCTGGACCTACGCGCGCGACCAGGCCGTGGCCCGCTGGTGTCGCCACCTCGGCGTGTGTTGGGTGGAAACGCCACAGACTGGCGTGGTGCGCCGCCTGCGCGACCGCCGTGGCTGGGGGGGGCGCTGGGACCAGCGCATGAACGCACCCCAGGCCCCCACACCCACCGGCTGGGCCGGCGCAGGCCCGCTGCCCGCGCACGACCTGCCGAGCCTGGCCAGCCTGGGCCTGTCGCCACCTGCCTACACACCACCGCCCGCGGGCGAACCCACCGCGCAGCAACTGCTGCAAGGCTTTGTGCAACACCGCGCCATGGGCTACCGCCGCGCGCTCTCCAGCCCCCTCACGGCCCAGGACGGCTGCAGCCGCCTCAGCGCGCACCTGGCCTGGGGCATGGTGTCGCTGCGCCAGGTGCACCAGGCCACCGAAGCGCAGATCGCCCACACGCCCGACCGCGACCTCGCGCACGACCTGCGTGGGTTTGCCGGGCGGCTGCGCTGGCACTGCCATTTCATGCAAAAGCTCGAGGACGAGCCGGCCATCGAGTTCCAGAACTTTGCCCGCCACTGCGACGGCCTGCGCGAAAACAGCAGCGACCCCACCCTGTTGGCCGCCTGGCAACGCGGCGAGACCGGTTTTCCCATGGTGGATGCGTGCATGCGCTCTCTCACCGCCACCGGGTGGCTCAACTTCCGCATGCGCGCCTTGCTGGTGAGTTTTGCCGCCTACCACCTGTGGCAACACTGGCGCCCCACCGGGCTGTTCCTGGCGCGGCAGTTTCTGGACTTTGAAGCCGGCATCCACTGGAGCCAGATGCAGATGCAAAGTGGCACCACAGGGATCAACACCCTGCGCATCTACTCGCCCACCAAACAGGCGCGGGACCACGATCCACAAGGCCTATTCATCCGCCGCTGGCTGCCCGAGCTCGCCCATGTGCCGCTGGAACACCTGGCCCAGCCTGGGTTGATGGACAGCGCAGCGCAGCGCGCCAGCGGCTGCGTGATCGGCCGCGACTACCCAGCACCCGTGGTGGACGAACGCGCGGCCGCCCAACAGGCCAAAGACCGCCTTTACGCGCTGCGCCGCGATCCAGAAGTGCAGCAAGAGGCCGACCAGATCCAGCAGCGCCACGGCTCACGCCGCAGTGGCCTGCAACCCACCACCCGCCGCCGCACGGCCCGGCCGCCACCATCTCCGGCTTTGCCACCGTTGCCGCCCCAACTGAGCCTGTTCCCCGATGCCTGAGCGAAACAAGCCCCAACGCGACTTCAAGGGCAACAAAGCCCACCTGCCCAGCAAACCCTGTGTGATGTGCGGCCGCACCATGACCTGGCGCAAAGCCTGGGCCAAGAACTGGGAAGAGGTCCGCTATTGCAGCGAAGCCTGCCGCGCCCGCAAAGGCCCAACCACATGAGCACCGCCGTGCGCCACTTGGTGCTGGTGCTGGGCGACCAGCTCGATGAAGCCTCATCCGCCTTCGACGGCTTCGATGCGTCGCAAGACAGGGTGTGGATGGCCGAAGTGGCCGAGGAATCGACCCACGTGTGGTCGGCCCAGCAGCGCACCACCCTATTCCTGAGTGCCATGCGCCACTTTGCGCAGGACGTGCAAGCACGCGGCTGGCCCATGCGCTACCGCCCGCTGGACGATCCCGACAACCGAGGCAGCCTGGCCGAAGAACTGATGCTGGCCATCAACGAACTGCGACCCCAGACGCTGGTGCTGACGGCCCCGGGCGACTGGCGCGTGCTGCAGGCCTTGCGGGCGGTGGCCCGTGCCAGCGGCGTGCCGTTGGACCTGCGCGACGACCGCCACTTTTACAGCACCGTGCGCGACTTCACCGCGCACGCCCAAGGCCGCAAACAACTGCGCATGGAGTTCTGGTACCGCGAGATGCGCCGCCGCCATGGCGTGCTGATGGAAGGCGACCAGCCCGCGGGCGGTCAATGGAACTTCGACGCCGACAACCGCGCGGCCTTTGGCAAAGGCGGCCCACCAACGCTGCCCGACCCCACGCGGTTTGAGCCCGACGGCATCACGCAGGACGTGATGGCGCTCGTGCGCCAGCGTTTTGCCAGCCATCCGGGTCAGCTCGACCACTTCGGCTGGCCGGTCACGCGCACGCAAGCGCTGCAGTCGCTGGACGCGTTTGTGCGCGAGCGCCTGCCCCATTTTGGCCAATGGCAGGACGCGATGTGGGAAGGCGAAGTCTGGCTGTTTCATTCGCACCTCTCGGCGGCCCTCAACCTCAAGCTGCTCAACCCACGCGAGGTGGTGGCCGCCGCCGAGGCTGCCTGGCGCAGCGGCCACGCCCCCCTGACTGCGGTGGAAGGTTTCATCCGTCAGATCCTGGGCTGGCGCGAGTACGTGCGCGGCATCTACTGGACGCAGATGCCGGGCTACCTGGACGGCAACGCGCTGGACGCGCAGGCTGCCCTGCCCGCCTTCTTCTGGACCGGTGACACCGAGATGGCCTGTCTGCGCGACGCCCTCACCCAGACCCTGCGCCACGGCTACGCCCACCACATCCAGCGGCTCATGGTGACCGGCCTCTACACCCTGCTGCTGGGCGTGAAACCGCAGGCGGTGCACGCCTGGTATCTGGCCGTCTATGTGGATGCGGTGGAGTGGGTGGAACTGCCCAACACCCTGGGCATGAGCCAGTTTGCCGACGGTGGCCTGATGGCGAGCAAACCCTACGCCGCCAGTGGGCAGTACATCAAACGCATGGGCAATCACTGCCCAGGCTGTCGTTTTGACCCGGCCCAGTCCACCGGTGCACAAGCCTGCCCCTACACCACGCTGTACTGGGATTTTTTGCTGCACCACCAAGCGATGCTGGCGAACAACCCGCGCATGGGCATGGCACTCAAACACCTGGACCGGCTCGACGGCGACCAACGCGCCGCGATCCGACAGGCAGCACAGGCACACCGGGTGGATGTGGGCGCGGCAGGGTAAAATCGGCGCCCCTCAACAGCCTCTGGACACATACCATGAACCGCTGTGCACGCCGCCCTCTGGGCTTGCGTGGGCGGGCCCTTGCTGCGGCCCTGACCTGCGCCTTTGCACTTCTTCCTGCCATCGGCCTCGCCCAGCACCGGGGCTTTCCTGAACACGCGTTGCGTGGCCTGATGGTGGTGGGCACGCCGCCCGACATCAGCATCAACGGCAAGGCCGAGCGGCTGTCACCGGGTGCTCGCATACGCAACACCAACAACACCATTGTGTTTGCCAACAGCCTCATCGGTGAAAAACTGGTGGTCAACTACGTGCGCGAAAGCAATGGCATGGTGCACGAGGTGTGGATTCTGAATGGCTTCGAACAGGCCCAGCCGCGTGCTGGCGCCAGCGACATGGTGATCCACAACTACCGCAGTGGCAGCGATGCCGAAAGCCCCCCGAACACCCGCTGAAGGACGCACAATGGCCAAAAAAGTATTCATCAAAACCTTCGGCTGCCAGATGAACGAGTACGACTCGGACAAGATGGCCGACGTGTTGGGCGCCGCCCAGGGCTATGAGCCCACGCAGGACGTGGAAGAAGCCGATCTCATCCTCTTCAACACCTGCTCGGTGCGCGAGAAGGCGCAGGAAAAGGTGTTTTCCGACCTCGGACGTGTCAAGCACCTCAAGGAAAAAGGCGTGCTGATCGGTGTGGGCGGCTGTGTCGCCAGCCAGGAGGGCGAAGCCATCATCAAGCGGGCGCCCTATGTGGACGTGGTGTTCGGCCCGCAGACGCTGCACCGCCTGCCCGAGATGCTGAACGCCCGCGCCTCGCTGGCCCGGCCGCAGGTGGACATCAGCTTCCCCGAGATCGAGAAGTTCGACCACCTGCCGCCCGCGCGCGTGGACGGCGCCAGCGCTTTCGTGAGCATCATGGAAGGCTGCAGCAAATACTGCAGCTACTGCGTGGTGCCCTACACGCGCGGTGAAGAGGTCAGCCGCCCCTTCGAGGACGTGCTGGTGGAAGTGGCCGGCCTGGCCGACCAGGGTGTGAAGGAGGTGACGCTGCTGGGTCAGAACGTCAACGCCTACCGGGGCAAGATGGGCGAGACCAGCGAGATCGCCGACTTTGCGCTGTTGCTCGAATACGTGGCCGACATCCCCGGCATCGAACGCATCCGCTACACCACCAGCCATCCCAACGAATTCACCCCGCGTTTGATCGAAGCCTACGGCAAGATCCCCAAACTGGTGAACCACCTGCACCTGCCGGTGCAACACGGCAGCGACCGCATCCTGATGGCCATGAAACGCGGCTACACCGCGATGGAATACAAAAGCACCATCCGCAAGCTGCGCGCCATCCGCCCCGACCTGTCACTGTCCAGCGACTTCATCGTCGGCTTCCCGGGCGAGACGGACGAGGACTTCGCCAAGATGATGAAACTCATCGACGATGTCGGTTTTGACGCCTCCTTCAGCTTCATCTTCAGCCCGCGCCCCGGCACCCCGGCGGCCAACCTGCCCGACGACACACCTCACGAGGTCAAGCTCAAGCGGCTGCAGCACCTGCAGGCGGTCATCGAGGACAACGTTCGCCGCATCAGCGCCAGCCGCGAAGGCACGGTGCAGCGCCTGCTGGTGGAAGGGCCGTCCCGCAAAGACGCCAGCGAACTCATGGGCCGCACCGAGTGCAACCGCATCGTCAACTTCAAAGGCCAGCCACGCCTCATTGGCCAGATGGTGGACGTGCGCATCACCGAAGCCCTGCCCCACTCCCTGCGGGCCGAGGTGCTGGTGAAGGAAGGCTTGTCGGCTTGAAGACCCAAGATCAAGGTTTGATCTGCCTGTGCCGGTGGGCTCTGTTCCCCTTGATGGTGTCGAACCAAAGGCTGTCGGCTTCGATCTGAGTCGCCACCCGTGCGGCCTCGTCCTCATCCAGAAACAGCGTCGCTGGCAACCGGGACTTCACCCTTGGCAGCGAGATGTGGCCAGACAACAACCCGGCCCGAATCCACCGCAAGTCGTTCGGCTGGCTGCGTGCGTACTTGGATATGGCAGCGTCATCGGGGTCGAGAAACCAGATGCGAATGCCGCCCTGCTCAACGTGACTCATTCGGCCTTCCCAGCCATCGGGAAGGCTGGGCAAGCTGGGGGACACCGGGTCGAGGTAATAGCCGTTGGTTCTGTGAAATTCTGAGCCTTCGCCGAGCGCACTTCGCACATCCGCAATGCGACCCGGATCGGCCTTGGTGTAGCAGTCGATGTCGATGGACATCGACATGTCAGCCGGGATGTCACGCTCGTCCCCGGCGCCGAGGATGGACAGGCTGCCGATCACCACGTAGTCGCGGTGGCCAGTGAGGCGATGGGCCGCCTCGAACAAGCGGAACAGGTGGCTGCGGTTCACGCCATCACCACGTGCCAGGGCGAGTTCTGCCGCAAGGCGGTACCCCACTCCAAGGTTTCAGACCCCATGGCCTGGGCAAGCTCATTGACCGAACGCTGGAGCAACGCCTCCCACCGTTCGATGTAGTCCAGGCTGCACAGACGCTCTCGGCGCCACCGTGTCACCTCCTGCTGGGCGCGTGTGACAAGGGCCTGGCTGTCGGCCGCTGGCATCAACAAAAGCTGTATGGCCAGGGCCTGGTGTTTGATGAGGCGGTCCTTTTCGACCAGAGCCTGATCAGCGCGCGCCGCACGGCGCTCTGCCAAACGGCTGTCGCTGTTCGCCCGGGCGTGAAACGCCTCCGGCGAACACACAATGGCCTTGACCTTGCGGTGCCGCTCAATCGCCACCGGCCCTTTTGCAGCGGCGTCGAGCAACTCGCCGAAGTTCTGCTTGGCCTGGCTGGACGTCATGTGTTGCATGGGCCCAATCTAGCAGATTTTGTCCATTTTGGACAAAATTTGAGATGCCGTCTGCCGGAAAACCGGCCTGCATCGAAAAACGCCTATAACAGTCGCCTTGAGACGGTCTTGGCGTGGTCCAGAAACCCCTGATCCAACACCCAGCACACGACCCACCGTCGCGCACCCTGTGGTTCAGCGCGAGGCATCATGTGTGCTCGCCAACATGTACTTGAAGACCGCAATATTCTCTACGGGCCGAGGTGCTGGTGAAAGAACACGCACCCGCCTGAGTTCGCGCCGCCCATAAAAACGGCGCACGAAGCGCCGTTTTTTTTCGCCCCAACTCGGCCCGTTCGGGGACACCGCCGGGCCGGCTCTGCCGGACGGCTGGTGTCGCCCCCTTGAGGGGGGATTCGAGCTACACGAAGTGAGCGAGAAACGGGGGTGGTCCGTGTCAATCCGCCTGCTTGCGCAGGAAGGCGGGGATTTCAAAGTCGTCCATGCCACCCGACGACAAGGCATCGACCTTGGCCGCCGCCTGCGTGCGGTTGGTGCGCCACACGCTGGGCACGGCCATGCCGCTGTAGTCGTTCTGCTGGGCAGCTCCACCGCCCAACACCGAACCACCCATGGCGCTGGCGGCGCCACCACCCACCGCAAACGGCACGTTGTCGGTGCCGGTGCGCAGCACCTGCAGCGGCGGCGCCTGGCGGCGGGCGTTCTGGCGGCTCAGGCCCGTGGCCACCACGGTCACGCGGATGGCATCACCCAGGTTCTCGTCGTAGGCGGTGCCGTAGATGATGTGCGCATCGGGCGAGGCAAAGGCGCGGATGGTGGTCATGGCCAGCTTGGATTCGCTCAGCTTGAGCGAGCCCTTGGAGGCCGAGATCAGCACCAGCACGCCCTTGGCGCCAGAGAGGTCCACCCCTTCGAGCAACGGGCAGGCCACGGCCTGCTCCGCCGCAATGCGGGCGCGGTCGGGGCCGCTGGAGGTGGCGGTGCCCATCATGGCCTTGCCGGGCTCGCCCATCACGGTGCGCACGTCTTCAAAGTCCACGTTCACGTGGCCGGGCACGTTGATGATTTCGGCAATGCCGCCGACGGCGTTCTTGAGCACGTCGTTGGCGTGGGCAAAGGCTTCTTCCTGGGTGATGTCGTCACCCAGCACCTCTTGCAGCTTCTCGTTGAGCACCACGATCAGCGAATCGACGTTCTGCTCCAGCTCGGCCAGGCCGGCATCGGCGTTGGCCATGCGCTTGGGGCCTTCGAAGTCGAAAGGCTTGGTGATCACGCCCACGGTGAGGATGCCCATTTCCTTCGCCACGCGGGCGATCACGGGTGCGGCGCCGGTGCCCGTGCCACCGCCCATGCCCGCGGTGATGAAGAGCATGTGCGAGCCGGCAATGGCTTCGCGGATGTCGGCTTCGGCCAGCTCGGCGGCCTCGCGGCCCTTGTCGGGCTTGCTGCCTGCGCCCAGACCGGTGGTGCCCAGCTGGATGGTGCGGTGGGCCGCCGTGCGCGAGAGCGCCTGTGCGTCGGTGTTGGCGCAAACAAACTCCACGCCCTGCACGCCGCAGCCGATCATGTGCTCGACCGCGTTGCCGCCGCCACCGCCGACGCCAATCACCTTGATCTGCGTGCCTTGGTTGAACCCTTCTGCCTCAATCATTTCGATGCTCATGTTTTTCTCCGTGAATGCTTGCTGATAGTTGCCATTGAATCTGTGTCTGTGTGAACCGCTGCGGGTTCAGCCAGGCGGCCCGGTTTCGCTCGGTCGTCGTTTGTGCGGGCGCGGTGCCAGGTTGGACTTGGGCTTGGGCTTGGTCATCAGAACGTCCCCATGAACCAGTCTTTGACACGGCCGAATGCGCTGTGCACCGACCCCGTTTTTTGCGCCACCTTGTGGCCACGCAGGCGCGCCAGCCGCGCCTCTTCGAGCAGGCCCATCACCGTGGCGGCGCGGGTCTGCGCCACCATGTCCGAGAGGGCGCTGTGGTACTTAGGCACACCCCGGCGCACCGGCTTCAAAAAGATGTCTTCGCCCAGCTCGACCATGCCCGGCATGACAGCGCTGCCACCGGTGATGACCACACCCGACGACAGCACCTCTTCAAAGCCCGAGTCGCGCATGGTCTGTTGCACCAGCGCAAAAATTTCTTCCACACGCGGCTCGATCACACCGGCCAGGGCCTGACGGCTCAGCAGGCGCGGTCCCCGATCGCCCAGGCCGGGCACTTCCACCTGTGTTTCGGGGTCGGCCAGCAGTTGCTTGGCGCAGCCGCTTTCCACCTTGATGTCCTCGGCGTCCTTGGTGGGCGTGCGCAGGGCCATGGCGATGTCGCTGGTGATCAGGTCGCCCGCGATGGGAATGACCGCCGTGTGACGGATGGCGCCACCGGCGAAGATGGCCACATCGGTTGTGCCGGCGCCGATGTCCACCAGGGCCACGCCCAGTTCCTTTTCGTCATCGGTCAGGATGGACTGGCTGGAGGCCAGCGGGTTGAGCATGAGCTGGTCCACCTCCAGCCCGCAGCGGCGCACACACTTGATGATGTTCTCGGCCGCACTCTGGGCACCGGTCACGATGTGCACCTTGGCCTCCAGACGGATGCCACTCATTCCGATGGGCTCTTTCACCTCCTGGCCGTCGATCACGAACTCCTGCGGCTCCACCAGCAGCAGACGCTGGTCGGTGGAGATGTTGATGGCCTTGGCGGTTTCGATCACGCGGGCCACATCGGCCGGCGTCACTTCCTTGTCCTTGATGGCCACCATGCCGCTGCTGTTGATGCCGCGGATGTGGCTGCCGGTGATGCCGGTGTAGACACGGGCAATGCGGCAATCGGCCATCAGTTCGGCCTCTTTCAGCGCCTGCTGGATGCTTTGCACCGTGGCATCGATGTTGACCACCACACCCCGCTTGAGGCCGTGGCTGGGCGCCACGCCCAGGCCGGCGAGCTTGAGCACGCCGCCGGCTTGCACCTCGGCCACCACCACCATGATCTTGGAGGTGCCGATGTCGAGTCCGACCACGAGGTCCTTGTATTCCTTGGCCATGATTGCTGTTCGTTTTATCTGTGGGTGGGCGTGGGTTTCGGGGCGGGTCGGGACGCGGCGCGGGCGGCTGCGGCCGCCGCCAAGGCTGCGTTTTTAGCGGCGGTAGCGGCGTCCACGGTGGACACACCTTTCATCCGCACCGCATAACCATTGGGGTAACGCAGGTCCGCCGATTCGATGGCGCGCTGGTAGCGGGTGGTGACCTGACCGACGGTGGCGACAAACTGCGTCGCGCGCGCCATGAGTTCACTGGGCTCGCCCCGCCCGAGTTCGATCTGTGCGTGGTTGGACAGGCGCACGCGCCAGCTGCCGCGTGGGCTCAGTTCGAGGCGCTTGATGTCAAGTTCGATGCGACCGAACACACTGCTGAGGTCGCGGTACAGCGCCAGCACCTGGGGCGCCTGGTCGTCCGGGCCGGCCAACTCCACCAGTGCGTCGTTGTCCAGGCTGTCCGGGTTGGCCTGAAACACCTCGCCATGGGTGTTGACCAGTTTGTCCTCACCGGCATCGCCCCACCACGCCACGGCCTGGTGCTCGGTCAGCGTGACTTTGAGCCGGTTGGGAAATTCACGCTGCACCACCGCCTGCCGCACCCAGGGCGCGGACTCGAACAAGGCCCGTGCTTCGCGCAAGTCCAGGCTCAGGAAGGAACCACTCAGGCGGTTGGCGATGTGGGCGCGCAAGGCCACGGCATTTTGGTGGGCGACATCGCCATGCACCTGGATGCCCGCCACGTGCCATGAGGGGTGGCGCACCAGCCACAAGCCGAAGGCACTCAGCCCCATGAGGACGAACAGCACCAACAAGCCCTGGGTGGCCAGGGCCATCAGGCGGATGTCGTTGGGGGTGTCCATCGAGGGGTTCATGACCGTCGCGGCTCAGGCGTTGTCCAGCGTGGCGGCGGCCAGCACCTGCACACACAAGTCGGGGTAAGGGATGCCCGCAGCGCGGGCCGACATGGGCACCAGCGAGTGCCCGGTCATGCCGGGCGAGGTGTTGATCTCCAGCAGGTAGGGCTTGCGGGTGGTGGCGTCGATCATCACGTCGGCGCGCGCCCAGCCACGGCAACCCAGGGTCTTGAAGGCCTCGAGCACCAGCGCCTGGATGCGCACCTCTTCGCCCTCGGGCAGGCCACAGGGCACCAGATACTTCGTGTCGTCGGTGAAGTACTTGTTCTGGTAGTCGTAGTTGCCGTCGGGTGCCACGATGCGGATGACGGGCAGCGCACGGGCAACATCACCCGTGCCCAGCACCGGGCAGGTCACCTCGTCGCCTGCAATGAACTGCTCGCACAGCACCAGCGGGTCGTGCTGCGCGGCCAGGCGGTAGGCCTCTTCACATTCGGCTGCGTCCACCACCTTGGTCAGGCCAATGGTGGAGCCTTCGCGCGCGGGCTTGACGATCATGGGGCTGCCCAGGGCCGCAAACGCCTCGCGCGTTTCGGCGGCATTGCTCACCTGGCGCCAGCCCGGCGTGGGCAGGCCAACGGCCGACCAAATGCGTTTGGTCATCACCTTGTCCATGGCCACGCTCGATGCCAACACGCCCGAGCCGGTGTAGGGAATGCCCAGCAACTCCAGCGCGCCCTGCACCGTGCCGTCTTCGCCGAAGCGACCGTGCAAGGCGATGAAGCAGCAGCTGAAGCCCTCGCGCTTGAGTTCGGCCAGATCGCGCTCGGCGGGATCGAAGGCGTGGGCGTCCACACCGCGCTCTTGCAATGCCTGCAGCACACCTGCGCCCGACATCAGCGACACCTCGCGTTCGGCCGAACGGCCGCCCATCAGCACCGCCACCTTGCCCATGTTGTGTTGTGTCGTCATGCGACCGCACCCCTCACCTGAGTTGCCATGTCCACCACCTTGCCCGGCACCGCACCAATCGAACCCGCGCCCATGCACAACACCACGTCGCCATCGCGCGCGTTGTCCAGGATGACCTGCGGCATGGCCGCGATGTCGTCCACAAACACCGGCTCCACCTTGCCCGCCACGCGCAGCGCACGGGCCAGGCTGCGGCCGTCGGCGGCCACGATGGGCGCCTCGCCCGCGGCGTACACCTCGGCCAACAGCACCGCATCGGCACCGGCACCGATGACCTTGACGAAGTCCTCGAAACAATCGCGCGTGCGGGTGAACCGGTGCGGCTGAAAAGCCAGCACCAGACGCCGGCCCGGAAAAGCCCCGCGCGCAGCAGCCAGCGTGGCCGCCATTTCCACCGGGTGGTGGCCGTAGTCGTCGATCACCGTGCACTGGCCACCGTCCACCGTGGACACCTCGCCGTAACGCTGAAAGCGCCGGCCCACGCCCTTGAAACCGGCCAGCGCGCGCAACAGCGCGTCGTCGGGCACGTTCAGTTCCACCGCCACGGCGATGGCGGCCAGGGCGTTCTTCACGTTGTGTTCACCGGCCAGGTTGAGCACCACGTCGAGGTCGGGCAACACCACGCCGTTGCGGCGCTGCACCGTGAAATGCATCTGCCCGCCCACGGCGCGCACGTTCACGGCACGCACCTCGGCGCCTTCGTTGAAGCCGTAGCTGGTGACCGGGCAGGAGACCTGCTGCACGATGTCGCGCACCGCAGGATCGTCGGTGCACAAGATGGCCACGCCATAGAAGGGCATGCGGTGCAGGAAGTCCACAAAGGCCTGCTTGAGCCGAGCAAAGTCGTGCCCATAGGTTTCCATGTGGTCGGCGTCGATGTTGGTGACGACCGCCATCACCGGCAGCAGGTTGAGAAAGGAGGCATCGGACTCGTCGGCCTCGACCACGATGTGGTCGCCGCTGCCCAGCCGCGCGTTGGCGCCCGCGCTGTTGAGGCGCCCGCCGATCACAAACGTGGGGTCCAGGCCGGCCTCGGCCAACACGCTGGCCACCAGGCTGGTGGTGGTGGTCTTGCCGTGTGTGCCGGCGATCGCAATGCCCTGCTTCAGGCGCATCAGTTCGGCCAGCATCAGCGCACGTGGCACGACCGGGATTTTTTTCTCGCGCGCAGCGATCACCTCGGGGTTGTCGCTTTGTACGGCGGTGGAGGTGACCACCGCGTCGGCACCCGCGATGTGGGCCTTTGCGTGCCCCACAAAGGTGGCGATGCCCAAACCTGCCAGGCGGCGCAGCGTGGCGCTGTCTGAGAGGTCGGAGCCCGAAATGGTGTAGCCCAGATTGCAGAGCACCTCGGCAATGCCGCTCATGCCCGAGCCACCGATGCCCACAAAATGAATATGACGCACCGCGTGTTTCATGCGCCCCCTCCTGTCAGTTCGTCACAGGCGCCCACCACTTCGCGGGTCGCCGTTGTTTTTTCGAGTTGTTTGGCCTTCGTGGCACGCGCCAGCAGTTCGGCCCGGTCCAGCTTGGCCAGCGTGTTCGCCAGGCCTTGTGGCGTGAGTTCGGTTTGTGGCACCAGCCAACCCCCGCCCTGGTCCACCAGGAAACGGGCGTTGGTGGTCTGGTGGTCGTCCACCGCCGCCGGGAAGGGCACAAACAACGCGGCCGCACCGACGGCGGCGATTTCGGTCACGGTGCTCGCACCCGCGCGGCAAACGATGAGGTCGGCCTCGGCAAACGCGGTCGCCGTGTCGTCGATGAAAGGCGTCAGTTCGGCAGTCACACCCGCCGCCGCGTAATTGGCGCGCAGTTCGGCTATCTGTTTGGCGCCACTCTGGTGGGTCACCACCGGGCGTTGCCCCTCGGGCAAGAGGGCCAGGGCCTTGGGCACGATGTCGTTGAGTGCGCGTGCGCCCAGGCTGCCACCCACCACCAGCAGCTTCAGCGGGCCGCTGCGCCCAGCAAAACGCTGGGCCGGCGCGGCCTGCTGCGTGAAGGCCACACGCAGCGGGTTTCCCACCCATATGCCTTTCGGCATGGCCTTGGGGAATGCGGTGAACACACGGTCGGCCACACCGGCCAACACCTTGTTGGCCATGCCGGCCACCGAGTTCTGTTCGTGCAGCACCAGCGGCTTGCCAGCCAGCACGGCCATCATGCCGCCCGGGAAGGTGATGTAGCCGCCCAGGCCCACCACCACATCGGGTTTCACGCGGCGCACCACCTGCAGCGCCTGCCAGAAGGCGCGCAACAGGCGCAGTGGCAGCAAGGCCAGCGTGAGAGCGCCCTTGCCGCGCACGCCGCCAAATTCAATCGGCTCGAAGGCAAAGCCACGTGGCGGCACCAGTTGGGCCTCCATGCTGGCGGGCGCGCCCAACCAGTGCACGCGCCAGCCGCGCTCGCGCAAGGCCTCAGCCACGGCCAGGCCAGGGAAGATGTGGCCGCCGGTGCCGCCGGCCATCACAAGTGCTGTCTTGCTCATGGCCGCCCCCCGCGCATCAGCTGCTTGTTTTCGTAGTCCACACGGAGCACGATGGCCAGCGCGACCAGGTTGAGCAAGATGGCCGAGCCGCCATAGCTCATGAGCGGCAGGGTCAGCCCCTTGGTGGGCAAAGCACCCAGGTTCACGCCGATGTTGATGAAGGCCTGGAAGCCCATCCACAGCCCCACGCCCTGCGCCACCAGGCCGGCAAACACCTGGTCCAACGCGATGGCCTGGCGGCCAATCACCATGATGCGGCGGGTCAGCCACATGAACAGCGCGATCAGGGTCAACACGCCGATGAGGCCAAACTCCTCGCCGATGACGGCGAGCAGGAAGTCGGTGTGCGCCTCGGGCAGCCAGTGCAGTTTCTCCACGCTGCCCCCCAGACCAACACCAAAAATTTCGCCCCGGCCGATGGCGATCAGCGCGTGCGAGAGCTGGTAGCCCTTGCCCAGGGCGTGGTCCTCGCTGAAGGGATCGAGGTAGGCGAAGATGCGTTCGCGCCGCCATTCGCTGGACAACACGATGAGCGCAAACGCGCCCACCACCAACAGCGCGATCAGAAAAAACATGCGGGCGTTGACGCCGCCCAGGAACAGGATGCCCATGGCGATCACCACGATCACCATGAAGGCGCCCATGTCGGGCTCGGCCAACAGCAAAACCCCCACCAGCACCACCGCCACGCCCATGGGGGTGACGGCCTTGAAGAAGTCTTCCTTCACGTCCATCTTGCGCACCATGTAGCTTGATGCGTAAAGCAGCACCGCCAGCTTGGCCAACTCGGACGGCTGAAAGCTCATGAAACCGACCGAGATCCAGCGCCGTGCGCCGTTGACCACCGAACCCACGCCAGGGATCAACACCGCCACCAGCAGGGCGATTGACCCCATGAACAGCCAGGGGGCCAGGCGCTCCCACACCCGCAGGGGCAACTGAAACGCCACCAACGCCGCCACCAGCCCAATGGCGATGAACAGCCCATGGCGCGTCACAAAATGGGTGTGCGCGTAGCGGGCAAAACGCGGGTTATCGGGCAAGGCGATGGAGGCGGAGAACACCATCACCAAGCCCCACGCCAGCAAGGCAACCACCACCCACACCAGCGGCTGGTCGAAGCCGGCCACCGCCACCGGGCGCATGCGGGTGCTGTCGTAGCTGCCGGTCTGCAAACGCACGGGCAGTTCGCCCACGACTTCCGTTGCGCCGCCGCGCAGGCCCAGCTTTTGGAGGGTGGCTTGCATCCAGCTCACAGCAGCTCCCCCGCTTCCGTGGCCAGGGCGTGCACCGCTGCCACAAACACCTCGGCCCGATGGCCATAGTTTCGGAACATGTCCAGGCTGGCGCAGGCCGGCGAGAGCAACACGGCGTCGCCCGGCTGGGCCTGTTGCGCGGCCAGGGTGGTGGCGGCTTCCAGTGTGTCGGCATCGAACAAAGGCACGCCGGTGGCGGCCAGCGCATCGCGGATCAGACCGGCGTCGCGGCCGATCAGCACCACCGCGCGCACGTGGCGGGCCGCCGCTTCGGCCAGCGGCGCGAAGTCCTGCCCCTTGCCGTCACCCCCCAGGATGACGACCAGCCGGCGTTCGGCGCCCAGGCCGTTGATGGCGGCCAGCGTGGCACCCACATTGGTGCCCTTGCTGTCATCAAAGTATTCGACCTCGTGGATGATGGCCACCGGCTCGACCCGGTGCGGCTCGCCCTGGTATTCGCGCAGCCCATGCAGCATGGGGCCCAGCGGCGCGCCGGCGGCGCTGGCCAGCGCCAGGGCGGCCAGGGCGTTGCACGCGTTGTGGCGACCCCGGATGCGCAGTGCCTCGGCCGGCATCAAGCGCTGCATGTAGACCTCGACCTCGGCCGACTCGCCGCGCTTGGGCTTGCGGGTTTCGTCCAAAGCCAGGGCGCGCACCAGCCACGCCATGCCATTGACCTCTTCAATGCCCCAATCGCCCGGCCGGGTGGGTTGGTCGGTGCCAAAGGTGGCATGCGCGCGCGCTGGCAGGGTGCGCGTGAGCTTGCCTTCGCGCTGAGTGATGGGTTGCGGGCGCAGGGCCATCACACGTTCGTCCTGCCGGTTCAGCAACATCAGCCCGGCGCTGCCGAAGATGCGCGCCTTGTCGGCGGCGTAGGCGTCCATGCCGCCATGCCAGTCCAGGTGGTCCTGGGTGATGTTGAGCACCGTGGCCGCCGTGGGTTCGAAGTCGCGCACGCCGTGGAGCTGGAAGCTGGACAGCTCCAGCACCCAGGCCTGCGGCAGTGCCTCGGCGTCCAGACGTTCGCCCAGCTGCTCCAGCATGGATGGCCCGATGTTGCCGGCCACCACCACGTCCCAGCCCGCGCGCTCCAGCAACAAGCCGGTGAGGGACGTGACCGTGGTCTTGCCGTTGGTGCCGGTGATGGCCAATACCTGCGGCCGGTAGGGCGCGGTCTCGTCAGCGGCCATGGCCTTCAGGGCCATCACAAACAGATCAAGTTCACCCAACACCGGCACACCCAACGCGGCGGCGGCATCGGCCAGAAGCTGCCATTGCGCTGGCGCCAGGCCGGGGCTGCGTGCCACCAGCGCATAAGGCGCACCATCCAGCAGTGCGGGCGCAAACTCACCACTCAGCAACAGGGCCGACGGCACAGCCTGGCGCAAGGCCTCGGCCTGCGGCGGCGCGTCGCGCGTGTCGATGACGGTCACGGCCGCACCCAGCCGGTCACACCAGCGCGCCATGGCCAGACCCGACGCGCCCAGGCCCAGCACCAGCGCACGGCGGCCTTGCAGCACGGGCACGAGGGTGGGCACGGCGGCGTTCGCCGGCTCCGGTGGGGTGGTCGGGATCTGTTCTTGCATCAGCGCAGCTTCAGGGTGGACAGGCCGACCAGGCACAACAGCATTGTGATGATCCAGAAGCGGACCACCACCTGGGTTTCTTTCCAGCCGGACTTCTCGAAGTGGTGGTGCAGCGGCGCCATCTTGAACAGGCGCCGCCCTTCGCCGTAGCGGCGTTTGGTGTACTTGAACCAGGTCACCTGCAACATCACCGACAGGGCCTCGACCACGAAGATCCCGCCCATGATGGCGAGCACAATTTCCTGTCGCACGATGACGGCGATGGTGCCCAACGCGCCTCCCAACGCCAACGCGCCAACGTCGCCCATGAAAACCTGTGCCGGGTGGGTGTTGAACCACAGAAAGGCCAAGCCGGCACCGGCCATGGCGGCACAGAAAATCAGCAATTCACCCGCGCCGGGGATGTGTGGCAACAGCAGGTACTTGGAGAACACCGAGCTGCCGGTGACATAGGCGAACACGCCCAGGGCCGAGCCCACCATCACCACCGGCATGATGGCCAGGCCGTCCAGGCCATCGGTCAGGTTGACCGCGTTGCTCGCGCCAACGATGACCAGGTAGGTCATGAGCACGAAGCCGACCACACCCAGCGGGTAGCTGACCTCCTTGAAGAAGGGCAGCAGCAGACCCGAGTGCGGTGGCAGATCGACCGTGAAGCCAGAGGCCACCCAGCCAAAAAACAGCTCCAGCACGCGGCTGTTGCTGCTCTCGGAAATGCTGAACACCAAATAGAAAGCGGCCACCAGGCCAATGACCGACTGCCAGAAGTACTTCTCGCGCGAGCGCATGCCTTCGGGGTCTTTGTGCACCACCTTGCGCCAGTCGTCCACCCAGCCAATGGCACCAAAGCCCAGGGTCACGATGAGCACGATCCAGACAAAGCGGTTGCTCAGGTCGAACCACAGCAGCGTGGCCACGGCAATCGAGAACAGGATGAGCACGCCGCCCATGGTGGGCGTGCCACTCTTGCTCAGGTGCGTCTGCATGGCGTAGCCCCGGATGGGCTGGCCGATCTTGAGCGCGGTGAGGCGGCGGATGAACATCGGGCCAGCGGCCACGCCCAGCAGCAGGGCCGTCATGGCGGCCATGACGGCGCGAAAGGTGATGTACTGGAACACCCGCAGAAAACCGAATTCGGGTGACAGGCCCTGCAGCCATTGCGCGAGATGGATCAACATGTCTTGTCCCCTTGTGCGGCGGCGTCCTGCAATGCCTGGGCCACGCGCTCCATGCGCATGAAGCGCGAGCCCTTGACCAGCACGCTGCCCGCGCCACCCGACGACGCCAGCACGGTTTGCTGCAGCGCCTCAAAATCATCGAAAAACGCCAGACGGGTGGTGCCCATCTCGCTCGCCACACCCGGCACGGCTTGAGCAAACCAGTTGCCGGTGCACAGCACCTGGTCCAGCTTCAAAGCGGCCGCGTGGCGCAGCACTTCCAGGTGGAAGGCCAGACCCGCTTCGCCCACCTCGCCCATGTCGCCCAGCACCAGCAGCCGGGGCGCGGGCAAGGTGGCCAGCACCTCGATGGCGGCACGCACCGAGTCCGGGTTGGCGTTGTAGCTGTCGTCCACCAAGGTGACGGCGCGACCGTTGAGCGTGAGCGGCAGGCAACGTGAACGGCCATTGACCGGCTCGAACGCCGCCAAACCCTGGGCCACGGCCGCCAGCGGCACACCGGCCGCCAGCGCACAGGCGATCACGGCCAATGCATTGCGCAGGTTGTGGCGGCCCGGAATGCGCAGCGCGCAACGCAACTCGCCCTGCGGCGTCTGCGCCACCAACTGCCAGGCGGCGCCTTGCCATTCGCCCTCGCCCCACACATCGGCACCACGTTCGGAGTCGCTGAAGGTCATGACACGGCGACCTTCGGCCAGCTCGTGCCACAAGGGGGTGTGGTCGTCATCGGCCGGGAACACCGCCACGCCGTCTGCCGGCAAGGCCTCGAACACGGTGGCGTTTTCGCGCGCCACGGCTTCCACCGTGGCCATGAATTCCTGGTGTTCGCGCTGTGCGTTGTTGACCAGCGCCACGGTGGGTGCGGCCATGTGGGCCAGGCCCACAATTTCGCCCGGGTGGTTCATGCCCAGCTCGACCACGGCCAGGCGGTGCCTGGGCTGCAGGCGCAGCAGCGTGAGCGGCACACCGACGTCGTTGTTGAAGTTGCCCTCGGTGGAGAAAGCGCCATCGCCCGCCGCAGCACGCAGCACCGACGCCAGCATCTGCGTGACCGTGGTTTTGCCGTTGCTGCCCGTCACCGCGATCAGGGGCAACACGAACTGGGCGCGCCACGCGGCGGCCAGTTGACCCAGGGCGGCACGGCTGTCGGGCACCTCCACACCACACAAGCCGGCACCGGACAGACCTTGTTCACCGATGGCGGCCACCGCACCGGCTGCGGCCACCTGCGGCAAGAAGTCGTGGGCGTCAAAACGTTCACCGCGCAAAGCCACAAACAGGTCACCCGCACGCAGGCTGCGGGTGTCGGTGTGCACACGCAACACGGCGGCGTGGGCCGCGTCGCCCACCACACGGGCACCCGGCAGGCCGCACATCAGTTGGGCCAGGGTCTTCATACGCTGGCCCCTGCGCGGCGTGTGGCCAAGGCCACAGCGGCTGCATTCACGTCGGAGAACGGGCGGCGCACGCCCTGGATCTCCTGGTAATCCTCGTGGCCTTTGCCGGCGATCAGCACCACGTCCTGCGGGCCCGCCTGCTTCACGGCCAGGGCGATGGCCTGGGCGCGGTCGGGCACCACCTGTGCCGCCGCGCGGTCCGACAGACCCGCCACCATCTGCGCCAGGATGGCTTGCGGGTCTTCGCTGCGCGGGTTGTCACTGGTGAACACCACCACATCGGCTTCGCGCTCGGCCATCGCGGCCATGAGCGGGCGCTTGATGGGATCGCGGTCGCCGCCACAGCCGACCACACACCACAGGCGGCCCTGGCGCGCACCGGCCACGGGCTGCAGCGCGAGCAACGCTTTCTCCAGCGCGTCGGGCGTGTGGGCGTAGTCGACCAGCACCAGCGGGGCATCGGCGGTCGCCGGCACGGTCTGCATGCGACCGGGCACCGGTGTGAGCGCACGACACGCGCTCAGCGCGTCCGCCAGCCCCACCCCCAGCGCGCGCGCGGCGCCCAGCACGCCCACCAGGTTGCTGAGGTTGTAGCGGCCCACCAGCGGCAGTTCGATCCGCGTGTGGGTCGGGTTGCCCGCCTCGCGTACCACCCCGGCCATGCCGTGGGGGGTGACGCCGTGGTCGGTCACACAGAGGCGGGCCGATGTGTCGCGGATGGAGACCGTCCACAGGTCCAGCTCGCTGCGTTGGGCCAGTTCACGCGCCAGCACGGCGCCTTGTGGGTCGTCGATGTTCACCACCGCTGCGCGCAGACCCGGCCAATCGAACAGGGCACGCTTGGCGGCCCAGTAGCTGGCCATGTCGCCGTGGTAGTCGAGGTGGTCCTGGGTGAAGTTGGTGAACACAGCCACCGCCACGCGGGTGGCATCGAGCCGGCCTTCGGCGATGCCAATGGACGAGGCCTCGACCGCACACGCCAACACACCGTCGTCGGCAAATTGGCGCAAGGCGGCGTGGAACATGAAGGGGTCGGGGGTGGTGAGACCGGTGGACAACCAGTCGCCACCCGGCTGCCCCACCCCCAAGGTGCCCACCACAGCACAAGGCCGTCCAGCGCCCTGCAGCAACTGGGCCAGCCACCAGGCACTCGACGTCTTGCCGTTGGTGCCGGTGAAGGCCACCACGTCCAGCGCTTGGCTGGGCTGTTGGTAGAAGTGGGCCGCCAGCGCTGCGCAGGCGGTCTTGAGTCCAGGCAGCGTGGCCACGGCCTCATCCTCAAAACCAAAGTCGTCAGCGCCGTCGCGCTCCACCAGACAGGCCACCGCACCCGACGCCAGCGCCTGGGGCACAAAACGCCGGCCATCGGTGGCGGCACCCGGCCAGGCCACAAAACCGTCACCCGCACCCACACGGCGGCTGTCCGCCACCAGTTGGCGGCAGCCGCGCTCGCGCAGCCAAGCCACCGCCTCAGAGGTGCTGTGCAGGCGGCGCATCAAAACGACTCCTCCACCGTTTTTGCCACGATCTGCGGCTTGACCTCGACATCGGGCGCCACGCCCATCAGGCGAAGGGTCTGTTGCACCACCTCGCTGAACACGGGTGCAGCCACCAGGCCGCCGTAGTACTGCCCGTTGCTGGACTCGTCGATCATGACCGCCACCACGATGCGCGGCTGGTCGATGGGGGCCATGCCGGTGAACCACGACCGATAGCGGTTGCTGGCGTAGCCTTTGCCCACCTGCTTGTGCGCCGTGCCCGACTTGCCGCCGACCGAATACCCCACGGTCTGTGCGCGCTGGCCGGTGCCGCCGGGCCCGGCCGCCATCTGCAGCATCTTGCGCACAGCGGCTGCGTGTTGCGGCGCAAACACCTGCACGCCCACCGCCGGCTCGTGGCGCTTGAGCATGGTGCCCGGGATGATCTGACCGTCGTGCGCAAAGGCGGTGTAGGACCGCGCCATCTGGAACAGCGATGCCGACAGGCCGTAGCCGTAGGACATCGTGGCCTGCTCGATGGGGCGCCAGCTCTTGTAAGGACGGACCCGGCCACTGACCGCGCCCGGGAAATCGATCTGCGGCTTCTGACCAAAACCCAGCGCGGTGTAGGTGGTCCACATTTCCTGTGGCGTCAGGCGCTGGGCAATTTTGGTGGAGCCCACGTTGCTCGACTTCTGAATCACCCCCTCCACGGTGAGCGCGCCGTAGGCGTGGGTGTCGGTGATGGTGGCGCCGGCCATGCTCAGACGGCCCGGACCGGTGTCGATGATGGTTTGTGGTGTCACGCGGCCGGCTTCCAGCGCCATGGCCACGGTGATGGGCTTCATGGTCGAACCTGGCTCAAAGCTGTCGGTCAGCGCGCGGTTGCGCAACTGCTCGCCGCTGAGGTTGAGGCGTTTGTTGGGGTCGTAGCTCGGGTAGTTGGCCAAGGCCAGCAACTCGCCGGTCACGGTGTCGATCACCACCACACTGCCGGCCTTGGCCTTGTGCTGGGTGATGGCGTCCTTGAGCTTCTGGTAGGCAAAAAACTGGATCTTGCTGTCGATGGACAGCTGCAGGTCGGGACCGTCCACCGGCGCGATGACATCGCGCACGTCTTCCACCACCCGGCCCAGCCGGTCTTTGATGACGCGGCGCGAGCCCGGCTTGCCGGCGAGCTGCTTGTCAAACGTCAGCTCCACACCTTCCTGCCCCAGGTCCTCCACGTTGGTGAAACCCACCACGTGCGCAGCCGCTTCGCCTTCGGGGTACTGCCGCTTGTAGTCCTTGCGCAGGTAGATGCCCTTGACGCCCAAGGCCTTGACCTTGTGCGCCAGCGGCTCGTCCACCTGGCGCTTGACCCAGACAAAGGTCCGCTTCTCGTCGGACAGGCGCTTCTTCAAATCAGCGTACGGCAAGTCCAGCAGCTTGGCCACATCGCGCAGCTTGGGGTCGTTTTTGTCCACATCCTCAGGGATGGCCCACACGCTTTGCGCCACCACGCTGGTGGCAAGGATCAGGCCATTGCGGTCGAGGATGCGACCCCGGTTGGCCGGCAACTCAATCGTGCGGGTGAAGCGCACTTCGCCCTGGCGCTGGAAGAAGTCGTTGCCAATGACCTGCACGTAAGCGGCACGCCCGGCCAGACCCACAAACGCCAACGCCAGCGCGGCGACGATGAACTTGCTGCGCCACACCGGCGTTTTGCTGGCCAGCAGGGGGCTGGAGCTGTAAGCGATGCTGCGGCGGCTCATTCGCGGGCCTCCGCAGACGGTTGGGGCGACAGCGCGAGTGGCGCACCCTTGACGTATTCGGTGATGGCCGGGTTGGCCGGACGCATCTGCAACTGGGCGGTGGCGATTTGTTGCACCCGTCCCGGCGTGGCCTGGGCGCGTTTTTGCACCACCAGCTGCTCGTGATCGGCCTCCAGCCGCTGGGCCTGGGCGCGCATGCGATCGAGCTCGGTGTACAGGCGACGTGAGTCGTACTGCACGTGCACCAAATAGAAGGCACTGACCAGCACAGCCAACAACAAAACGAGGTTCAAGCGGATCATGGATACACCCCCACGCTTGCCACTTCGTGTGCTGCGCTCATGCCATCACCTCCGTGCGCTCGGCCACGCGCATCACCGCACTGCGCGAGCGCGCGTTTTCGGCCACCTCCTCGGCCGAAGGCATCACGCGGCCGATGCTGCGCAAAGCCATGGGCTTGGGCGCGGCAAAGGGCGCGCGGCGGTCGAACACCTCGCGCGAATGCTGGGCAATGAACTGTTTGACGATGCGGTCTTCCAGCGAGTGAAATGAAATCACCACCAAACGGCCCTTGGGGCGCAAGACCTTCAAAGCCGCCGTCAGCGCTTGTTGCAACTCTTCAAGCTCGGCGTTGATGAAAATCCGAAAAGCCTGAAATGTGCGCGTTGCAGGGTCCTTGCCCGGCTCGCGGGTTTTGACCGCGCCAGCCACGACTTCGGCCAACTCGGCGGTGGTTCGAAGAGGGCCCCGTTCCTGTCGGCGACGATCAATCGCCTTTGCAATCGGTTGAGCAAACCGTTCTTCGCCGTATTCACGTATCACCTCCGCCATCTCGGCCACATCGGCCGTTGCAATCCACTCAGACACACTCTGGCCGCGCGTGGTGTCCATGCGCATGTCCAGGGGGCCGTCGTGGCGAAAAGAAAAACCCCGTGTGGGGTCGTCGATCTGAGGGGAGCTGACACCGAGGTCCATCAGGACCCCGTCAGCGGAGGCAGCCTCCAGCTCCCCCAGTTGTTTGAAGCCCTCGTGGCGCACGCTGATGCGCTCGTCCACATCGGCCAGGGCATTGGCGGCCGCAATCGCCTGCGGGTCTTTGTCGAACACAGTCAGACGGCCCAAGGGCGACAGGCCCGAGAGAATGAGGCGCGAATGCCCGCCCCGACCGAAGGTGGCGTCGATGTAGTGGCCATCCGGCTGAACCGAGAGAGCGTCAACCGCCTCGTTCAACAGGACGGTGCGGTGACTGAATGTGTCTTGCACCGTCGGCCCTTAGAAAGAAAAGTCCTTGAGGGCATCGGGCATCTCGCCCTGCATGGCCTCGGCCTCCTGGGCCGCGTAGGTGGCGGCATCCCAGAGTTCGAAATGGTTGCCCATGCCCAGCAGCACAGCATCCTTGGTGAGGCCGGCGGCGGCACGCAGTTCGGGCGAAATCAGCACCCGGCCAGCACCGTCCATTTCAGCGTCCATGGCGTTGCCCAGGAAGATGCGCTTCCACCACTGGGCCGACATGGGCAAGGCGGCGATGCGGTCGCGGAAGACCTCCCACTCGCCACGCGGGAACACCATGAGGCAGCCGTGGGGGTGTTTGGTGATGGTCAACTGGCCCGCGGCCGTGGCGCTCAGCACGTCGCGATGCCGCGTCGGCACGGACAACCGGCCTTTGGCATCGAGACTGAGGGAGGAGGCGCCTTGGAACACGTGATTACCTGAAAACTACACTTTTCACCACTAAATTGCACTTTTCCCCACTTTATCAGGAAATCCACGGAGCACCAGCCACTTGTCGGAAATTTTTTCAATGAAATCAAGCACTTAGACAAGTTTTGCAAAGCCACTTACAAGCCAAAACTTATTAAAAATGAAGCACTTAGCGAGGGCTCTGAATGTGTTGCTTCAAAAAGAACACCCGGCGCGCTGACGCGGGCCGGGTGCCGAACGTGGGCGGGAGCGGCTTCAGGCGGCGGTGTACGCGGTTTTCACGGTGGTGAAGAACTCGGCCGCGTAACGGCCCTGTTCGCGTGGGCCGTAGCTGCTGCCTTTGCGGCCGCCAAAGGGCACGTGGTAGTCCACACCGGCGGTGGCGGCGTTGACCATGACCATGCCGGCCTGGGCCTCGCGCTTGAACTGGGTGGCGTGATTGAGCGAGCTGGTGCAGATGCCGGCCGACAGGCCAAAGGCCGTGTCGTTGGCCAGCGCCAGCGCGTGCTCGAAGTTGTCGGCCGGCACGATGCAGGCCACCGGGCCAAAAATCTCCTCGCGTGCGATGCGCATGCCGGGCTCGGCGTCGACGAACAACGCGGGCTCCAAATAAAAGCCCTGGGTGGCGCGTTCCAGCACGCGCCCGCCAAAGGCCAGTCGCGCGCCTTCGTCCTGGCCGATCTGGATGTAGGACAGGTCCTGCGCGAGCTGCGACTCGTCCACCACCGGGCCGATGTCGGTGCCGGGTGCGCGCGCATCATCCACCTTCAGCGTCTTCAGGCGCTCGACCACCGCCTCGGTGAAACGCGGCAGAATGCCACGCTGCACGATGAGCCGGCTGGACGCGGTGCAACGCTGGCCGGTGGAGAAGTAGCTGCCCTGCACCGCACATTCCACGGCACGCGCGAGGTCGGCGTCGTCCAGCACCACCAGCGGGTTCTTGCCGCCCATCTCCAGCTGCACCTTGGCAAAACGCGGCGCGGTGGCGGCCAGCACGCGCCGGCCCGTGTCCACCGAACCGGTGAAGCTGATGGCGTCGATGTCCGCGTGGTTCAGCAGCGTCTGCCCCACCTGGCTGCCCGGCCCCATGACGAGGTTGAACACCCCGGGCGGGATGCCGCTGCGGCTGATGATTTCGGCCAACGCCCAGGCGCTGCCGGGCACGAGGTCGGCCGGCTTGAACACCACGCAGTTGCCGTAGGCCAGCGCCGGCGCAATCTTCCACGCGGGGATGGCGATGGGGAAATTCCAGGGCGTGATGATGCCCACCACCCCGATGGGCTCGCGCGTGATGTCCACCTCAATGCCCGGGCGCACCGAAGGCAGGTGCTCGCCGCTGGCGCGCACCACCTCGCCGGCAAAGAAGCGGAAGATCTGGCCGGCGCGGGCCACCTCGCCCACGGCCTCGGGCAGGGTCTTGCCTTCTTCGCGCGCCAGCAGGTTGCCCAGCTCGTCCTTGCGGGCCAGCAGTTCGGCGGCGATTTTTTCCAGCGCGTCGGCACGCACCTGCACCGACCCGCGCGACCACGCGGGAAAGGCCTGGCGCGCGGCCTGGATGGCGCGTTCGGTTTGGGCGGCGTCGGCGTGGGCGTATTCGCCCACCAGATCGCTGGTGTCGGAGGGGTTGATGTTGCGGCGCAAGCCGGTGCCGGCCAGCCATTCGCCGGCGATGAGGTTGTGGTGCATGGGCAAAGTCCTTGAGAAAAAGTCAGGGGCGGGCGCTGGCCGCGCGGGCACGGGCGACGGCAGCGGGCAGGTCGGTCCAGGCCGGCTGTTGCGGCGCAAAACGCTGGCGCATGTAGCCGGCCAGCTCCACCAGCTGGCGGTCGTCCAGCGCGTCCTTGAAGGCGGGCATGAAGCCGATGTCGCGCGTGGTCGGGTCTTGCACGCCCTCCAGGATGCTGCGCAGCAGGTTGTCGGGGTGCGCGCTGTGCAGGTTGGTGTTGAGGGCCAGCGGCACGTTCACGCCCAGCAGGCGCGGGCCGTTGCCGTCGTGGTGGCAGGCGGCACAGGCCTGGTCGAACATGCGTTGTGCCGAGCCCTGCAGTTCCGGCGCGCCCGCCGCTGCGGTGGCGATGGCCTGGGTGGCTGCCTGTTCGGCCTGGGCCGCTGTGGTGGGCTGGCCGAAAGAGGCCAAGTAGTGGGCCATGGCACGCACGTCGGCCTCGGGCACGTCCTGCAGGTTGCGCACCACGTCGGCCATGGGGCCGCCGGCCATGCCGTGTTGTGGGCTGTGGCCGTGTTTGAGGTAGCTGTAGAAGGCGTCCTCGGTCCAGGGCACGGGGCCGGGGTGGCGGGCCGTGAGCGAGGGCGCCTCCCAACCCTTGACCATGGCACCGCCCAAAAAGGCCATGCCCTCGCGCTCGGCGCCCAGGGCGTTGCGCTCGGTGTGGCAGGCGCCGCAGTGGCCCACCCCGTTGACCAGGTACTCGCCACGTTGCCATAACTCTGAGCGCGTGGTTTCGGTGGTTTTGCGCGGGCCCGCCTCCAGGTACAGCGCGTTCCAGCCCGCGAGCAAGGGCCGCGCGCTGAACGGGAACTGCAGCTGCGTGGCGGGCGCCTCGGCGCGCACCGGCTTCTGGCTCATGAGGAAGGCGTACAGGGCGGTGAGGTCGTCGTCGCTCATGCGCGTGTACGCCGTGTACGGGAAGGCCGGGTACAGGTGGTGGCCATCGCGCGAGATGCCTTCGCGCATGGCGCGCTGGAAGGCGCTGAAGGACCAGGCGCCAATGCCGGTGGTCACATCGGGTGTGATGTTGGTGGTGTAGACCGTGCCAAAGGGCGTGTCCATGGCCAGGCCACCGGCCAGGGGTTTACCCGCATCCACCGTGTGGCAGTGCGCGCAGTTGCCCAGCGCGGCCAGTTGTCGGCCTTTTTCGATGGTCTCGGCCGTGTAGACCGCGGCGGTGCTGGGCGCCACGGGCGCGATGGCCGAGCGCCAACCGGCCAGGCCCAGCAATACGCCCACCCCACCGGCCAGCAAGGCGGCGGCCCTTAACCACCCACTTTGCCAGGCACTGCGCCGGCGTGGCCAGGGCGCGTCCGCCGGCACCTCGGGCAGGGGCGGTGCGGCGGCTGCGGGCGCGTCCAGGCGCTGCGGGTTCAAGGCTTCGCGCACCACCTCGGCGGTGAACGGGGGTTGGCGGAAACGCACGCCAGTGGCGTCGAAGATGGCGTTGGCGATGGCCGCCGTGCCCGGCACCGAGGCCGACTCGCCCGCGCCCAGCGGCGGCTGGTCGGGCCGAGGCATTTGCATGACCTCGATCACCGGCACCTCGCGAAAACTGAGGATGGGGTAGCTGCCCCATTCGCGCGAGGCCACCACGCCGGTGTCGGGGTCCACCCGCACCTGCTCTTTCAGCGCGCGGCTGGTGGTCTGCAACACGTTGCCGTGGATCTGGTGTTCGACGCCAGCGGGGTTGATGGTGAGACCCGCGTCGTGGCCCACCACCACCCGCTTGACGTGGACCTCGCCGGTTTTCTGGTTCACGTCCACATCGGCCACCCAGGCCGCCCAGGCGGCGCCAAAACCGGGCCACTTGCTGTGCACGTAGCGCGCGTAGGCCACGCCCTGGCCGTGCAACCAGTCGCCGGTCGCGCCCTGCCCTTGGGGCTGGGTGTGGGGTGTCCAGCCGGCGCGCTGGGCGGTAGCCTGCAGCAGTTCGCTGGCGCGTGGGTCTTTGAGGTAGCGCAGGCGGTATTCGACCGGATCGACTCCGGCGGCCACGGCCAGTTCGTCGATGTAGGACTCGTGCGCAAACGAGTTGGGCATGGCCGACACCCCGCGCAGCCACGAGGCTCGCAGGATGGGCGGCATGTCGTTGACGGTGACGCGCAGATCGGCGATGTCGTAGGGCGGGCGGGCGGTGCGGTCGCCCATTTCGAAGGCGGTGGCCGCCGGCTCCACCGTGCGCGTGAGCAGCAAGGCGAGCGTGGGGGCCGCGTTGGACGGGTAGGCGCTGCGGAAGTCGTAGGCAGCGATGCCACCCTCGGCGGTGATGCCGCCGCGCACCTCCATGAGCTGGGCCGCGCCCTTGGGTTCCCACAGGTGCTCCTGCTCGCGCGTGAGCTGCACCCGCACGGGCGCGCCGACGGCACGCGAGAGCAGTGCGGCGTCGGCCGCCACGTCGTCGGCGCAGTTGCGGCCGTAGCAGCCGGCGGCCTCCATGCGGACCACGTCCACCGCCACATCGCCCACGCCCATCAGGCGCGAGAGGTCGGCGCGCAGCACGTGCGGGTTTTGTGTGCCCGCGTAGACGCGCAGCGCTGGTGTGCCCGCATCGCCCAACCAGTCGGCCACGGCACACGAGGGGCCGATGGAGGCGTGCATCTGGTAGGGCCACACGTAGGTGCGTTCCATCACCTGGCTGGCACCGGCCAGGGCCTGGCCGACGTCGCCCTCGTCCACCAACTGGCGCGGGCGGGCCGGGTTGTCACGCAGGGCCTGGGCCAGGTCGCCCAGCGGCGCCATGCCCGGCCAGGGCTTCCAGCGCACCACCAGGGCGGCACAGGCGGCCTCCGCCTGCTCCTCGCGCTCGGCGACGATGCCCACGAAGTCGCGGATCACCACCACCGCACGGATGCCGGGGATGTGGGCGATGGAGCGCTCGTCCACCGATTCGAGGGTGTTGCCGATGAAGTCGCCATGGTCGGCGCCCGCGTAAGGCGGGCGCACCACGCGCCCGTGCAACATGCCGGGCACGCGCATGTCGTGCACAAACACCGCGTCGCCAAACGCCTTGGTCGGGATGTCCACACGCGGCTGCGGCTGGCCCACCACGCGGTAGTCGGCCACCGCTTTGACGGGGCTGTCCAGGTCCAGGCGCAGTTCGATGCGCCGGCCCTGCAGCAACTGACCGTAGCTCACACTTCGCGTGGCATCGCCCGCCACGCGCACCTGCCCGCCGTCGGCGGTGAGGCTTTCCACCGGCGAGTCAAGTTGACGCGCGGCCTCGGCCAGCAGCCAGGCACGCGCCTGGGCCGCCGCCTTGCGCAAGGGCACGGCGTGGATCTGGATGGACGCGCTGGCGATGGTGGGGCCCTGGTTGGGCGCGCGGCCGGTGTCGCCGAGCACCATGTCCACCTGGTCCATGGTGAGGTCCAGCTCGTCGGCCACGATCTGGCCGAGCGCGGTGCGGATGCCGGTGCCCAGGTCGACGTGGCCGTGCAGGCCCAGGGCGGTGCTGTCGTCCCACACCGACAGCAACACCTCCACCCCTTCGGCCGGGTTGCCGGCCACGATGGGGGGTTGGCCGGGCGCCGGAGCGGGCGGCGGTGGCGGGTCACGGGTGACCAGCAGCACACCGGTGGCAGACAGGAAATCGCTGCGCGCACGCAGCCGGGAAAGGCGTTCGCTTCGGTTCATGCGTTGGTGGGTTCGGACGGCGGAATGGGCGACAACGCCGCCACGGCACGCTCCACGGCGGCCAGGATTTCAATGTGGGTGCCACAGCGGCACAGGTTGCCCGAGAGGGCATCGCGCACGGACTGTGGGCTGGGCCGGGGGTTGTGGGCCAGCAGGGCGGCGGTGGTCATGATCATGCCGTTGAGGCAGTAGCCACACTGCGCGGCCTGGGCCTGGATGAAGGCGTTCTGCACCACGTGGGGCCGCAGGCGGTCGCCCAGGCCTTCAAGCGTGGTGATGGCCCGGCCTTGCACCTTGGCCGCCGGAATCACGCAGGCCCGTGCGGCCACGCCGTCCACGTGCACGGTGCAGGCGCCACACTGGCCGAGACCACAGCCGTATTTGGGCCCGTTGAGCCCCAGGTCGTTGCGCAGCACCTGCAACAGGGTGGCGGTGCCCCCCACCGTCAGCGGGTGGGTGCTGCCGTTGACGGTGAGCGCGATGGGCTGGTCTTGGGAGGAAAGAGCGGCCATGCGCGGTCGTTAAGCGGTGCCGCTGATGCGGCGCAGCAGCGCCGTCAACTGCTGACGTTCGTCCGCACTCAGGTCACCAAAGGTCAGTTCGGAGATGTGCTGTGCGTGGGGCAGGGTCTCGTCCACCGTGGTTTGCCCGAGGGCCGTCAGCGTCACGGTGGCGTGGCGCTTGTCGCCCGGTTCGTGGGCCACGCTCACCAGGTCGGTCCACTTCAAGCGCTCCACGATGCCACGCACCGCCGGCTCGTCCATGGCCGTGGCCTGCACGATGTCGCCGATGGTGGCACCCGCGTGGTCGCGCACCGCACACAACACCACAAACTGGGCGGCGCTGAGCTTGTTGGCCGGCACAACCGACTGGAAGATGGCCGTGTGGCGCTGGTAGGCGCGGCGCAGCAGGTGGCCGACCTGGTCGGTCACGCGGTAGTCGTTCGGGGTCTGTGGGGTGCTCATGTTTGTCTCGCTCCGTGGGGGGTAGAAAGGATCTCAGACACTCAAATAGGCACGCCGGATGTCCTCTGCGCGGGACAGTTCTTCTATCGTGCCCTCGAAACGGATCTGGCCTTTTTCGAGCACGTAGGCCCGATCAGACACCAGTTCCGCGAAGTGCAGGTTCTGCTCCGACAAGAGGATGCTCACGCCCTTGGTTTTGAGCTCCAGGATCATGTGGGCCATCTGCTCGACGATGACCGGCGCCACGCCTTCGGAAGGTTCATCGAGCAGCACCAGAAAGGGGTTGCCCATGAGCGTGCGGCCCACGGTCAACATCTGCTGCTCGCCACCGCTCATGCGGCCGCCGGGGCGGTCGGTCATCTCGCCCAGGTTGGGGAAGAGCTTGTAGAGGTCTTGCGGCGTCCACACCGGCGCATCGCTGCCGTCGGGCCATCGGCGCGGCGGCTGGCGCCCCACTTCCAGGTTTTCGGTCACGGTCAGGTCGGTGAACACACGCCGGTCTTCGGGCACAAAACCCATGCCCAACGAGGCGATCTGGTGTGGCTGCGCGTCCGACACGTCGTGGCCCATGAAGCTGACCGTGCCCTTGTGTTTGTCCATCAGGCCCATGAGGGTCTTGAGCGTGGTGGACTTGCCGGCGCCGTTGCGGCCCATCAACGCCACCACCTCACCACGCCGCACCTGCAGGTTGATGTCGTACAGGATTTGGGCCGCACCGTACCAGGCCCTGAGACCGTGTGCGTCCAGCAAGACCTCGGGGCTGTGTGTCTGGGGGGCTGTCATGCCGCTTGCTCCTCTGGCGCCTTGCCAGCTTCCTGGGATTTTTCGAACGTCTTGCCGGAACCGAAATACACCTCCTGCACCTTGGGGTGGTCACGGATCACGTCGGGCTTGCCCTCGGCAATCAGGCGGCCGCGCGCCAGCACCACCATGCGGTCGGCGTAGGCGAACACCACGTCCATGCTGTGTTCGGTGAACAACACGGCCACACCGCGTTCGGTCACCAGCTTCTTGGTCAGGGCCATCAGCTCGTTGCGCTCTTTGGGTGCCATGCCGGCGGTGGGCTCGTCCATCAGCAGCAGCTTGGGGGCATTGGCCATGGCAATGGCCAACTCCACGCGCTTCACATCGCCGTAAGCCAACACGCTGCAGGGCCGGTCGGCCTGCGAGGCCATGCCGACCATGTCGAGCAAATCCAGCGCATCGCTGCGGCGGTGTTTGGCCGCCGCCGACCACAAGGAAAACAGCTTTTTGTCTTGCGACAGCAAGGCCATCTGCACGTTCTCCACCACGGTGAGCGAGGAGAAGGTGGCGGCGATCTGGAAGGTGCGGCCCACGCCCAGGCGCCAGATGTCGCGCGGCTGCAGGCCCACCAGTTCGGTGCCAGCCAGGGTGATGGAACCCCGGTCGGCCTTGAGTTGGCCGTTGACCATGTTGAAGGTGGTGGACTTGCCAGCGCCGTTGGGCCCGATCAAGGCCAGCAGCTCGCCGGCCTTGAGTTCGAAGTTGATGCCGTCGACGGCCTTGACACCACCAAAGGACTTGCCCAGGTTTTCGACTTTCAGCAGGCTCATCGCGCCACCTCCGTTTGTACGCGGCGCAGGTCCAGCAGCTGCCGGAAGAAGCCGGCAATGCCCTGCGGGAACAGCAGCACCAGGATCAGGATCACCGCGCCCAGCAGGGCACGCCAGTATTCGGTGCTGCGCGCCATGACGTCGTGCAGCCAGGTGTAGCTGACCGCACCCACCACCGGGCCGGCCAGGGTCTGTATGCCGCCCAGCAGCACCATCACCAGGCCATCGACCGAGCGGCTCACGTTCAGCGCCTCGGGCGAGATGCAGCCCTTGGAGAAGGCGAACAGCGCCCCGGCAACGCCAGCAAACGCACCCGCGATCACAAAAGCCACCCACTGCATGGCCTTGACGTCCAAACCGATGGCGTCGGCACGCAGGAAGGAATCGCGTCCGGCGCGCAGCGCGTAGCCAAACGGCGAGAACAACATGCGGCGCAGGGCCCACAAGGACGCCGCCACCAGCACCAGGGTGAGGTAGTAGTAGGCGGTCTTGTCCGACAGCCACTCGGCCGGCCACACGCCGGTCATACCGTTGCTGCCACCGGTGAAGTCGTCCCACTGGTACACACCGGCCCACACGATTTGCGCGAACGCCAGGGTCAACATGGCCAGGTACACGCCTGAGAGCCGCACGCTGAACCAGCCCACGATGAGGGCACCTATGGCCGCCACCACGGGGGCCAGCACCAAGGCCATTTCCATGGACAGGCCCAGCTTGCGCACCACCAGCGCGGCCGCGTAGGCGCCCAGGCCAAAGTACGCGGCATGACCGAAGGAGTGCATACCGGCCGGCCCCATGATGAAGTGCAGGCTGGCGGCAAACAGGGCCGCGATCAGCAGGTCGATCACCAGCACCACCACATAGGGCGAGCCGCTGGAGGCCGGCGGCAACACCAACAGGGCCAGGGCCAACACGGCCACGCCGGTGAGGAACAGCTTGTCGGCAGGCCGGATGGGCATCTCGGCCTCACCCATGGCCCGCGATGCGGCTTGCTGTTTGCCCATCAGGCCCCAGGGTCGCACCACGAGCACGATGGCCATCACCACAAACTCGGCCACCAGCGTGAGCTTGGAGAAAGAGATTTCAATGCCAAACACATTGACCAGGCCCAGCCAAATGCAGATGGCTTTGATTTCAGAAATCAAAAGCGCCGCAACAAAGGCACCAGGGATGGAGCCCATGCCGCCCACCACCACCACCACAAAAGCGGAGCCGATGATGTGCAGGTCCATCTCCAGGTTGGCCGGTTCGCGTGGCAGCTGCAGCGCGCCGCCCAGGCCGGCCAGCATGGCGCCCAGGGCAAACACCGCCGTGAACAGCCAGGCCTGGTTCACGCCCAGGGCGCCCACCATCTCGCGGTCTTGTGTGGCCGCACGCACCAGCGTGCCCCAGCGGGTGCGGGTCAGCAGCGCCCACAGCAGGCCCAGCACGATGGGGCCCACCACGATCAGGAACAGGTCGTAGGCCGGGAACTGGCGCCCCAGGATTTCCACCGAGCCGGTCATGCCTGGCGCACGTGGGCCCAGCAGTTCCTCAGGGCCGAACAGCCACAACACCCCGTCCTTGATGACCAGCACCAGGGCAAAGGTGGCGAGCAGCTGGAACAGCTCGGGCGCCCGGTAGATGCGCCGCAACAGCGTCATCTCCACGATCACCCCCAACACACCCACGGTGAGGGCCGCGATGGGCACGGCGAACCAGAAGCCCAGCCAGTCCAGGCGGTCCACCAACGCGTAGGCAATGTAGACCCCCACCATGTAGAAGGAGCCGTGTGCAAAGTTCACGATACGGGTGACACCAAAAATCAGTGACAAGCCCGCCGCGACCAGAAACAGCGACGAAGCGCCGGCCAGGCCATTGAGCAACTGGACAACAAAGCCCGAGAAGTTCATACCACCTCTGTGGATTGCAAAAGGTCAGACATACAGCGCCTCGTTCTGTTCATGTGGGGAATCAGTCCGCCGGACGCATCTTTTTGACCTCGTCGGCCGAGGGCAGGAACTTGGCGCCGTCCATGTAGCGCGAATTCACCATCACGCCCTTGCCACCCTCGTTTTTGGTGCGGCCCACGTAGGCGCCCATGGTGGACTGGTGGTCTTCAGGACGGAACACGATGGGGCCAAACGGCGTCACCACATTCAAACCACGGAAGGCCGTGATAATCTTTTCGGTGTCGGTCGATCCGGCCTTCTTCACACCTTCGATGATGGACTTGATGGACGAGTAGCCGACCACCGATCCCAGGCGCGGGTACTCCTTGAACTTGGCTTCGTAGGCGCTGCGGAAGGCCTCGTGCTCAGGCGTCTTGATGGCGTACCAGGGGTAGCCGGTGACCACCCAGCCGTCCGGCGCTTCGTCCTTGAGGGGATCGAGGTACTCGGGCTCGCCGGTCAGCAGGCTGGCCACTTCCATGCCTTTGAACAGGCCACGGGTGTTGCCTTCGCGCACGAACTTGGCCAGGTCGGCACCGAACAGCACGTTGAAGATGGCATCGGGCTTGGCGTCGGCCAGGGCCTGCACCACGCTGCCGGCATCCACCTTGCCCAGCGGCGGCGCCTGCTCGGCCACAAACTCGACATCAGGCTGTGCGGCCTTGAGCAGCTTCTTGAAGCTGGCGGCGGCCGATTGGCCGTATTCGTAGTTGGGGTAGACGATGGCCCAGCGCTTTTTCTTCATCGCCGTCACGTCGGGCATGAGCATGGCCACCTGCATGTAGGTGGAGGTGCGCAGGCGGAAGGTGTAGCGGTTGCCGTTGTCCCAGACGATCTTATCGGTCAGTGGTTCACCGGCCAGGAAAAACACCTTCTTCTGCTTGGCAAAGTCGGTCAGGGCCAGACCGATGTGCGACAGGAAGGACCCCGTCAGCACGTCCACCCGTTCACGCGACAGCAGCTCTTCGGCGGCACGCACGGCGTCACCCGGGTTGGCGTTGTCGTCACGTGTGATCAGTTCGACCTTGCGCCCCATCACGCCGCCGGCCGCATTCACCTCGTCCACCGCCAGCTGCATGCCTTTTTTGTAGGGCTCCAGAAATGCGGGCTGCGCCTTGTAGCTGTTGACCTCGCCGATTTTCAACACGCTCTGCGCCTGCGCGCCCACCGCTACCAACAGGCCGGCCGCGCCCACGATCAGCGGGCGAATTCTTGCCAGGGCATTCAACTTGAACATGGTCTTTCCTTTCAGGGGGTTAAAGTACTTTCACGCTTGCATCGGGCCGCAGCCGCTCACCTCAAACCGTCTTCGCCTTTGATCTCGCTGACCTGCAGGCCGCCGATGCGTGGCAGCGGGCGTCCGCTGTCGGTGACGGCCACCGCCACCACGATCTCGTTGGCGCGCGGCGCATCGCTCACACGCGCCTCGATGGCATCAAAGTGGCTGCGCACAAAGGCCGCGTCCTTGTGGCCCAGTGGCACGTCGATGGCGGTGCCCAGGCCGCCACGCTTCTTGCTCGACGGCACCAGCGCAGCGCCCTTCTCCACCGCCTTGCGCAACGGCGCGCCCAGCTTGGGGTGCAGGATGGCGGCGGCGTGCTCCAGCTCGCCGGCCTCGCCCACGATGGCGGCCTTGCCATAACTTTCGGCCTCGCCTGGGGCAATGCCCAGCGCCGCCACACATTTCTCGCCCAGCAGCGCGCCCAACTCTTCGCCAATGGCGATCAGCGCGTCGAGGTTCTGCTCGTAGCGGCCGGCGCAGGGGTTTTCGATCACGGCCATGGCCACGGCGCGGCGGGTGGGCGGGTTGATGGCCTGGCCCATTTCGATGCGGGTCTCGTCCACCTGGACAAGCAGTTTTCTGATCTTGGCTGTCATGGTTTTCCTCGTGAGAACAATTGATCTAGGGCCTCAGCGCAGGCCATCCCATTTGGCGATGTCGGCGGCTTTGAGTCCGCCCACACGGGCGTGCACACGCGGCCCGGTGGCCATGGCCAGCAGGTAGACCACCTCGTCCGGCAGTGGCGCACCGGGCACCCGCGCCTCGATGGCGTCGAAGTGGCTGCGCACGTAGCTGGCGTTGATGTGGGTCAGGGGCACGTCCAGGGTGCAGCCCGGCGGGCCCACTTTTTTGGTGGAAGGCACGATGGACAAGGCGTTGCCCGGCTGGCCGGTTTTGTCTTCGCCCTTGCCGGCCATGTAGGCCGCGCGGTCGCCGCCCCAACCCAGCAGTTCGCGCATCGCGTAACCGCCGGGCACATGCCACAAAGCGCCGTGTTCGTGTTCGCCGGCCGCGCCCACGATGGCACCTTTGCCGTAGCTTTCGATCTGCGCCCTGTCCACCCCCATGGCGGCCAGCAACTGGTGCGCCATCTGCGTGCCCACGTCGTTGAGCGCGTCCATCATGGGCAGGATGTTGGGTTCGTACCGGCCCGCAAAAGGGTTGGTCAACACCGCGGCGATGAAGCCACGTCGCAGCGGCTGCGCCGCCACCGGGCCAAACTCGTGAAAGATGTCTTCGACGTGGGTGTGGGTTCTTCGGATCTCGATCATGGGTGAAGCTCCAGCACGCGGGCGGCTTGGCCCGGCGCATTTGTTTCGTGCGATGTGTTGAGGGGCAGCGGCACCGTGCCGCTGGTTTCGGTGGACAGTGTCCAGCCTTGGCAAGTGATGAAGCAGGCCTGGATGTGGCCGGCCGCACGCAAGGCCAGGGCATGTTCGCGGCCCGCCTTCAGGGCCTCGGCCACCTGCCAGGGGGTGAGTTCGGGCACGTCCAGCGTCACGGGGATGTCGCCCAGGTCGCTGTCGTCCTTCAGATGCTTGGCCGGCACACGCGCGATGCCGGGGGCGTCGACATTGACGGCGTTGCCGATCAGGGACGCGGCGGCATCGGCCTCGGCGGCCGTGGCGGCCAACACCGTCACGCTGTCGGCAATGCCGAGCGAGAAGCTGCGCCCGCGCCAACCGCTGGTGGCCACGCCACGCACCGCACTGCCGTGGGCCACTTCAAAGGCGCCGTCCACCTGCAAGCCATGCGCCGCGTCCAGGCGTGCCAGGCGTTCGATCTGGGCGTACAGGCCAATGCGGAACGACGTGCCCGGGGTGAGGTGCAGCGCGATATCGCCACCGTTGTTGACCCACGCACGGGTGATGCCCGGGCGGTCGTAGGCCAGCAGCAGCTCCTGCGCCACCGCGCCCGCCACCGCCACCATGGGCGTGACGAAAGCCGGACGGTGCACCTCGGCCGCTGCCCACATGCGGCGCGCCACCGGGCCCCGCAGCGTGCAAACGCCGTCCACTGGGGTGCGCAGCGTCGGCAGCTCGTCCACCAACTCCTGCAGGAGGCCACGGAAGCGCTCCCAGGCCTGCGCGTGCGCCTGCCGCACCGCTGCGGTATCACCCTCGGCCCCGAGGACGATGTCCATCGGCCCGTGCTGGAAGTGGAGCCGCCCGTCACCGAGCGACCGACATTGCGCCAACATATTCATCCGATCTGCGGTTTCTGGCCCAGGGGCCAGGGGTTGGTGGTGTGGTTGAGCACCCATTGACGGCGCGTGGGTGCGCCGTCGTTGTGCCACGCGCCAGTGCGCAACACGTCCTCCAGGCTGCGCACCTCATCCAAGTGCCCCCCCAGGGCTGCATAGTGATCCAGACGCATGCTGAATTCAATGGGGGCGATGATGGCCGGCGTGGGCACGGTGCCAAAGCTGTTGTCGGGCATGCGCATCACATCCAGCATGACGGTGATGCCACCGCCCGGCCACACATAGGCCGGTGCACCGCCACAGGTCACGTTGACCAGCGCGTCCTTGATGCTGCGGGTGAGCAGCACCGGGTTTTCGGTGGCGCCTGCGCGCAGGCTGCCACCGGCGCCGGCCAGGAACAACACCGTGGTCATGGACGGCTCGCAGTTCTCGCCGATGCGGTCCACAACGGCCTGCACCGCTTCGGGCATGGGCTGCTCGCGCGGCACCAGCTGGTCGTCCAGCACGTACCAGGCGGCGTGCTCGCCGGTGGTCGATGTCATGAGCAGGCGCAGGCCGGGCCAGGCCACATCGGCATCCCAACCTTCGATCACCTCCATCGGGTCCGAGATCGACGTGCCGCCCCAGCCGGTGCCGGGCAAGGCCACCTGGAAGTAGCGGCCGGGCGTGGACTTGCGCCCGCGCATGGCAATGCCAGACGGCCGCATGTCCAGGCAACGGCCGGCCTGGTGTTCGGTTAACACGCCGGTGATGTGGTCGTCCACCACCACCACCTCGTCCACCTTGCCGTACAACTGTTTGGCGAAGATGCCCACCGTGGCCGAGCCACAGCCCACGCGCATGCGCTGCTCTTCCACGCCGTTGACAATGGGCGCCTTGCCGGCCTGGATCACGATCTGAGCACCACCGTCGATGGTCAGCTCCACCGCCTTCTTGTTGCCCAGCGCGGCCATCATGTCCACCGTGACGCGGCCTTCTTTTTTGCTGCCACCGGTGAGGTGGTGCACGCCGCCCAGCGACAACATCTGCGAGCCGTACTCCGCCGTGGTGACGTGCCCCACCACCTCGCCTTTGCAACGCACGTTGGCTTGCTCGGGACCCAGGTAGCGATCGGTGTCTATCTTCACTTTGAAGCTGCAGTAGCTGAAGATGCCTTCGGTGACCACGGTCACCATGTCCACGCCTTGCGCCTTGGAACTGACGATAAAGGGTGCGGGCTTGTAATCAGGGTAGGTGGTGGACGAGCCCACACCGGTCACAAACACCTCGTCGGCCAGCAGCAGGTCGCCATTCCAGTCGGGCACCTCGGACACGTCCTGCGCATCGGGCGCACCGTTTTGCACCACACGCCCGGCGAACTGCACCAGCTTGGCACCACTGTCGTCCAGCGTCTTGCGCAACAGCACCACCGGATCGACACGGATCAGCACGCCATCCTGGTTGGCATAACGGTCGCACGCACCGGTGCGGCCATTCGTGATCTGGCACAAGACCGGACAGGCGTTGCACTCGATCTTGGTCTCGGCCATCCGCTCGCTGCGCGGGCGAGCCCGCTCCAGCACCTGGGGCTCATCCATCCCCGGCAGTCCGTCTGTTCTGGTGTGCTCGGTCATGCTGTTGCTCGCCTCAAAAATGCACGCTCAACTTGAGCGTGATTGAAATTTAATGTAGCATACACTACATGTACATGGAGTAAACCCTACATCAACTAACTAAGATTTTCATGTAGTCTTTGCTTACTGTCCATGGAGTAAACCCTAAACCAGTTTCTCATCATGCAATCTTTATGCCAATATCGGCGGCGCAACGTCCGCCACTTCAGGAGCTCGTATGACCCATGTCGTGACCGATGCCTGTGTGCGCTGCAAGTACACCGACTGTGTGGATGTGTGCCCGGTGGACTGCTTCAAGGAAGGCCCGAACTTCCTGGTGATTGACCCCGATGAATGCATAGACTGTGCGGTCTGTATCCCCGAGTGCCCCGTCAATGCGATCTATGCCGAAGAAGATCTGCCCGCCGATCAGCGGCACTTCATTGCCATCAACGCCGAGCGCGCACCCGGCTGGCCAGTGATCACCAAGCGCAAGCCACCGCTGCCCGACGCAGAAGCGTGGAAAGACCGGACCCACAAATTCGACACCTTAAAAGACTGACCCTTCGCCTTAGGAACCACCATGAGTGCATTCATCGAAGAACGCGTGCTCAGTGTCCAGCACTGGACCGACCGCCTGTTCAGCTTCACCACCACCCGCGACGCCGCCCTGCGCTTCAACAACGGCCACTTCACCATGATTGGCCTGCGCGTCAATGACAAGCCACTGCTGCGCGCCTACAGCATCGCCTCGCCCAACTACGAGGACCACCTGGAGTTCCTCAGCATCAAGGTCGAGGAAGGCCCGCTGACCTCGCGCCTGCAGCACATCCAGGTGGGCGACACCGTCATCGTCGGACGCAAGCCCACCGGCACCCTGGTGGTGGACTACCTGCTGCCGGGCAAACGCCTGTACCTGCTCTCCACCGGCACCGGCCTAGCCCCGTTCATGAGCATCGTGCGCGACCCCGAGACCTACGAGAAGTTCGAGCAGGTCATTCTGGTGCACGGCGTGCGCACGGTGGACGAACTGGCCTACCACGACCTCATCCTCGACCACCTGCCCAGCCACGAGTTTCTCGGCGACCTGATCGCCAGCCAGCTGCTGTACTACCCCACCGTGACGCGCGAGGACTTCCGCAACGTGGGCCGCATCCCCGACCTGATCGAGTCCGGCAAACTGTTTGCCGACCTCGACCTGCCGCCGCTGGACCCAGCCACCGACCGCGCCATGATTTGTGGCAGCCCAGGCATGCTCAAGGACCTCAAGCACCTGCTGGAGGCGCGTGGCTTCAACGAAGGCAACACCTCACGCCCCGGCGACTTCGTGATCGAGCGCGCCTTCGCCGAATCCTGAAAACCGCTTTTCGCCCCTGCCCCCAACGCCCATGAGCACCGCAGCCACGCGCACCACCACCCGCAAACCCGCTGCTCCTGGGCGCAAGCCCGGTGTGCGCGAACTGGCGGCCCAGGAAACACAGGAGAGCATCCTCCGCGCGGCCACCCGCATTTTTGCCAAGCACGGGTTCTCGGGCGGGCGCATTGACCAGATTTCCAAAGCCGCCAAGTCGCACGATCGGATGATCTACTACTACTTTGGCAGCAAAGAGGGGCTGTACATCGCGGTGCTCGAAGACCTGTACCGTCGCTTCAACGACGCCGAGGCAGGCCTCAAGCTCAATGTCGACCAGCCCGAGGAGGCGCTGGTGGCGGTGGTGAGTTTCATCTGGGACTACTACCACCGCAACCCCGATTTCATCACCCTGCTCAACGACGAGAACCTGCACCGGGGCAAGCACATCTCCAAGTCCCTCCGGGCGCGTGAGTACTCCTCGCCCGCCATCCAAATCCTGGAGTCGGTGCTGGCCAGTGGCGTGCAGCAGAAGGTCTTCCGCAGTGGCCTGTCGGCGCGTGACGTCTACCTCATGATCGCCGGCCTGAACTACTTCTACCTCTCCAACCGCTACACGCTGTCCGCCTTCCTGGGCGAAAAGCTGGAACAGCACGATGCGATGGCGCATTGGCAACAGTTCGTCATCGACACGGTGCTGCGCACCGTCAAACCCTGAAACCCCTCAACACCACACCGGAGCGACACATGGCAGAAGCTGCAAGCAGTGAAAAATCGGGCAAGGTCGTCATCAAGAACATCGGCCTGCTGCTCTCGGGCGACATCGACAACCCCATCCTGAGCGCCGACACCATCGTGGTGTTGGACGGCCTCATCGTGGCCGTTGGCAAGGAAAAAGACTGCGACCTCGAAGGCGCGCGCCAGACCATCGACGCCCGCCGCACTTGCGTGGCGCCCGGCCTGATCGACAGCCACGTGCACCCGGTGTTTGGCGACTGGACCCCGCGCCAGAACCAGCTGGGCTGGATCGAATCGACCATGAACGGCGGCGTCACCACCATGATCTCGGCCGGCGAGGTGCACTTGCCAGGCCGCCCCAAGGACATCGTGGGCCTCAAGGCCCTGGCCATCACCGCGCAGCGCGCCTTTGACAACTTCCGCCCCGGTGGCGTCAAAGTCATCGCCGGCGCGCCGGTGATTGAAAAAGGCATGGTGGAACAGGACTTCAAGGACATGGCCGACGCCGGCGTCAAGCTGCTGGGTGAGGTGGGCCTGGGCTCCGTCAAGGCCGGCGAAGAAGCGCAACAAATGGTGGCCTGGGCACGCAAATACGGCATCCAGAGCACCATCCACACCGGTGGTCCGTCCATCCCCGGCTCGGGCCTGATCGACAAGGACGTGATCCTGGAGGCCGACGCCGACGTGATCGGCCACATCAACGGCGGCCACACCGCCCTGCCCTGGAAACACGTGTGTGAGTTGTGCGAAAAGTCCTCGCGCGCCATCGAGATCGTGCACAACGGCAACGAAAAGATCGCCATCGAAGCCGCCCGCGCGGCCATTGAGCTCAAGTGCCCCCACCGCGTCATCCTGGGCACCGACGGTCCAGCCGGCTCAGGCGTGCAGCCGCTGGGCATGCTGCGCCTCATTTCGCTCATTTCCAGCTTTGCAGGCATCCCAGCCGAGGTGGTGTTCGGTTTTGCCACCGGCAACACCGCCCGCATCCGCAACCTGAACTGTGGCCTCATCGAAGTGGGCCGCGCCGCCGACTTCGTCTTCATGGACAAAGCACAACACACGGCCGGGAAAGACCTGCTGGAGAGTGTTCAACTGGGCGACATCCCAGGCATCGGGATGGTCATGATCGACGGCCTGGTGCGCTGCGGCCGCAGCCGCAACACGCCACCGGCCACCGAAATCCCCATGCTGCTCTGACCCACCCCGTTGCTTGCCCGCTGCGCGTGGCCGCATCCCCCTCAAGGGGCGACACCAGCCGTCCGGCAAAGCCGGCCCGGCGGTGTCTCCCGCTTGAATCGCATCGGGCGACGGCGCTGCTGTGGCACGGAGCCCAACACCACCATTCCAAAGGAAAAATCCATGAAAGTCTTGGTCCCCGTCAAACGCGTGGTGGACTACAACGTGAAGGTCCGGGTGAAGTCGGACGGCACGGGTGTGGACA
>NZ_JBHTBZ010000003.1:0-107890 GCF_042665235.1 Hydrogenophaga defluvii | reverse complement strand
GATTGACGGGGTGAGGTATGCAGCGTAGACAAGCATCAGGAATGCAGCGGAAATTGGCTCCGCGTAGCGGCTTCGTCCAACCTACCGGTGCAGCGGACGGCTTCGTCGCCCGCTGACCCTTAACATTGGCCGCCCTCAATTTAACTAAACGCGATACCATCAAGGGAGAATATGAAAGCAATATCGTTTGAAGAGTTTCGATCAAGGCAGTTCGGCATTGTGGTATTCGCCGGTGGTGGCAATAGATGCTGGTGGCAGGCTGGGATTGTGGAAGGCCTCAGAGATTCGGCGCTGTGGAAACCTACGACGTTTGTTGGCGCAAGTGCCGGCGCTGCGATAGCAGTAGCTGCAGTGACAGGCAGGCTTCGCGCGTCCCTCGCAGCAGCTGTGGAACGCTTCTCGAGGACTCCAGCAAACGTGGATTGGTCGAGACTTCTCAAGGGAACTCGGCCCTTTGTTTTGCCGCGAATCTATCCCGATTGGATCAAGTCATTTCTTAGCGCGTCTGACTTTCAAACGTTAAGGGAGTCCCCGATCGAAGTGCAGGTTGCTATCACTCGGCCTATCCGTTTTCTGCCAACCGCGGTGTCGACCGCCATTGCGCTGGGTTTGTATTCAACGGAGAAGTTCTGGTTGCGAACACTACACAACAGGCTTCCGCATCTCGTTGGGCTGCGGTCTGAGCATTTGGTGATCAATCAATGCTCGACCGTCGCAGAAGCCAGCACGCTGCTTCTGGCCTCTGGCGCGGCTGTGCCAATTACGCCAACGCATAGGGTGGGTGGCCGTGCCGCACTTGATGGTGGTTTCTACGATAGCATTCCACTTCCTAAGACCGAGAAGAACAGCGGAGACACGCTCATACTGGTTACCCGGCACAAGCCTGACCGGCCACAACTGTTCGAGGTAGATGGGCGCATTTATCTGCAGCCCAAATCCAAGGTTCCAGTCACAAATATGGATTGCACTGATCCGGTTGGAGTGCAACGCACGTTCGATCAAGGGTTTTCTGAAGCGGCCGAACTTCGCGGTACTCGGTGACGTGCAACCCGGCGCTCCTGCGGACTGCCTTCGGCAGCCGCCGAACTTCAACATCAGGCTTTTCATATGGAAGCGTACGAATTCATCGAAGAGCACAAGAAGCTCGTCACTCACTTTGGGCAATGGCCGAGTTTTCATGATGCTGAGGTTCATTGCCTAAGCCTTCATCGACCAGCCAAAACCACCTCTGGCGGCAACATACCTTCGCTCGAACTACAACTTCGCGGCTGGGTTCTTAAGCAAGAGGTATCGGAAACTGGTTTCTACAAGCTTCATGGAGACGCTGTCATTCACTTCCAGTTTGACGGCATCTTTGATCTAAAAATCGAAGGATTCAATAACCAGAACGTGTTGTCGTCCATGAACCTTGAGGTTGTCAACGATCCAAGCATGGCAGGCAGTAGCGTCCTTCAAGTTGAACTGGCGCATTGCTATGAGTTTGAAGCATCCTTCAAAGCCCGCGCTGCTCGCATCATCAGCGTCACGCCATATGCATAGTGCACCCGACCAGCTAGCATCGGGCACCAGCCCAACTGTTTAGTCAAGCCGACGCCCACAAGCTGCGCTTGTGGGTACGCTTCACGAATCATGCAAGTCGAGCACAGCATTCTTGTTCTAGCCACGGCCGAGAGGATCTTCCGCATTTACGAGAACGTCGCCGTGTGGCACACCTGGGACCCCGACACCAGGCGCGCTTCACTTGAGGGGCCGTTTGCCGTCGGCTCACGCGGATCGCTCACACCAACGAAGGGCAACACCGTGCCCATGCTCATCACCAAGGTAAAGCCCAATTCCTGCTTCACAGTCGAGTCCAAGATTCCCTTGTTCCGCATGGTCTTCGAGCACGAGCTTGTTGCTCAAGGCAACGCGGTCAAGGTGACTCACCGAGTCACGTTCTCAGGGTTACTTTCGATGATGCTGGGCCGCATGCTGGTCAAGCAGCTCAACATGGTCTTCCGGTCACCCTTGCAAGCCTCAAACGCCTGGCAGAGAGTGCAGCCAAACCCTTTGTCAAGCGGAGCGCCAACGGCAGGCCACTTCGAACTTTAGGTCTCACAGCAACCAGATGTCTGCGATCATCATTCTTCAATCCGCCGACTACAAGGCAGTGCCACTGCCCAAAAGCCTGGCTGTACATGCCGAGTTCACGTGGAACCACGGCGAGCCAAGGCGCCGAAGTGGCGTGTACGAGTCAAGCGGTCACACGCTGTCGCTCAGTAAAGCAGATATCGATGCGTTTGCCCAGCAAGTCGAGGATGTGACCGCTTTTCTTTCGCATCACGCGGATGTGTGGCGCACCTATGTCCAAGCACTTCGTCACCCATCAGCTGAACTGGTTCTCACCTCATTCATCTCGCCCCAAGGAGCGGCACAGGAACTTACCCTGCCCGTCAAACTTATCGCCGCTGCAGGGAACCTTGGCATGTCCATCTCGCTTCGCACCTTTCTAACCGGCGAGAGTGAGGCCTAACTGATCCTGCCCCTGTTTGGTTTATTCCTGTGGAAGCTTCTCTGCGAGCGACGGTTGGGGCTTGGTCCTCGTGAAAAGAGCAGGTCGAAAGAGGTCAGGCGGTGCATACATTGCTGCACTCTGCCCCGGCTAGGCAAGGCTGCGCAAGGCATAAGCGGCCATGAGCGCAGCCCCCTGGGTGAGGGCGTCTTCATCGATGTTGAACTTGGGGTGGTGGTGGGGGTAGCAGGCGCCCACCGACGGGTTCTGTGCGCCAACCAGTGCCATGAGGCCTGGGCAGAGCGCGAAGAAGTCACCAAAATTCTCTGACACCATGAGCGGTGGAAACTGAACCGATGCGTCCGCACCAAACAGCTCGTGCACACATTGCGTGGCCAGCTCGCTGCAGCGGGCGTCATTAACCAAGGCACCACCGCCGCGTTTGATGTCCAGGCGCGCCTGCACGCGGTGAGCCGCGGCCACGCCCGCCACCACACGTTCGAGGGCGACCTTGAGGGCCACACCGTCTTCAGGCAAGGCGGCGCGGATGGAGCCGGCCAGTTCGGCCCGGTGCGGTATCACGTTGCCCGCCTGCCCCGCCTGCAGGCGCCCAAACGACAGCACCGCCGCGTGGGTGGGATCGATCTCTCGCCCGGGAAGGGAGGACGCCTCTTGCAACAGCACACAGGCGGCGCGCAGGGGATCGACGCCACGGTGCGGGTGCGCACCGTGGGTGCCGCGCCCCTCCAACAGGATGCTGAAGTTGTCGCAACCGGCCATGCGCGGTCCGGCACGGGTGCAGATCTTGCCCGCCTCCAGTTCAGACCATAGGTGGATGGCAAACGCACCGATGAGCGGAAAGGGCCGCAGGTGCTCCAGCATCTCGGCCGTGCCGCCGCCGCGCTCCTCAGCTTGCTGGAAGCAGAGTTTGACCGTGCCGGGCAGTTCGGCCCTGCGCGCCTGCAGCAGTTGGGCAGCGCCCAGCAGCATGGCCACGTGGCCGTCGTGCCCGCAGGCGTGCATGGCGCCAGGCTGACGCGAGCGGTAGCTCAGGTGGTCGTTTTCTTCCTGAATGGGCAGGGCATCCATATCGGCCCGCAGCAACACCATCTGTTGCTGGTGCTGGCCTTCAACGGTGGCCACCACGCCGTGCTCGCCCACGGTCACCCAGGGCACGCCCAGGCGGTCAAGTTCGCGGCGCACCAAGTCGGCGGTGTGGCGCTCGGCAAACGACAGCTCGGGCTGTATGTGCAATGCGCGGCGGATGGTCCTGAGCTGCTCACCCAGGGCCTGTGACGATTGAACGAGAGCGTGCATGACGTGAAGGTGCTCCTATTGAAACCTCATCCGGTGCTGCGGCCCGTGGGCCACACCAGTGAACGCATGGCCCAGGCACCCCACAGCGGGCCTGGCACCAACAACCACAGGGCGCGCTCGCCCCACCGATCCATCAGCGCACCCAGCAACACGATGGACACCACCGAAATCAGAAAGCCCAGGCCGTTCTGGAGCACCAGCGTCATGCCCAACAGGCGCGGTGGCGCGGCCTGAGACGAGAGCGCGGAAAACTGTGGCGAATCGGCCACCACCAAAATGCCCCAGGCCAACAACAGACACAGCTTGAGCCCCACCATGCTGTGCGGCACGAAGGGGTACACCAGGCCCACCAACCCCGAGCTCAGCAACGCCACAAAAGCAACCGGCGCGCTGCCCACGGCCCGCGCGATGTAGCCGCCCAGCAAACAGCCCAGCGCGCCCGCGCCAATGACCACGGCCGGCAGCCAGCTCCACCAGCCCGTGGCCACCTGCGCCACATCCGGACGGGTCAGCAGCGGCGCACACAGCAGTGGCACCACGGCCCAGAACGCATACAGCTCCCACATGTGGCCGAAATAGCCGCCGGCCGATGCGCGCAAGGCCGGCCGCTTGGCCAGGGTGCGCAGGTCGAGCGTGCTCAGACGCAGGGCGTTGGCCGCAGGCGGTCTGAACCGGCCATCGCCCACGGCAGCCACCGCCAGCCCACCCACCAGGGCGAACAAGGACGCACCGACGAGCACATGCTCCCACGGCCAGCTCACGCCGAAGGCGCGCAGCGCGTGCGGCATGGCTGTGCCCAATGTGAGCATGGCCACCAGCCAGGCCAAGGCCAGCGCCGGTTTGCCGCCCACCCACTGCACCACCAGCTTCATGCCCAAGGGATAAATGCCCGCCAAGGACACGCCCACCAGCACACGCACCCACCAGGCGGTGGCCACACCCATCTGTGACATGACCACGCTGGCGTTGGCCAAAGCCCCGAGCACACAACTCGCTGCGAAGACCTTGCTGGCGGGCCAGCGATCGGCCGCACCGGTAATTGCCAGCAGCAGCGAGCCGCCGATGAACCCCAATTGGGTGGCCGCGAGCAACCAGGCAAAACCGGGGCCATCCAGCTGCCAGCGCGCCATCAGGCCCACCGCTGCGCCGGCAGGACTGAACCACAGCGAGGTACCCAGACACTGGGCGAGCACCACCACGGCCAGGCCACCAAGGCGCCACCGATGCGCCTTCGGATCCAGGGGGTGACCCGACGTGTTCACACCTGATCGAGCGCCTGTGCCAGGTCGTCGATCAGGTCGTCGGCGTGCTCCAGCCCCACCGACACGCGCAGCAGCCCCTGCGGCGTGGTGCTTTGTGGGCCTTCGATGGAGGCGCGGTGCTCGATCAGGCTCTCCACCCCGCCCAAGCTGGTGGCGCGGGTGAACAAGGCCACCTTGGCGGCCAAGCCCATGGCTGCAGGTTGCCCGCCCTGAACCTCAAAGGACAACATGCCGCCAAAGGCCCGCATCTGCCGTTTGGCCAACGCGTGATAGGGGTTGTCGGTGAGGCCGGGGTAGTGCACCGCCGTGACTTTGGGGTGGCTTTGCAGAAACGCCGCCACGCGCCCGGCGTTGTGGCAATGCGCGGCCATGCGGTAGGCCAAGGTGCTCAGGCTTCGCATGACCAGCCAGCAATCGAAGGGCGATGGCACCGCGCCACCGAACAGTTGGGCGGTCCGCACGGCTTCAAAGTGCTCGTCCGCCTGCCGCGTCACCAAGGCGCCCCCCAGCACGTCACTGCGGCCACCCAGGTACTTGGTGGTGGCGTGCATCACCATGTCGCACCCCAGCGCAAGTGGGTTTTGCACGGCAGGAGAGGCAAAGGTGTTGTCGGCAATCACACGGATGTTTTTGCCCGCACACATCTCCACCAGGGCCGCGATGTCGGTGCACTGCAGCAGTGGGTTGGAGGGGGTTTCCACCCACAGGATGCGGGTGTTGGGTTGAATGGCCGCGCGGGTGGCGTCCAGGTTGGTCATGTCCACAAAAGAGAACACAACGCCCCACTTGGCAAACAGGTGTTTGAGCACGTTCGCGGTGCCGTGGTAGATGTCCTTGGGCGCAACCACATGATCGCCCGGTTGCAGGCCCTGGAACACCGCCGTGACGGCGGCCAGGCCCGAGCCAAAGGCCGCCCCGGCCGCCCCGCCCTCCAGCGCGGCCAGCGCCTCTTCCAGCGCGTTGCGGTTGGGGTTGTGGTTGCGCGAGTACAAATACCCGCGCGAGTAGCCGCCGTCAATGTCGCGCTCGAACGTGGTGGACAGGTGAATGGGGGCCACCACGGCGCCGGTGGCAGGATCGACTTTCTGACCGGCGTGAACCGCAAGGGTTTCGAAACGGAGCTGGGGTTTGAGAGAGGACATATCAGGTGGTGGATGTGAGAGAAAGAAAAACGCGGGGGCTTAGAACACAGGCAGCAGGCTGCCTTTGAAGCGGGTCTGTATGTAGCTGCGAACTTCGGGCGAGCGCAAAGCGGCCACGAGTTTTTTCATCGCTTCGCTGTCTTTGTTGTCTGGGCGGGCGGCCAGCAGGTTGATGAACAGCGATTTGTCACCCTCCAGGAACAAGGCGTCCCGGTTGGGCTCCAGCTTGGCTTCGAGTGCGAACGTCGTGTTGATGATGGAGAGATCCACCTCGGAGAGTGTTCGCGGCAGCATGGGCGCCTCAAACTGCTTGAGGACCACCCGCTTGGGGTTGGCAACGATGTCGCGCTCGGTGGCCATGTTGTTGGCGGGATCGGCCAGTTGCAAGATGCCGGCCTGGTGCAACAGCTGGAGCGCGCGTCCGGCGTTCACCGCGTCGTTGGGGATGGCAATCAAGGCGTTGTCGCGCAGCTCTTTGACGTTCTTGACCTTGCGGGAATAGGCACCGAAGGGTGCGATGAACACATCCGCCACCTTGACGATGTTCGTGCCCCGGGTGCGGTTGAACTCGTTCATGAAGGGCTGGTGCTGAAAGAAGTTGGCGTCGATGCGCTTCTCCGCCAGCTGGGCGTTGGGCTGGATGTAGTCGGTGAACACACGGACTTCCAGCTCCACACCCTGCTTGGCGAGCACGGGCTTGATCTGTTCAAGGATTTCCGCGTGTGGCGTTGGACTGGCACCAACGATGAGCTTGTCGTTGGCAAAACTCAGCATCGGCAGGCAGGCGGCGGCACACAGCAAGGCTCTTCTGAACATCATGGTTCTCCTGGTTGGGGACGGGGTGGGGACGGGCGCAAAGGCGGACGGTCGGTCAATGGCTGAAGCGAGTGACCAGCCGCTGGCCCAGGCTTTGCAAGGCCTGGACGATGAGCAACAACAACACGATCGTGATGGCCATCACATCCAGCTGGAACCGCTGGTAGCCGTAACGTATGGCCAGATCGCCCAGCCCGCCGCCGCCGACCACGCCAGCCAACGCCGTGTAGGACACCAGGGCGATGGCGGTGACCGTGCCGGCCGCCAGAATGCCCGGCAAGGCTTCGCGCAACAGGGCGTTGAACACGATTTGTGTGGTGGTCGCGCCCATGGCCAGAGACGCCTCGATGATGCCCCGGTCCACCTCGCGCAGCGCCGACTCGATGAGCCGCGCAAAAAACGGCGTGCCGGCCACAACCAGCGATGGAATGGAGCCGGCCACGCCAAAGGATGTGCCGGTCACTAACACCGTGACAGGAATCATCGCGATGAGCAAGATCACGAACGGAATGGACCGCAGCACGTTGACCGCGAAGGACAACACCGCATAGGTCTTGGGCGCGTCCAGGAGCTGCTTGGGCCCGAGCAGAAACAGCACGACACCCAGGGGCAGGCCAAAGGCCACGGTCAAGCTCAGCGAGCCACCGAGCATGCTCAGTGTGTCGAGGGTGGCTTCACCGATCTCGCGCCATTGAACGTTGACAAAAAAACCTTCAAGCCACTGTCGCATCACTGACCTCCTCGACACAAACACCGGCCTGAGCTAACTGGGACAAAGCGCCCTGGACCTGATCGGCCTCACCCGTCGCCCGAACGACCACCTGGCCACACGGCTCGGACTTGATGGCACCAAAACGGCCCGTGATGATGGAGAAGTCCACCGCGAAGGACCGGGCGACCCGAGAGAGCAGAGGTTGGTGAACGGTTTCGCGCTGGAAGGTCAGGCGGTACAGGCCGCCGCGTGGGGCCGCGTTGTCGCCCCACACCACCGCGTCGTGGGCGCCTTCAGCCTCCTGGACGAAGCGCTTGGTCGTGGGGTGTTGCGGATGCAAAAACACCTGTGTCACCGCCCCCTCCTCCACAATCCGCCCGCCGTCAATCACCGCAACGCGGTCGCACACCGTGCGAATCACGTCCATTTCGTGGGTGATCAGCACGATCGTCAGCTTGAGCGTTTCGTTGATGCGGCGCAGCAGCTGCAAGATCGAATGTGTGGTCTGGGGATCGAGCGCACTGGTGGCTTCATCGCACAACAGCACGGTCGGGTGGTTGGACAGTGCCCGCGCAATACCCACCCGTTGTTTTTCGCCGCCCGACAATTGCCTTGGATATTTGTGCTTGTGTTTGCTCAGCCCGACCAATTCCAGCAATTCGTCCACCCTGGCATCAATGGCCTGGGCGCTTTTCTGGCCCACAATGCGCATGGCATACGCAATGTACTCGGCCACGGTCATGGAACCGAGCAAATTGAAATGCTGAAAAATCATGCCAACGTGCTGACGGAATTGGCGCAAGTCGTTTTCGCTCAGCGCCATCAAATCAACACCCGACACCTTGACCGTGCCCTCGGTCGGCCGCTCCAGTAAATTGATCAGCCGGATGAGGGTGGACTTGCCAGCACCCGAATGCCCAATCACGCCGAAGATCTCACCCTCATTCACCTTCAGATCAATGCGCTGCAACGCGGTGATGCTGGCATTGCCGGTGGTGTATGTTTTTTGTACGCCGCAAAACTCAATCACAAAGAATCCTCACAAAAATAGAAGGAACTCCATGTGCTTGACGTCAATGTCGTACACATCAAGCAGCTGAATGGCTTGATTTCATTCTGCTGTCATTTGAAAAAAGTACGCCATCACAAAACGCGATGCGGTATGCCATTGCGTTATGGCCGCAGGCACGCGACACCAACCACAGGCAGGCGCGACATCGGGTAACGTGCGCCCGGCAACACCCCTCAATGGGGCAGCGTGTGATGGGCTTGTGCCGCCACCGAGGCGAGGATTTGCACGAACCGCCGCCCGGCGTGCGACGCCTGGGCGCGGTGCGCGCGCAGGTGAAAAATGCGCACGGGGATCAGCGGATGCAACTGCACCACCCCCACCAGCCGCCGGTCGGCCTGCGCGGCGGTGAAAGAATCGATGCTGGCGATGCCCAAGCCGCGCTCGGCCATGCGCATGGCCATGTAATTGGTCGACACCGTCAACCGCGGTGTGCCGGACGCACTGCCTTGCGGCAACGGAAACAGTTCCGCACCGTGTGGCCCTCCGGGTGGCACACGGATGAGCGGCAAATGGGCCAGATCGGCGATGGCCATCTCGGCCGGCAAATCCTGCTTGATCGCCTTGGGCACCAGCGCCACGATGGTGCCGCTGGCCACCACGTCTTCCACGATGGCCGGGTTGGGCAGCGACGCCAGGGACAAGCCCACGTCGCACTGGCCTTGCATGAGCTTTTGGACGATGGCCTCATGAACGTGGGTTTCGATCTCGCAGCTGACCGCCGGGTACTGGCGCGAGAAGGCCTCGACACACTGGGGAATCAGCGCCGCCGCAATGGAGGGCGCACAGGCCACACGCAACACATGCGAGGGCTGGCTGGCCAGGGTCCTGGAAAACTCGCGCAACCGGTCCAGGCGGTGCGCAATCGCCTGAAATTCCGGCTGCAACAGCAAAGCCTCGGAAGTGGGCACCAGTTTGTTCTTCTCGCGCAGGAAGAGCTTGAAGCCCAACTGGTTCTCCGCGCTGTGCAGCAATTTGGTCACCGCCGGCTGACTCAGGTGCAGCAGCTTCGCAGCCCCCGTGACCGAGCCTGTCATCAACACAGCGTTACAGACGTCCAGGTGCGAGAGCTTCACGGTTTCAAGCCAGGGTTCGGAACAAGACCTTCAGATGCCGCGCCAAATGAGGCGCCGCAGCGGTTGGCCGGATCATAGGTGGTATCGGCGACAAAGGCGGAGAGGTCGTTGCTTGGACCGTGTGATGGGCACGCGCGAGCAAATCTCAAATCCATTGCCAAACAATTGAACAATTGATCGCAACAATGGATTGAACCCGCCTGCACCCTTTGATATTGACAAAATACGAGGGTTAACCACAGCCATTCATTCAACATATTCACTTAGCATCGCGCCGTTCTTTTTGGAACTCACCCACCTTGAGGCAATTCTGAAAAATAGATGTTGAAATTACAAAAATCAAAACCCATTCAATTTACATTCGGCACAACATTGGCCCTCGCACTGCTGGGCTGTGGTGGTGGATCGCAAGCAGAAAAGCCCCAATGCCCCTCGGCAATCGAGTCGGCCACAGCCCTCGCAATGGTCAACCAGATCAGGGCCGAGCCACGCATGTGTGGCGCCAAGGCCATGAGCGCGGCACCGCGCCTGCAATGGGACCAAGCACTGCATGCGGCAGCCACCGCTCACTCCAAAGACATGGCACACCGAAATTTCTTCGGCCATACCAATCCTGATGGCTTGACCACCGGCCAAAGAGCCACCATCGCCGGCTACGGTGCGAACACGGGCGAGAACATCGGCGCAGGTTACGCAAGCCTTGAAGCTGTGCAGAAAAGCCTGCTGGAAAGCGCCGAACATTGTGAAAACATCATGCGACCGGAATTCAAACATTACGCAGTAGCTTGTGCCAGCAACGACAACAGCGAATACGGCACTTACTGGACCCAGAGCTTCGGCTCCAAATGATGTCGGCCGATCGGCAATTGCAAAAGCAAGGTCTGATTACTTTTAAATTTGGGGCCATTGCCCACGGGGGACATACCTCAAGTGCCGCGACCCGCCGCACGAAAGCCAACGCCAGTTCAGGGTTCCACTGAGCGCCATGCCGTCGCAGTGCTTGCACAATGTCGACCGGGAGGAACCTGCCATGCACAGGCCATTGAAAACCAAGGCCCAACGGGCCGGCATCTGGGCCGCTGTGGCTTTTGCCACATTCTGCTTTGGCCTTGGCCCCAGCGCCCAGGCCCAGGCCCAGGCCCAGGCCCAGGCCCAGGCCCAGGCCCAGAACACACCGCACCGGCCCTTCGCATTCGCCGCCATCGGCGACACCGCGTATTCCATCGAAAACGAGCGGGCGTTTGACCGCATGGTGGACGCGATGAACCGCGCGCCCCTGGCCTTTGTGGCGCATGTGGGCGACTTTGAGGCCGACCCCAGGCCCTACGCAGACAGCCCGGACACGATTTCGATGCCCTGCACCAACGAACGCTACGCGCAGGTGTTGGCTTCGTTCCGGCGGTCGGTGCACCCTTTTGTGCTCACCCCGGGCGACAACGACTGGGCCGACTGCCACTTTCTGCAGGCGCGCCAGTTCGATCCCTTGGAGCGGCTGGACACACTGCGCACCAGCTTCTTTCCACCCGGGCGCAGCCTGGGCCAGCGCACGATGTCGCTGATCAGCCAGGCCACCACACCCGGCTTTGCCAGCTTCCGCGAGAACCTGCGTTGGCGCACCCATGGGGTGGTGTTCGCCACGCTGCACACCGTGGGCAGCAACGACAACCGGGGCCACAGCCCCACGCTGGACGCAGAACAGACGGCGCGCATGGCGGCCAACCTGGCGTGGCTGAAGCAGGCGTTTGCGGCGGCCAAGGCACCCGGCGTGTTGGGACTGGTGCTGCTCACCCAGGCCAACATCGGGTTTGAGGCCCACTGGACCCACAACCTCAAAACGCGCTACGTGCGCAGCGCGGGCGGCAGCGTACCTCAGCAAGCGGAAGGCAGCGCCTACGACCCGCTGGTGAAGGCGTTGACCAACGAGATGCTGTCGTTCGACCGCCCCGTGTTGTTCGTGCACGGCGACACCCACCTGTACCGCGTGAACCGGCCCTTGATGCACCCCAAAACCGGGCGCTTCTTCGACAACTTCACCCGCCTGGAGGTGTTTGGTGACCCGGACTCGCATTGGGTGCGGGTGACGGTGGATCCGGCCAAGCCAGGGTTGTTCACGATCGACGCCGAAACCGTGCCGGGGAACAGGGCCCACTGACCCTGGCGCCGACCGGCATGAGCCTCTGTGGGTGAAACACATCAAAACAGGCACTTCGGTGCTTGTTTTTTTACATCCATCCACATAATGCGCCATGGACAAGCTCAAGCAGCTCGAAACCTTTGTGTCTGTGGCCACGCGCGGCAGCCTGACGGCGGCGGCGCGGGCCGAAGGGGTGGCGCCGGCCATCATTGGGCGGCGGCTGGACGCGCTGGAGGAGCGACTGGGCGTCAAGCTGCTGGTGCGCACCACGCGGCGCATCAGCCTCACGCACGAAGGCAGCGCTTTTCTGGAGGACTGCCAGCGGCTGCTGACCGATCTGGCCAGCGCCGAGGCCAGCGTGAGTGCCGGCGGCGTGAAGGCCAGCGGGCATTTGCGCGTGACCGCACCGGCGGGTTTTGGCCGCCGCCACGTGGCGCCGCTGGTGCCACGCTTTCACGCCCTGCACCCCGAGGTAACGCTGTCGCTCAACCTGAGCGACCGGGTGGTGGACATCGCCGCCGAGGGCTACGACTGCGCGGTGCGGGTGGGCGATCTGCCCGACTCGGCCCTGGTCAGCGTGCGCCTGGCCGACAACCGCCGCCTGTGTGTGGCCACCCCCGCCTACCTGCAGCGCCATGGGGTGCCGCAGCACCCATCTGAACTGGCGCGTTTTGCCTGCCTCACGCTCTCGTCCGACGCGTCCCAGACGCGGGGCTGGGCCTTCATGGTGCCACGCGACGGTGGCGCCAGCGAGCTGGTGCACCTGCGCCCCGGCGGCCCGTTGGACTGCTCCGACGGCCAGGTATTGCACGAATGGTGCCTGGCCGGCCACGGCATCGCATGGCGCAGCACCTGGGAGGTGGAGGCCGACATCGCCGCAGGTCGGCTGCAGCCCGTGCTGGAAACATTTGCCGCCCCGCCGAACGGTATTTACGCCGTGTTCCCGCAGCGCAAACATCTGGCCTTGCGGGTGCGCCTGTGGATCGATTTTCTGAAACACCATTACGGCCAGCCCGACTTCTGGCGCCAACCCGCCGGCTGAGCCCCCACACGCACGCACGGCACACCCATGACCGCAGACGCCCCCACCCACACCACACCCCTCCGGCTGGAGTGGCTGGCCAACCCGCTGCGGCGTCCGGCCGCGCTGCGCCTGCACCTGGACACACAAGCACCCGAAGCGTGGTCGGTGTTGCTCGCCGATCCGGTCCTGCGCGAGCTGTGCGCGGCGCTGCCCTGCCACCTGGCCGAGCCAGCCCATGCGGGGCTGGACGACGCCACCCGAGCGCTGGCCACCGACGCAGGACTCACGGTGTTGCCTGACGCGCAACTCCAGCAAGCCGCCATGGCATTTCCGGCCCAGGTGGACAACGACCACTGGGTGGTGGGTGCCTGGTACCAACAGCCTCCTGCCAAAGCGGCGGCGGCCCAGGCCGCGTCACGCGCGCGGGCGCTGCAGCTGGTGCAACTGGTCAGCGCCGACGCCGACACCCACGAGATCGAGGCCGTGCTGCGCCAAGACGTGACGCTGTCCTACCACCTGCTGCGGGTGGTCAATTCGGTGGCCCTGGGTGGGCGGCGCGAAATCACCAGCTTTGCCCAGGCCATTCTGCTGCTGGGCCGCCAGCAGCTGCGCCGCTGGCTGCACCTGATGCTGTTTGCCGCCCGCGACGACGACCCGCGCAGCGCCATGCTGGGCGCCCATGTGACCCTGCGTGCGCGCAGCATGGAACTGCTGGCCGAAGCCTGCGGGCTGGACCGCGCGGCCCAAGAGCTGGCCTTCATGGGCGGCATGTTCTCGCTACTGGGCACGCTGTTTGGCCAGCCTTTGCCGCAGGTGCTGAGCTCGCTCACCCTGCCCGACGCGCTGCGCGGCGCCTTGCTTGAACGCGAGGGCATGCTGGGGCAACAACTCAGCGTGGTCGAAGCCTCCGAGGCGCCCGGCGACGCGCCCGCTTTGAACGCGCACCTGGCCCGCCTCGGCCTGCCCGCCGCCAGCTTCAACCGCCTGCGCCTGCAAGCGGCCGTGTGGGCCTTGCAGATGACACAGGCCCCCGCCGCATGACGTCCGTCCATACCCTCAACGACTGGTTGGCCTTGTGCCGCCAGGCCCAGCAGGCCGAGGGGCCAACGCGTTTGAGCGCGCTGGCGCAACTCGAGGCCGCGCTGTCCGAGGCCCAGCGCGACATCGAGGCGCAGACGCCCACGCTGCAACTGGACACGCTGGGCTACATCACCGACTGGAACCTGGGCGCGGCCGCGCTGTTCGGCTACAGCGCCGACGAGGTGCGCGGCCAACACGTGCTGTTTCTGTACAAGGACGATGGCGAGGCCCCGGCCGAGTTGTTCCTGGCCTCCGACAGCGCGTTGATGGAGGTGCAGCGGCGCAAAAAATCGGGCGAGGTGTTCCGCGCCACCATGTCGCTGCAGATGCTGCGCGATGCCGACGGCGAACCCGAAGGCATGCTGGCGCAGTTCAAACCCCTGCCCGATGGCCTGAGCAACGACGAAAAGCTGCGCCTGTACCTGCGCATCATCGAAGACAGCAACCAGGGCGTGATGGTGTCGGACGCGCAGGAACGCATCGTGGTGGTCAACGCGGCCTTTACCCGCATCACCGGCTACACCGCCGCCGAGGCCCTGGGCAAAACGCCCGACTTGCTGCGGTCGGGCCGGCACGACGCCGCCTTTCGCGCCCAGGTGCGCCTGGCCATGAAAGGCGAACACCCCTGGAGCGGCGAGATCCTCGGCCGGCGCAAGAACGGCGAGGTGTTCCCACAATCCGTGTCCATCAGCGCGGTGCGCGACGACCACGGCCAGATCACCCACGCCTTCTCCATCTTTTCCGACATCAGCGCCCACAAAGAAACCGAGGCCCGGCTGCACCGCCTGGCCAACTTCGACAGCGTGACCGGCCTGCCCAACCGCTCGCTCTTGCAGCAACTGGTGGGCCAGGCGCTCACCGGCGTGGAGCGCAACAAAAGCCACGGGGCCCTGCTGGTGGTGCACCTGCAGCGCGTGGCCATCCTGTACGACACGCTGGGCCACGACGCCTGCGATGCCCTGCTGCAGGAAGTGAGCCAGGGTTTCCGGAAAATGCTGCGCGACCAAGACGTGCTGGCGCGCACCGGCAACGACAAATTTGTGGTGGCCCTGCTCAACATCAACAAACGCGAACACGCGGCCATCGTGGCGCAAAAGCTGCTGTCCACGCTGGACCACAGCTTCAAGGTGCAAGGCCACGAACTGCGGTTGACGGCCAACATCGGTGTCTCCATCTTCCCCGACGATGGCCTGGACACCACGGCCCTGCTGCGTTTTGCCGAACTGGCTGCAGCCCGCGCGCGCGAAGTGGGCGACCAGACCGAAGCCGGTGAATGCCTGTTTTACAGCAGCGAAATGAACCAGCGCGCGAGCGCCCACTTCCGCCTCGAAAGCGAACTGCGCCAGGCGGTCAGCCGCAACGAACTTCGCCTGTTCTACCAGCCCAAAGTGAGCCTGCGCACGGGGCGCATCGCGGGTGCCGAAGCCTTGCTGCGCTGGCACCACCCCGAACAAGGGCTGCTGTCGCCCGCGCAGTTTGTGGCCGTGGCCGAAGAAACCCGGCTGATTCTGGAGCTGGGCGACTGGGTGCTCAACGAAGCGTGCCGCCAGCTGCGCGCCTGGGCCGATGCCGGCATGGTGGTGCCGCCGGTGGCGGTCAACCTGTCGGCGCGGCAGGTGGACGACCGCCTGCCCGAGATGGTGGAAAAAACCCTGAACCGGCACGGCGTGCCTCCGGCACAGCTCAAGCTGGAGATCACCGAAAGCCTGGTCATGCGCAACCCCGAGATGGTGCTGCCCGTGCTTAACCAGCTGGTGGCCATGGGCCTGTCCATCGCGCTCGACGACTTCGGCACCGGTTACTCCAGCCTGGCCTACCTGAAGCGTTTTCCCATCACCACGCTCAAGATCGACCGCGCGTTTGTCATCGGCGTGCCCCACGAAGCCAACGACTGCGCCATCGCCCAGGCCATCGTGACCATGGGCAAACAACTGCGGCAAGAGATCGTGGCCGAAGGCGTGGAAAGCCGCGAGCAGATGGCCTTTCTGCGCGAGCTGGGCTGCGACCAGTTGCAAGGTTTCCTGTTCAGCAAGCCGCTGGATGCCGACGAGTACGCGCGCTGGGTGGCAGAAGACCGGCGGTTGCCGCTTCAGTAGAGATCGCTGCGCCGGTGCGGCAGCGGTGAGCTCTGGCGTGCGGCCAACAGCGCCTGCGTGCTCAAACGCACCACGCTCAGCGACGCATCGCGCCCCGCCTGCGTCAGCACCGCGCCCAGCGGGCCGGCCACCGTGCTCAAGCCCCCGTAGTTGGTGTCACCCTCGCGCCCACACGCGTTTGTGTAGGCCAGGTACACGCGGTTCTCGCAAGCGCGTGCAGGCACCAGCAAGGTGGGCGCCTCGTCGTATTCACGCATGTTGGCGGTGGGCACCAACACCACATCGGCGCCCAACAAGGCGAGGTGGCGCACAGGCTCGGGGAATTCCACGTCGTAGCAAATCAGCAGGCCCAGACGCCAACCCCGGTAGCTGAACACCGTGGGCAGCGCCGGGCCGGGCGCGAACTGGACTCGGTCGGCGTCGCCAAACAAATGGGTCTTGGCATAGACGTTCAACAGCACACCTTCGGCGTCCACAAACGCCACGGCGTTGTGGGGTCGACCCGATGTGGCACAGGCCCAGCCGGCCACGATGGCGATGCCGTGGCGGCGCGCGGTGGCGGCCACGGCTTGCAGCAAGGGCCCATCGGTGGGCTCGGCCAAGGCCGCGATGCGATCCGCGCCCAACAGGTAGCCGGTGAGCGACATCTCCGGGCACACCAACACGTTCGCACCCTGGGCACGCGCCTGCGCCGCCGCGTCGTCCAACGCACGCAGCGCGGCGGGCACGTCGGCCGCATAGGCGGTTTGCCACAGGGCCAGGGTGAGGTCGGTTGTGGGGGTCATTCGGGCAAGGCCAGGGGGCCGATCTGCGGGTAGGCCTCGCCGGGGCCGGGGTTGGCCGTGTGGCAGGCGCCACCCAGATGATGCACCACACCCCACACGGCGTTGAGCGCGGTCTGCACCGCGCCTTCCACCCACGCGGGTGTCCACGAGATGTCGTCGCCCGCGAGGAAAATGCCGCGCTCGGCAGCAGGCAGGGCGTCTTGCATGAAGTGGCCGTACATGCGGTGGTTGTAGCGGTAGTGGCCGGGCAGCGCGCCCTTGAAGGCACCGAGGAAATGCGGGTCGGCCTCCCACGACACGCTGATGGGGTCGCCAATGATGTGGCTGCGGATGTCCACGTCGGGGTAGATTTTTTGCAGCGCCGAAAGCGCCAGCTCGACCCGCTTCTCGGTGCTGTGCGGCAGCATCTTGAGCGCGTCGCTCATCCACGCGTACGACAGGCAAATGGCGGCCGGTCGGTCCGGCCCGTTGTCGAAAAAGTAGGTGCCACGCGTGAGGCGGTCGGTCAGCGTCATGCCCATTTGGGGCCAACCCTGCTGCGGGCCGTCAGGCCGCAGATCTTTCCAGAACGGTCGGTCCACCATCACAAAGGTTTTGGACGACTGCATGTAGCGCGTGCGGTCCAGCGCCATCCACAGCGGCTGCGAGAACAGCGACTCTTCGCAATCGATCTGGGTGGTGAGCAGCCAGCTCTGGCACGTGACGAGCACGGCCGCGTGTTCGCGTGTGACGCCCCAGGTGTCGGTGACGGCGATGTGGCCGCTGGGCGCGCGCTTGAGCGCCTCCACGCCGGCGCGCGGCGCGCCACCGTGCAGCCGTGCCAGCGTGGTGCCTGCGGGCCAGTGCGCCAATTGCGCGGGGGCGTGTTGCCACAGGCCCTCGGGCACCTGCTGCACGCCACCCTCGATCAGGTGCTGGTCCTCGTCGCAACCGGTGAGCACCACACGCAGGATCTCCAGCATGGAGTTGGGAAAGTCCGAGTCCCAGCCTCCGGTGCCAAAACCCACCTGTCCAAACACCTCGCGGTGGCGAAAACTCAGGGCCGCGAAGGCGGGCGATTGAGCGACAAAGTCGTAGAAGGTGCGGTCGTCCCACAAAGGCACGAGCTGATCCCACAAGGCTTTGAGACGCGGCACGTCGCGCTCGCGCAAGGCCTGCTGCAGCCCGCTGAAACCGGCGCCACCTTCCAGCGCCTGACCCCAGGCCTCGGCCACCTCGCGGAACAGCGGCGGCAGGTCGTCCAGCGAACGCGCCCAGTGGGTTTGCCCTGCCAAGTCGACCACGGTGCAGCCGGCGGCCGGCGTGAGCGGGTTGGGAAAGGGCTGGCTGCGCAGGCCCAGCAAATCAACGTAGTGCCAGAAGGCGCGCGAAGACGCCGGAAAACGCATGCCGCCCAGCTCGGCCACCACGCCCTGCCCACCTTCAAACGCCTGCGAGCGCAGCCGCCCGCCCAGGCGCGAGGCCTCGTACACCACAGGCTTCACGCCCAGCTTCATCAGCTCGTAGGCCGCCGTGAGGCCGGCCATGCCGGCGCCCACAATGGCTACCTCTGTGCCCAGGCGCTCGGCCGGTAAAGCACCCAGCCCGGCCGGGTGGGCCAGCCAGTCGTCGTAGGCAAAAGGAAAGTCGGGGCCAAAAATCGTGACGGGCTTTTGCATGGCGACTTCCCTCAAAACAAGCTCGCGACCAACCAGGCAGCGGTGCCCCACATCATGAGCGCCACCAGACCATCGAGCGCCCGCCACACCGCCACCGAATTGAGCCGGCGACCCAGCCAGAACATGGCCACGCCCAGGCCCACAAACCACAGCAGCGAGCCGGTGGCCGCGCCCAGGCCAAACACCCTGCTGCCTTGCCCGTAGGCCAGCGAGGCGGTGCCGATCAGCACAGCGGTGTCCAGCCAGGCATGCGGGTTGAGCCACGAAAAGGCCAGCGCTTGCAATACCGCCTGCCGGCGGGTAAGGGCCTGCGGCACGCCCGACGCGGTGATGCCACCAGCGCGGGGGTGGCGGAAGCGCAAAAACGCCTGCCAGCCGTACACCGCGAGGAACAACACCCCCGCGCCGATCAGCGCGCCCTGCAGCTTGTCGCTCAAGCCCCCGAGTTGCGCCAGGCCCAACACACCCAACGCAATCAGGCTCACATCGGTGACCACACAGATGGCGATGGTCAGCCACACATGTTGGCGCTGCAGGCCCATGCGCAGCACGTGCGCGTTCTGCGGGCCAATGGCCATGATCAGCGACAGGCTGAGCACCAGGCCGGCGGTGAAAGCCGGCGACAACGAAACAAAAGGCAAAGCGATGGACATGAAAGCACCCAAAACACAAGGTTCACAACGGCCTGCAGTGTGCGCTTGTCATGACTTGAATTAAACTGAATTGACTTGTTTTCACTTCACTCAAGTTTTACTTAACCCATGCTCGACGCCAAACAGCTCGACGCCCTGGCTGCCGTCGTGGAGCACGGCGGCTTTGGCCCTGCCGCCCAGGCCCTGCACATCACGCTGGCCGCCGTGTCGCTGCGCATACGTGGGCTGGAGGAACAACTGGGCCAACGTTTGCTGGTGCGCGGCAAGGCGGTACACGCCACCGCCGCCGGCCAGGCGCTGCTGGCGCATGTGAAGCAGGTGCGTTCGATGGAGGCCGACCTGCTGGCCGGCTTGCAGGGGCAGCACAGCGCCGCGCGCCAACGGTGGCAGACGCTGGGCGTGGCCATCAACGCCGACTCGGTGGCGGGCTGGTTTTTGCCCGGCGTGGCGCCGCTGCTCAAACGCCACAAGCTGCTGCTCGACATCCTGATCGACGACCAGGACCACACGCACGACGCGCTCAAGAGCGGCGACGTGATGGGCTGCGTGACGACACTGGCGCAAGCCATGCGCGGCTGTGTGGCCGAGCCCCTGGGCGTGATGCGCTACCGCTGTGTGGCCGCGCCGGAGGTGGTGGCACGCTGCCGCACGGCCAGCGGCGCGGTGTCGGTGCACAAGCTGCTGCAACAGCCGGCCATCATCTTCAACCGCAAAGACGCCCTGCAAGACACGTTCCTGGCGCAACACTTCGAGCTGCGCCAACCCGAATACCCGCGCCACTTCGCCCCCTCGGTGGAAGCGTTCGAGACCGCCATCGCGCTGGGTCTGGGCTGGGGCATGGTGCCCGAGCAACACCTGGCCGGGCACCCCGGCTTTGAAGAGGTGTTGCCCGGCGCCACCGTAGACGTGACCCTGTACTGGCAACACTGGGCGCGCGAGGCGCCTTCCGCGCAGCGGCTGACGGCGGCGGTGAAGGCGGCGGCGCGAATCAGCTTGGCACAAAGTTGAGCAAACACCGTTATCTATCCGGCTGGCATAGGCTTGCTCCACGCGAGACACAGACGTGGAAGTAAGTTAAGTAGACAGCAAGAGCGGCTGCCGACCCATACATCCAGAAAAATGGCAAAAACAACAACGCACTGCCAAGACCGACCGCAGGCCCTACTGTGTACCAACTCCAATGTGGCTTTTGCTCAGTCAACCATCCCCGAGTCAGAACAAACAGTGCCAGCCACGCGTAAGTAACTGCCAAACCAACGAAAAGGGGGAGGCCCAATCGACCGTGCTTTATCCAGTCGACAATGGCCGTCCCCAACACTACCAAGACCGAAATAAGAACGCCAAAACTAGACAACAACCAGCAGATCAAGGCGATGACAAATCGCTTGCCATTCATTTTTGCTGGGCGCTTCTGTATTCCGTCCATCAAGTCGGACATCAGCCCTTGAGGCACTCGCTCATAAAGGCCTTGCGCTCCTTGCCTTCTTTGCCGGTGGCTTTGAAGTCGGCGCTGCACTGGGTCATTTTTTCGTTCCGGGCCTTTTTGCCGTCGGCCGCCTTGGTGCTCAGGCAGGTTTTCATGAAGGCCTGGCGCTCTTTGCCTTCCTTGCCGGTGGCCTTGAACTCGGCGCTGCACTCGGACATGCGGTTGTTTTGTGCGGTGCGGGCCTTGGCGGGTTTGGCCTCGGCAGCGGGTGCGGGTGAGGCCGCTGGTGCTGGGGCGGATGCCGTGGCAGCCGCAGGCGCGGCCGTCTGGGCCTGCGCAACAAAAGCCAGGCCAGCCAAAGACAGCGCAACAAAGGTCAGTTTCATGGGGTTCCTCTCCTGAAAAGAAAAGCGACCGGGATGGGCGCCGACGGGCATCACACCCAAAAACGGCTCGACGCGCAAGAAACTTGAAGCACCTGTAACAAGCCTGTGGCGCCCAGGAAACAGCCGGCTCGTAAAATCCCGCGATGCTTCAAGCCAAGACCGAATTGCTCGCCGCCCTCGCCGCCGAGCTGGAAAAACTGTCCCCGGGCGCCGGTGCGCGTGCCGCTTTTGAATCGCCCAAGGTGGCGGCGCACGGCGATTTCGCCTGCACCGCCGCCATGCAGCTGGCCAAGCCGCTCAAGGCCAACCCGCGCCAGCTGGGCGAGCAGCTGCGCGATGCGCTGCTGGCCACGCCGGCCTTTGGCCAGTGGGTGGAGGCCATCGACATCGCCGGCCCCGGCTTCATCAACGTCCGCCTGAAAGCCGCTGCCAAACAGCAGGTGGTGCGCGAGGTGCTGGGCGCGGGTGCGGCCTTCGGCCAGCAGCCGGCGCGCAACGAGCGGGTGCTGGTGGAGTTCGTCTCGGCCAACCCCACCGGCCCGCTGCACGTGGGCCACGGCCGCCAGGCCGCGCTGGGCGATGCGATCTGCAACCTGTTCGAAACCCAGGGCTGGAACGTGCACCGCGAGTTTTATTACAACGACGCGGGCGTGCAGATCAACACCCTGGCCACCAGCACGCAGTTGCGCATCCAGGGCGTGAAACCCGGCGATGCCGCATGGCCGGAGCAGGCCTACAACGGCGACTACATCCAGGACATTGCCAACGACTACCTGGCCAAGAAAACGGTGCATTCGGACGACCGCGAATTCACCGCCAGCGGTGACCCGGCGGCGCTGGACGACATCCGTCTCTTTGCCGTGGCCTACCTGCGCCACGAACAGGATCTGGACCTCAAGGCCTTCTCGGTCAAATTCGACCAGTACTACCTCGAATCCAGCCTCTACACCAGCGGCAAGGTGGACGCGGCGGTGCAAAAGCTGCGCGACGCCGGCAAGACCTACGAACACGAGGGCGCGCTGTGGCTCAAGTCCACCGACTACGGTGACGACAAGGACCGCGTGATGCGCAAGGGCGACGGCTCCTACACCTACTTCGTCCCCGACGTGGCCTACCACATCGCCAAGTGGGAACGTGGCTTCACCAAGGTCATCAACATCCAGGGCACCGACCACCACGGCACCATCGCCCGCGTGCGCGCCGGCCTGCAGGCGGCGGGTGTGGGCATCCCCCAGGGCTACCCCGACTACGTGCTGCACACCATGGTGCGCGTGGTCAAGGGCGGCGAGGAAGTGAAGATCAGCAAACGCGCAGGCAGCTACGTGACGCTGCGCGACCTGATCGAATGGACCAGCAAGGACGCGGTGCGTTTCTTCCTGCTGAGCCGCAAGCCGGACACCGAATACACCTTCGACATCGATCTGGCGATCCAGAAGAACAACGACAACCCGGTCTACTACGTGCAGTACGCACACGCGCGCATCTGCTCGGTGCTGGCCTCCTGGAAAGACAAGGAAGGCGGTGACGCCGCCACCCTGAAAGACGCTGACCTTTCGGCCTTGACCGGCCCGCAGGCCCAGGCCCTGCTGCTGCAACTGGCCAAGTACCCCGAGATGCTGAGCGCTGCCGCCACCGACTTTGCGCCCCACGACGTGACCTTCTACCTGCGCGAGCTGGCCGCCGCCTACCACTCGTACTACGACGCGGAGCGCATTCTGGTGGAAGACGAGGCCGTCAAACGTGCCCGCCTGGCCCTGGTCGCGGCCACCGCACAGGTGCTGCACAATGGCCTGGCTGTGCTCGGTGTGAGCGCACCGCAAAAGATGTGAACAGCATGAAGAAGCAACTTGGTGGAACCCTGATCGGTTTTCTGGCCGGCCTGTTGGTGGGCCTGGGTCTGGCCCTGGCGGTGGCGGTCTATGTGACCAAAGTGCCGGTGCCCTTTGTGGACCGGGGCGTGTCGCGCAAGCCCACACAAGACGCCATCGAGGCCGAGAAGAACCGCAACTGGAACCCGAACGCGGGCCTGGCGGGCAACAAGCCGGCAACGCCCAAGGCCGATGCGCAGGCGCCCGAAGAAGGTGCGGTCAAGGCAGAAGGGTCGCCGGCCCCTGCGGCCAAGCCCGCCGCCACGTCCCCGGCCACGTCGTCCGATCCCCTGGGCGACCTGGCGCGCAGCCGCACGCAGGGCAACTCGCCGGCAGGCGGCACGGTGGCGGCAGTGCCGGCCAGCGGCGCCACGGAGTCCGACGCTTTCATTTATTTTGTGCAAGCGGGCGCTTTCCGCACGCCGGCTGACGCCGAGGCGCAGCGCGCCAAGCTGGCCATGCTGGGATTTGACGCCAAGGTCACCGAACGCGAGCAGGCGGGTCAAACCGTCTACCGTGTGCGCACCGGCCCCCACCGTGCCAAGGCCGACGCCGACGCCACCCAGGCCAAGCTGGCCGGCAACGGCATTGAAGCCGCGCTGGTGCGCGTGCAACGCTGAAGTGTTGTTGACCACCCCGTCGCTTGCCCACTGCGTGTGGCCGCATCCCCCTCAAGGGGCGACACCAGCCGTCCGGCAGAGCCGGCCCGGCGGTGTCTCCCGGTTCGGCCGCTTCATGCGCCACGGGTACGGCGCACATGCAATGGATCAGCGACACGCAGCCACGTTTTTGAACTTTTGCCGCCGTGACGCGCTCCACTCGGAGCAACCGCCGTTTTGGCAAGGAGATTGTTGAACATGCAACGCCGCGAATTCACCCAGGCCGTGCTGATGGCCGGCACCGCCTCCACGGGCCTGTTGGGCGCCAGCCACGCGCAGGCCCAGGCCACCTTCAAGGAGGGCAGTGACTACCTCAAGCTGAGCCGCCCGGCCCCCGTCGATGCGCCGGCCGACAAGGTCGAAGTGATCGAGTTCTTCTGGTACAGCTGCCCCCATTGCAACGCCTTCGAACCCGCGTTCGACGCCTGGGCGAAGCGGCAACCGGCCCACGTGGTGGTCAAACGCGCACCGGTGGCCTTTCAGGACAGTTTTGTGCCCCAGCAGCGCCTGTATTACGCGCTGGAGGCCCTGGGCAAGGTCGAGGAGATGCACCGCAAGGTCTTCCACGCCATCCACACCGAACGCCAGCGCCTGGCCACCCAGGACCAGATCGCCGATTGGGTCGCCAAACAGGGTGTGGACCGCGCCAAGTTCCTGGAGGCTTACAACGCCTTCGGCGTGGCCGGCAAAGCCCGCCGTGCCACCCAGTTGCAAGACGCCTACCAGGTGGACGGTGTGCCGTCTTTGGGCATCGCCGGCAAATACTTCACCTCAGGTTCGTTGGCGCAGACGCTGCCGCGCTCGCTGCTGGTGGCCGACCACCTGATCGCACAGTCGCGCAAGGGCTGAGCCACAGGCCCTGGTCCAGGCCCGCCCTCTTCCGGCGGGCTTTTTTGTGCCCGCGCCACGGCTGAGGCCGGAAAGCACCGGCTTACAATGCCATGCAATTTCCATGCCCTACCCAACATGCCGTTCCCGACCCTGACCCACCTCTGCCAGGCCATGCTGCTGACCTTGGCCGCGTGCGCCGGTGTGGCAGCCTGGGCCGAGAAGGCCGACCGCGACAAGCCCATGAACGTGGAGGCCGACGCCTTGCGCCACGAGGACGGCCGCCAAACCAGCGTGTTCACCGGCAACGTGGTGGTGACCAAAGGCAGCATCCTCATCCGGGGCCAACAAATCGAGGTGCGCCAAGGCGCTCAGGGCCAGCAGTTCGGCATCGTGCTGGGCAACGCGCAGCAACAGGCCTTCTTCCGCCAGAAGCGCGATGTGGTCGATGAACACATCGAGGGCGTGGCCGACCGCATCGAATACAACAGCCAGGCCGACACGGTGAAATTCATCGGCCGCGCCGTGCTGCGCCGCTACCGGGGCAGCAACCTGAACGACGAAACGGCTGGCAACACCATCGTCTACGACAACGGGGCCGACGTGTTCACGGTGGACGGTGGCACAGCCACCACGGCCGCCACCCCCAACAACCCCGGCGGGCGCGTTCGCGCCATGCTGACCCCGGTGCCCAAGGCCGACGCCAGCGCCACCGCCCCGGCAAACAGCCCCGCTCCCGTGCTCAAACCCAGCCCCAGCATGGGGCCAGGCAAGCAGTGAGCGCGCACACATCTGCACCGCTGGCGCCCAAACGCCGGCTGGAAGCCAGTGGCCTGCAAAAGGCCTATGGCAGCCGCAAGGTGGTCAAGGACGTGTCGCTGGCGGTGGAAGAAGGCGAAGTGGTGGGCCTGCTGGGCCCCAACGGTGCCGGCAAAACCACCTCGTTCTACATGATCGTGGGCCTGGTGCGGGCCGATGCGGGGCAGATCACGCTCGACGGCCAGGCCGTCGAACGCCTGCCCATCCACCGCCGGGCACGCCTGGGCCTGGGCTACCTGCCGCAGGAAGCCTCGATTTTTCGCAAGCTCAGCGTGGAAGACAACGTGCGTGCCGTGCTGGAGCTGCAGGACGACCCCGCCACCGGCAAGCCCTACACCGCCCAAGCCCTGGACGAACGCCTGACGCAACTGCTGGAAGACCTGCACGTGTCGCACCTGCGCTCGTCGCCGGCTCCCGCCTTGTCGGGCGGCGAACGGCGCCGGGTCGAAATCGCCCGCGCGCTGGCGAGCAACCCGCGCTTCATCCTGCTCGACGAGCCCTTTGCCGGCATCGACCCGATTGCCGTCATCGAGATCCAGCGCATCATCGGTTTTCTCAAGTCGCGTGGCATCGGCGTGCTCATCACCGACCACAACGTGCGCGAAACGCTGGGCATCTGCGACCACGCCTACATCATCAACGAGGGCCGCGTGCTGGCCCGGGGCACGCCTTCGGAGATCGTCGAAAACGCGGATGTGCGAAGGGTGTACCTCGGCGAACACTTCCGCATGTGATGCCCATGAAACCCCCACGCTCCACCGCTTCGCGGGTCGCTGCCCCCCCAGGGGGCTGGCCTGGCTTGGGGCGGCCCTGCGCTGCGGCCGTATGAAGCAAAGCCTTTCGCTTCGTGTTTCCCAGCATCTGTCGCTGACCCCACAACTGCAGCAGTCCATCCGGCTGCTGCAGCTCTCCACGCTGGAGATGGCGCAGGAGGTCGAGCAGATGCTCGACGAGAACCCCTTCCTGGAGCGCAGCGAGGAGGTGGCCGAGCGCGAGGCGTTTGGCGTGGACGCCGAAAACGCACCGGTCAGCACCGGCGATCAGGTGAGCGAATGGAGCGCGGACAGCGGCCCGGCGACCACCAGCAGCGAAAGCGACGACTTCAGCGAAGAGGTGGGCAGCAGCGAGCCCGACTGGGACGGTGATGGCACCGTGTCCTTCACGCCCGACGACGGCGAATGGGGCGGCGAGGCCGCGCCGCGCAACCGCAACAACGCCGACGATGAAACCGCCAGCGCCGCCGAGCTGGCCAGCGAACACATCAGCCTGCAGGCCCACCTGCACCAGCAGGCCCTGGGCCTGCGGCTCAATGAAGAGGAGCGCGCAGCGCTGTACTTCCTGATCGAATCGCTCAACGACGACGGCTACCTGGACGAGCCCATCACCGACCTCGCCGCCGCGCTGGCTGGCGACGACTGGGAGGCCCGTGAAGCCACCGAACAGGTCCTGAACCTGGCGCTGCACTGGCTGCAGAACATGGACCCGGCTGGTGTGGGTGCGCGCGATCTGGCCGAATGCCTGCGGCTGCAAATCGAAGAGCTGCGCAACAGCCCCGCTGCCCAGGCCGCGCTGGCCATGTGCGCGCAGCCGCTGGACCTGCTGGCGCGGCGCGACGCCAAACGCCTGGCCGCCGCCTGCCACCTGGACGAGGCCGTGGTGCGCGAGGGCCTGGCGCTGATCAGCCGGTTGGAGCCCAAGCCGGGCCGGCGCTTCGCCAACGTGGAACGCAACACCGTGGTGCCCGACGTCATCGTCACCAAGGCGGGGCGCGGCTTCAAGGTGCAGCTCAACCCCGACGTGATGCCACGCCTGCGGGTGCACGACATCTACGCCAACGCGCTGCGACAAGGGCGCGGCGACAAGGGCGAAGGCGCGGCCAGCATGCAGCAGCGGCTGCAGGAGGCGCGCTGGTTCATCAAGAACATCCAGCAGCGCTTCGACACCATCCTGCGGGTCTCCAGCGCCATCGTCGAGCGCCAGCGCAACTTCTTCATGCACGGCGAGCTGGCCATGCGACCGTTGGTGCTGCGCGAGATCGCCGATGAGCTGGGCCTGCACGAATCCACCATCAGCCGCGTGACGACCGCCAAGTACATGGCCACCCCTTTTGGCACCTACGAGCTCAAGTACTTCTTCGGCTCCAGCCTGGGGACGGAGACCGGCGGCAACGCGTCGAGCACCGCCGTGCGCGCGCTGATCAAACAGTTTGTGGCGTCTGAAGATGTAGCCAAGCCGCTGTCGGACAACCAGCTGTCGGAAATGCTCAAGGAACAAGGCATTGAGTGCGCACGCCGCACGGTGGCCAAGTACCGCGAGGCCCTTCGCATCGCACCCGCCAATTTGAGAAAACGATGACCCCCACGCTCCACCGCTGCGCGGGTCGCCGCCCCCCGAGGGGGCTGTTCCGCCTTGGGGCGGCCCGGCGGCGGATCGAAAAGCCCACATGAACCAACTCACCCTTTTCCTGCCCTGCGCCGCTGGCGTGGAAGACTTTCTGGCCGCTGAGGTCAAGCGCATCGTGGGCGTGGCCGATGGCGACATGTCACGCTCGCGCGGCGGTGTGTTGCTCAAGGCCAGCTGGCGCGACGCCATGCTGCTCAACCTGCACAGCCGCCTGGCGCAGCGCGTGCTGGTGGAGCTGGCCTACGAGCCCTACCGCAGCGAAGACGACATCTACGAGATCGCCTGCGGTGTGGCCTGGGAAATCTGGATGACGCCCCGGCACACGCTCAAAGTGGAGATCACCGCGCAGCACAGCCCGCTCAAGAGCCTGAACTTTGCCGCCCTGCGGGTGAAGGACGCGGTCTGCGACCGCCTGCGCCACAAGACCGGCGAGCGCCCCAGCATCGACACCACCTGGCCCGACGTGCGGGTGTTTGCCCACCTGACCGAAGGCCAGTGCTCCGTCTACATCGACACCTCGGGCGAGCCGCTGTTCAAACGCGGCTGGCGCGAAGACAAAGGCGACGCGCCGCTGAAAGAAACCCTGGCCGCCGCCATGATCGCGGCGACCGGCTGGGACGGCAGCCAGGGCGCCGCCCTGCCCCTGTACGACCCCTGCTGCGGCAGCGGCACCGTGCTCATCGAGGCCGCGCAGATGGCGCTCAACATCGCGCCTGGTAGCACACGCCGCTTTGCCTTCGAAAAACTGCTGCCCTTCCAGTCCCATGTGTGGCAGGGCATCAAGGCCCAGGCACAGGCGGCACAAAAGCCCTGGCCCGAAGGGCAAAAGCCCTTCATCTTTGGCAGCGACGTGGCCTTCCGCATGGTGGACTTCGCGCAGCGCAACGCGCAGCGCGCCGGCGTGGCTCACGCCATCGAACTGCGCGGTGGCGACGCGCTGCAACGCATGCCACCCAGCGAGCAACCCGGCGTGATGCTGCTCAACCCGCCCTACGGCGAACGCATTGCGGCGGCTGGCGTGGCCGGACAGCGCGCAGAACAGCGGGCCACCGTGCGGGCGCGCGAACACGCGCAGAACGCCGACGGCGGCGAAGTGGACGCCTTCTTCGAACGCCTGGCCAGCCATTGGAAAAAACACTACAGCGGCTGGAGCGCCTGGCTGCTCACGCCCGACCTGAAACTGCCGGGCAAGATGCGATTCAAGGAAAGCCGGCGTGTGCCGCTGTGGAACGGCCCCATCGAATGCCGCCTGTTCCGCTTCGATCTGGTGGCGGGCCGCAACACCAAGCCGGCTGCGCCCTCCGATGCCGGCTGACGCGGTGCCGGCCGACGCCGCCGCCGGGCCGCCCCAAGGCGGCGTCAGCCCCCTTGGGGGGCAGCGGCCACACGCAGTGGGGCGCGTGGGGGCTCCGCTCGTCATCGACACCAACGTCGCGCTCGATCTGTTGGTGTTCAAAGACGCATCCACCACAGCGCTGTGGGATGCGCTGCAAACCGGTCGGGTCCGCTGGATTGCGACACGTGCCATGCGCGATGAACTGGAACGTGTGCTGGGTTATCCCAAACTGGCCGCGCGCATCGCCTTCCACCAATGCGACACGAGCACGGTGCTGGCGGCCATGGATGGGCTGTGCGATCAGGTGGCGGATGCGCCCAAAGCGCCCGTCACCTGCACGGACGCGGACGATCAGAAATTCATCGATCTGGCACTGGCCCACCGGGCCCAGCTGTTGAGCAAAGACCACCACATCACCCGCATGCGCAAGCGCCTGGCCGCGCTCGGCGTGAGCACTTCTGTCACTTGGAATCCGGTTGTTGTCTGATACAGACGGATACCACGGGTGGCATCTTTGTTTGTCAAATTTCTACAAATTTTCGCTTAGAATTCGCGTGGGCCGTCCTTGATGGCTCCCCGCTTTTCCTCCCTGAGCGGGCGCCTCAATGTGTCAAAGCAAAGAGGCTTCCCAATCCTGGCCCCTGGCCAGGATTTTTTTTGGGCGGATGCTTCCCCCGCGCCGGCTGCGTGCTGGCTGGCTCAATCGGCGGCCTGCTTCAGGCGCTCACTTTTCCAGTACACGTCGTCGCCACCGTTCATGCGGTTGAGCACACGGGCGAAGACGAACATCAGGTCACTCAGGCGGTTGAGGTACTGGCGCGGGGTGTCCTTGATGGCCTCCTCGTTGCCCAGCGCCACCACAGCACGCTCGGCACGGCGGGCCACGGTGCGGCACACGTGCGACAAGGCGGCTGCACGGCTGCCGGCCGGGAGGATGAACTCCTGCAAACGGGGCAGGCGCTCGTTGTGGGTGGCCAGGGCTTCGTCCAACGCCAGCACGGCTTCGGGCTTGAGCAGCTCAAACCCCGGTATGGAGAGTTCGCCCCCGAGGTTGAACAACTGGTGCTGCACCTCGACCAGGGTCTGGCGCACATCGTCCGGCACGTCTTCGCACAAGAGCACGCCGATGTGCGAATTGAGTTCGTCCACCTCGCCCATGGCGTGCACGCGCAGGCTGTTCTTGGAGACCCGGGTGTTGTCGCCCAGGCCGGTGGTGCCGTTGTCGCCGGTGCGGGTGGCGATTTGAGTGAGTCGGTTGCCCATGCGCGTTCCTGTGTCGGTGGAGGAAGCACCGATTTTGACGCATGGGCCCTCAGCCCCATGCGACGCTCAGAACCGCGCGACCGTGTGGGCCTCGATGTACTCGAAGTGGATGTCCTCTCCCAGGCCCGGCGCTTGCGACAGGTGCACATAGCCCTGCGCGTCCATGGGGTCGGGCAGGCGGTGCAGGTAGGCGGGCACCTCGTCGTAGTCGAGGAAGGGGTGCAGCAGGCCACGCTCGTACCAGCGGCAGTTGCGCACGGCCGCACACACCGCCAGGTTGGCGGCGCCGTTGCCGTGCACCTCGCAGTTCATGCCAAACCCCTCGGCCATGTGCGCCACCTTCAGCGCCGGCGAGATGCCGCCCACGCCGGTGACGCCAGCGCGCAGGATGTCGCTGGCGCCGGCCTTGATCCAGTCGGCACGGCTGTGGTGTTTGCCGGACAGGCTCTCGGGGCCGAGGATGGGGATGTCGAGCTGCTCGGCCAGCCACACGTAGGAGGCCATGCTCTGCTCGTTCATCATCTCTTCGAACCAGGTGAAGTCCAGGCGCTGCAGGGCACGGCCGATGCGCAGGGCGTCGGTGCGGCTGTAGCTGTGGTAGCCGTCGAGCATCAGCGGCACGTTGGGCCCCACGGCTTCGCGCACGGCGGCGCAGGCGCGGATGTCCATGTCCACGTCGGGCGCGAAGGACACCGGCGGCATCCAGGTGTGCAGCTTGATGCCACGGTAGCCCCGCGCCACCAGCTTGACGGCGAAGGCGGCGTATTCGTCGGGGGTGGAGAGGCCACCAGGCGTTTCGTCGCCACACATGGTGCTGCCGTAGGCCGGCACCTTGTCGCGGTATCCGCCCAGCAGCTTGTACACCGGCTCGCCCAGCGAACGCCCGGCCAGATCCCACAACGCGGTGTCCACCGCCGCCAGGGCGCGGTCGGTGAGCTGGCCAGCGCTGCCGCGCTGCCAGTGTTCCAGCTCGTGCCACAGCGCTTCGCGGTGCATGGGGTCGCGACCGATCAGCACCTTGCGCACAAAGCTGTCCAGCACGTGGGGGCGGATCACTTCGCAAGGGGCAAAACAGTGGCCGGTGCTGCCATCGTCGCAGGTGATGCTCAACAGCACCTGTTTGGCCTGACCCAGTTCGCCAGGGTGCGAGTGGCCCGCGCTGTCCACGCTGCGGCGGGTGGGGTAGGTGAACACCTGTCCGTCAATTTTTTCGATCTTCATTCAAACGTCCTGATCAACAAAAAGGGGGCCATCACACCCGTGTGGCACCTGCCTGGGCGCGCACCTTGCGCGCGACCTCGGCGGTGGGATCGATGGCCCCGTGCAAGGTGGGCGTCCAGCCCACATCGGCGCCCAGGGTGGCACCGGGGTTGGCCTGCCTGAGCGCGGCCAGCAAGTCCACCGACTGCCCGTTGTGCCAGTTGTCCTGGGCGGCCAGTGCCTGGCCTCGCCAGAGCTTGACAAGTTGTGTGGCGGGCACATGCGGCGGGGTTTCCCACACGTTGTTCTGCACCACCAAACGCGATTGCACGCCCACCCCTATGGAATAGCCCAGCGGGTACGGGCCCTGGTCGCTGCCGGTGTAGAGGTTGTTGTAGACATGGACCTGGCCAAAACGCACGCGCGGTGCGCGCTCGCCACAACGCTCCCACCAGTTGTGGTGGAAGGTCACCTTGAGGCGCTCACCGTCATCGGCCTTGTCGCTGTTGCCCACGAGGTTGGTTTTGTCGTGGTCGCGAAAGTGGCAGTACGACACCGTGACCCAGTTGGAGCGGGTGGTGATGTCGAGCAGGCCATCGTGGTGCTGCATGGGCCGGCCCAAGGCGGTGCGGGCGCTGTGGTCGGGGCGCGCGCCGTCGTCGAAGGTGCAGTGGTCCACCCACACGTGGGTGGCGTTGCCCAGCGAGAGGTTGTCGTACTCCGCGTTCCACTCGCCGCTGGCGTTGTCCTTGGGGTCCCAGGCAGGGAAAAAGTCGTAGGCGTCGCTGAAGCGCAGGTTGCGCAAGATGACGTTGTCCACGTCTTTGATCAACAGCGTGCCGTGCTTGAAGCCCGCGTCGGGCCCCATGCCAATGACGGTGGTGCGCCCAGGCACCGGCACCACCACCGTGGCCTGCTGGCGATCCGCCGAGCGCTGGCGGGCTTCTTCCAACGGTCCCTTGAGCGGCTGTTTGCCCCACACTGCGGGTGCGTAGGCGCGCAGGTAGGCCTCGAAATCAAAGGCCGGGTCGCGGAAGGCCTCGGCCCCGACGGGGCGGTTCTGCGCGTCCACACACAGATCGATGCGGCCGTGGACCCGCACGATGCGGGGCGCACCGGCTGCGCCGGCAGCCAAAGCCGCCACCAGTTCGGCGCGGTTGCGCACGTCGAACACCATGGACGGCAAGGCGTCGGCACCACCCCGCGTGCCACCTTCGGCCGCTGCCCAACCATCGTTGGTGGCCAGCACCTGGCGCTCCCACGGGTGGCTGGTGGCCACGGGGCCGGTGCTGGAACAGCCGGGCAACAGGGCCATGCCAGCACCCGCCGCCGACAAACCCAGGACCAGACGGCGGCGCGCAGCGTTGTGCAAGCTGAACATGTGTGCTCCCTTCACTTGATGCGCTTGAGCAGGGTGTTGCCTTCCTCGTACAAACGACGTGCGGCCTCCTGCTCGGTGGCCTTGCCATAGGCCACGGTCTCGAAGACCTCGCGCATGAACTTGCTGAAACGCTGGTTCTCGAACAGCGGTGAAGGCAGGTCGATGCCACCGGCCTCCTTCTGCAGCTTGATCTGCTGGTAGGCCGCCTGCTCCAGCGGGCCAATGCGGTTGTCCTTGAGCAAGGCGTGCAGCGCGCCGCTGGCCGAGGGCACGCCACGCGACAGCCCGAGGATTTGTGCGGCCTGCGGGTCGGTCAGCAGGAAGTTCAGGAACTTGACCGCGACTTCTGGGTGTTTGGTGCGTTTGCTCACGGCAAACATCAGCGAGGGCCGCCCGAACATGCCGCTGTGTTTGGCGCCCGGCAAGGTGAGGAAGGGGCCAATGGCCAGCTTCTGGTTTTTGTCCAGCGTGCTTTCGCGCAGGCGCACCACCGAGTCCCAGGTGTAGTTGCCGGCCCAGTTGCCGTTGGTCCAGTCCTGCTGCTGTTCGGTGGGCTTTTCGGCACCGCCCAGGCTGGCGCGGTAGGGCAGCGGGGTGGCCACCTTGCTGTCCACCAGCTTCTTGTACATCTGCACCCACTCCAGCACCGCTTCCTGGCTCATGGCCACCTTGGGCTCGTTGGGGTCCACATAGGGTTTGCCGTGTTTCTGCTGCACGTAGGCGTGCGACAGCAACAGCACGTCGTAAGGCTCACCGTCGAGCAGGTAGGCCTTGTCGCCGTTTTTGGCCTGTAAGGCCTTGCCGGCCGCGAAAAGTTCGTCCCAAGTGGTGGGCAGCTTCAGGCCGGCGCGTTCAATGGCCGCCTGGTTCCACACAAACACCCGCGCGGTGTAGGCCGCGGGCAACGCATTGAGCTTGCCGCCCAAGGTGCCCATCTTGAGGTCGGCGGGCGCGAACTGGTCCAGCGCCAGCAGGTTCTTGTGGGCGCCCAGGTCCAGGAAGCCCGTACCGCTCTTGGAGTAGCTGGACAACCATGCCCAGTTGAGCTGCACGATGTCGGCCTCGGAACCCCCAGCGATCTGCGTGGACAGGCGCTCCTGGTAGCCGTTGAAGCCCATGTACTCGCCCTTGATTTTGACGCCCGGGTTTTTGGCCTCGAAGGCGGCGATGGCCTTGAGTGTGGTTTCGTGGCGCTCGCCGCCGCCCCACCACGAAAAGCGCAAGGTGGCGTCCTGCGCGTGAGCGGGGGCGGTGCTGGCCAGCGCGGCAAGTGCGGCGGCGGTGAGGATGGTGCGGCGTTGCATGTGGATCTCCCTGTGTTGTTGTGTTGGAAAGCGGATCAGAGGAACAGGTTGCGGCCATCGCCTTCGTGGGCAAAAGCGTGGCACTGGTGCATGTGGAAACCGAAGGTGTGCTTGTCGCCACGCTGCTTATGCTCCAGGCCCTGGAGCTGTTCGGGCGGCACGCGGCAGGTCAGCGGCACGTCGCCGATGTCGAAGTGCACAAACACCTCGCTGCCCATGTGCTCCATGAAACGCAGACGGCCTTCCACCCGATGCACGCCGTCTTGTTCGGCGCCAGCGGTGACGTGCTCGGGACGGATGCCAAAACGGATGGGCTGGCCCACCAGCGAACGCAGCTTGGCCTCGCGGTCAGCGGGCAGCGGCAAGGTGGCGCCACCCAACTCGATGCCCAGGCCGGCACCTGCGGCACTCACCTTGGCCGGGCGGATGTTCATTTCGGGCGAGCCGATGAAGCTGGCCACAAAGGCATTCGCCGGACGTTCGTAAAGCGTGGTGGGCCGGTCCACCTGCTGGATGGTGCCTTCCTTGAGCACGCAGATGCGCTCGCCCATGGTCATGGCCTCGGTCTGGTCGTGGGTGACATAGATCACGGTGGACGGTCGGCCGGCTTCGCGCAGCGTGCGGTGCAGCTCGGTCAGGCGCACCCGCATGGACGCGCGCAGTTTGGCGTCGAGGTTGGACAGCGGTTCGTCGAACAAAAACACCTCGGGCTTCTTCACGATGGCGCGGCCCACGGCCACACGCTGCGCCTGGCCACCCGAGAGCTGCTTGGGGTAGCGGTCCAGCAGGTGGTCCATCTCCAGCAGCTTGGCGGCGTCGCGCACGCGGTTGTCCACCTCGGCCTTGGGTGTGCCCGCGAGCTTGAGGCCAAAGGCCAGGTTCTCGTAGACCTTCATGTGTGGGTACAGCGCATAGTTCTGGAACACCATGGCGATGCCACGTTGTTTGGGCGCGAGGTTGTTGACCACCTTGCCGCCGATACGCAGCTCACCACCGCTGATGGTCTCCAGCCCGGCGACCATGCGCAGCAGCGTGCTTTTGGCGCAGCCCGACGGGCCGACAAACACCATGAACTCACCGTCGTGGATGTCGAGGTCAACGCCATGCACGGCGGTGAACCCATTGGCGTAGGTTTTCTGGATTTTTTTGAGATGGACTTGTGCCATGGTGTGGTCTCCCTGGAATGCGTGTAAAGACGAAGCCGTGTCAGTGGTCCATCGCGTGAACGCGGGAACCGCGACGCACGAAACGGCCCAACCGGGGGACACCGCCGGGCCGGCTTTGCCGGACGGCTGGTGTCGCCCCTTGAGGGGGATGCGGCCACGCGAAGCGGGCAAGCGACGGGGTGGTCGGTTTCACATCAACCCTTGATGCCGCTGCTGGAGGCGCCTTCGATGAAGTGGCGCTGGGCGGCGAAGAACACGAGGATGGACGGCAGCAGGGCCACCACCGAGATGGCCAGCACGCTGGCCCACTCGACCTCTTCGGTGGCGCCGATGCTCATCTTCAAAGCCAGCGACACGGGGTACTTCTCCACGGTGGAGAGGTAGATCAGCGGGCCCATGAAGTCGTTCATGGTCCAGATGAACTGGAACACGATGACGCTGATGATGGCCGGCTTGAGCAGCGGCACGATGATGTGCCACAGCAGTTGCAGCGGGTTGCAGCCGTCGATTTGTGCGGCCTCCTCCATGTCGCGCGGGATGCCGCGCAGGAACTGCACCAGCATGAAGACGAAGAAGGTGTCGGTGGCGAAAGCCGAAGGCACGATCAGCGGCAGGTAGCTGTCGAGCCAGCCAAACTCTTTGAACATCAGGTACTGCGGCAGGCGCAGGATGATGAGCGGCAGCATCATGGTGCCGACCATGATTCCGAACAGCGTCTTCTTGCCCCAGAACTCGAAACGCGCGAAAGCGTAGGCCACCAGCACACACGAGATCACCGTGACGATGATGCGCGGCACCGTGATGATGAAGGAGTTGAGGAAGTAGGTGGCGAAGGTGTATTCGGTGCTGGTCTTCCAGCCCTTGACGTAGGCGGTGAAATCAAAACTGGAGGGCCAGAAACCCATCTCGGTGAAGATTTCGGTGTTGGTCTTGAATGACGCACCGACCAGCCAGATCATGGGATAGAGCATGACCAGGCCGACCAGGCCCAACACCACGTAGCGCATGAGGGCGTTGAGGCGTTCGCGCCGTTGCGACACGGCGGCTTCGTGGTCGGCCACAGACGTTGCTGCGGCGTTGTTGGTGGTGAGCGTGTTCATCGCTTGCTGTCCTTCTCGCCGGAATAAAAGACCCAGTACTTGGAGGTGAAAAAGGAGAACGCGCTGAGACTGCCCACCAACGCGAACAACACCCACGACAGCGCGCTGCCGTAGCCCAGGTTGAAATACTTGAAGCTTTGGTCGTAGATGTAGAGCGAGAGCACGTAGGTGGAGTGCAGCGGGCCGCCCTCGGTGATCATGTAGGGGCCGTTGAACTCCTGGAAGGCGTGCACCATCTGCATGATCAGGTTGAAGAAGATCACCGGCGTGATCAGCGGCACCGTGATGCGGAAGAACTGTTGTGTCTTGCTGGCGCCGTCGATTTCAGCGGCCTCGTACAACGACGTGGGCACGTTCTGCAGCGCGGCCAGAAAGATCACCATGGCCGAGCCGAACTGCCAGGTGAACAACAGGATCACGGTCCAGATGGAATAGTGCTCGTCGGCCAGCCAGGCGATGGGCTCCAAACCGAACTTGGCCAGCACGATGTTGACCAGCCCGTTCTGCGAAAAGATGAAGCGCCACATCACCGCCGCTGCGATGGAGCCGCCCAGGATGGAGGGCAGGTAGAAGGCCGAGCGGAAGAAGTTGATGCCACGCAGTTTGAAGTTCAGCACGTGGGCGATGAACAACGCGAAGCCCACCCGCAGCGGCACCGAGATGGCCACGAACAGCAGCGTGACGCCGAGCGACTTGTGGAACAGCGGATCGGTGGTGAACATCTCCCGGTAGTTGTCCAGGCCGATGTACTCGGGCGGGTTGATGACGTCGTATTGCGTGAAGCTCAGCGCAAAACTCATCACAAAGGGGAACAGCTTGAACAGCAGCACGCCCAACACAAAGGGCAGCACAAACAGAAAGCCGATGCGTTTGTTTTCATACATGGTTGGCCCAGTCTCCGGCGCGCGCGGCCGGGGTTCGGTGATGTAATAAGCCCACTGCAGGGAGATGCCTCGCCCCACCACGGGTGGTCACGGTCCTGCGTTTTGTGTTCACGCTGCCGCCATGCCCGCCTCTCGCCCACAGCCCCACCGCGCTTTGTCCCACCTGCTGGTGGCCGAACTCAGCGCCGACATCCGCAACAACGTGCTGCGCCCTGGCGACAAGCTGCCCATCGAGCCTGAGCTGGCACAACGTTTTGGCGTGAGCCGCACCGTGGTGCGCGAATCGGTGCAACGCCTGCAGGCCATGGGCATGGTGGAGGTGCGCCGTGGGGTGGGCACCTTTGTGCTGGCGCCCACCGCCGACCACGGCTTGCTGTTGCACGCCGAGGGCCTGAGCGGAACACACCAGGTGCTGGCCATGCTGGAGCTGCGCATCGGCGTGGAAACCGAAGCCGCTGCGCTGGCCGCCATGCGCCGCACCGACGCCCAGCTCGCCGGCATGCGGCGCGCCTTGCAGGACTTCGACACCGCCTTGCGCGAGGGCCGCAGCACGCTGTCGGCCGACTTCGATTTCCACCGGCTCATCGCCCAGGCCACACACAACCCCTACTTCGAGCAGGTGCTTCACAACCTGGGGCACGCCACCATGTCGGGTGGCGCCCACCGGCACGGTGAGGCCCAGGCCGTGACCGATCAGGACGCGGCCTCGCCCACGCAGTTTGGCGCGGAAGTGGCCACGTTGTTGCCGGGCAAGGCCATGACCGCCCACGAGCACGAGGGCCTGTTTGAGCGCATCGCACAAGGCGACGTCATGGGTGCGCGGGCGGCCATGCTGGTGCACCTGAGCAGCAGCCGGGAACGCATGCGTCGCGCCAGTGCCACGCCCGCCTGAGGGCCAGCGCCGGCACGGCGGGTGATGGCGGCGGAGGGTCTCGGCCATGGGGTCACTCAGAAGTTGTGCCGCAACGCCACTTCGTAGCCGGTGCCGGCGCGCTTGTATTTCAGCGTGCCATCAGCCTCGAAGGCCTTGAGCTGATCGCGCACCAGCGACAGATTCACCGAGGTGCGTTTGCTCAAGGGGTAGTGGTAGCCCAGGCCCAGACGGGCGCCTTCGCGGTCAGCGGCGCGCGACGAACCGTTGGCCATGTCGTCCTTGAGGCGGCGGTAGGACACGCGGACCTCGCCCGGCCCGGCCGGAATGCGTGCACCCAGCGTCACCACCGTTTGCCGCCCGCTGTCGCTGGCACCCAGGTCGTCGGTGCGGGCCCAGGTGAACAGGGGTTTGATGAACCCCAGGTCGTAGGAGCCGCCGAAGGTCAGCGTTTTGATGCCATCGCTCGAACTGGCGCCCGACAGCGGGTCCTGTTCTGTCTGGTAGGTGGTGGCCAGGGTCAACGGGCCGCCCGCGTAGTCCAGGTGGAAACCGCGGGCCGCTTTGATGTCTTTGGCGGGCGCAGCAGCGGCCAAACCCAAACTGAAGCCGCCCAGCGAGGGCGTTTCGTAGTAAACGGTGTGGTCCCATTTGGCGGCGGAACGGGCCCCACGGCTGCCGTTGGAGGCGTAGGAGTCGCCCCCAAACGCTTCAAAGCGGCCGTTGACGCCCTTCCAGTCCTGCGGCGAACTCATGCGCCCCAAGCGCACCTGGCCGATGGACTTGTTCGCCAACCCCACCCAGGCCTTGTCCTTCCAGTAGACCGGGCCATCGACGTTGCCGTCGGTGCCGTTGAAGCGGTGCTCCAACTGGAAGAAGGCGCTGTTGCCATTGCCCAGGTCTTCCTTGCCCGCAAAGCCGATGCGGCCGCGAGAGCTGTCGTCCATGTAGCTGACGCTGTCCTCGCTTTTGCTCAGGTCCATCGGTCCGTGGCGCACGCCCAGATCGATGCGGCCATACACGGCCACGCTGGATTGCGCCTGCGCGATCCCCACTTGCAGGCATGCGGCCAGCAGCACGCCGGGCACCACCACCCAGTTGCGTTGTTTCATTTTTCAGTCTCCCTGATGCACGCTCACGTGCATTGCGCCTCACACACACCGCTGCCCACAGGCACCGGCGCCTCCCTTGTTCAAACCCCCACCCAGCAACGCGCAGGGGTTTGTTCAAACGCTTTTTGTTGTTAGACATCATACGTAAACACCAGCTCGGAATGCCGCCCAAAAATGCGCTGAAATTAGGGGTTTTCCCTTTTGTTTCACAATTTTTTGGGATTGAATTGGCCTGCACCACCACAACCAACCCGGCAAACGCGGGGAAAACATCCGAGAACCTTGGATGAGCCGCAGCACCACGGTCACGTCATGTGATGACTTGCCTCTTTCTCTGCCTCCAGTGCCGCCCCAGGGCACAACACCCACAATGTGTCGATAATGCAAAGCCGGCAGCCGCACTGGCCTAGGTCTGCCGGGTTGGAGACCTTTTATGAACACCCCCCTGCCCAGCCACTTGCTGCCTGAAATCCACCAGCGCGAGGTGCCCGTCGCCCTGATCGATGCGCTGAAAGCGCGTTTTGGCGACCGTTGCTCCACCGCGCTGGCCGTGCGCGAGCAACACGGCCGCGACGAGTCCGCCTTCACCACCGTGCCGCCGCCCTCGGCGGTGGTGTTCGCCGAATCCACCCAGGACGTGGCCGACGCGGTGAAGCTGGCCGCGCAGCACCGGGTGCCGGTCATTCCTTTTGGGGTGGGCTCCTCGCTCGAAGGCCATTTGTTGGCCGTGCAAGGTGGCATCAGCATCGACGTGAGCCGCATGGCCCAGGTGCTGTCGGTCAACGCCGAAGACCTGACGGTGACGGTGCAGCCCGGTGTGACACGCAAGGCGGTGAACGAAGCGGTCAAGAGCGAAGGCCTGTTTTTCCCCATCGACCCCGGCGCCGATGCGTCGATTGGTGGCATGGCCGCCACCCGCGCCAGCGGCACCAACGCCGTGCGCTACGGCACCATGCGCGAAAACGTGCTGGCGCTGGAGGTGGTGACCGCCCAGGGCGAGGTCATCCGCACCGGCACCCGCGCCAAAAAAAGCAGCGCCGGCTACGACCTCACCCGCCTGATGGTGGGCAGCGAAGGCACGCTGGGCGTGATCACCGAGGTCACGCTCAAGCTGTATCCGCTGCCCGAGGCGGTGTCGGCCGCGACCTGCTCTTTCCCCAGCATCGAAGCCGCCGTGCGCACCACGATTCAGGTGATCCAGATGGGCATCCCGATCGCACGCTGCGAGTTGATCGACGCCGGCACCATCCGCATGGTGAACGCTCACAGCAAGCTGGGCCTGCGCGAGGAAACCATGTTGCTGATGGAGTTCCACGGCTCGCCCGCCAGCGTGCAGGAACAGGCCGAAACGGTGCAGGCCATCGCCGACGAATTTGGCGGCCAGGCCTTTGCCTGGGCCACCACACCCGAAGATCGCACCCGCCTGTGGACCGCGCGCCACAACGCCTACTTCGCTGCCGTGCAGAGCAAACCCGGCTGCCGTGCCATCAGCACCGACACCTGTGTGCCCATCAGCCGCCTGGCCGACTGCCTGCTCGACTCGGTGGCCGAGGCCGACGCCTCGGGCCTGCCCTACTTCCTGGTCGGCCATGTGGGCGACGGCAACTTCCACTTCGGCTACCTGATCGACCCGGACAACGCCGACGAACGTCGGCTGGCCGAGGACCTCAACCACAAACTGGTGGCGCGGGCGCTGTCGCTGGAAGGCACTTGCACCGGCGAACACGGCGTGGGCCTGCACAAGATGGACTTCCTGCGCCATGAGGCCGGTGATGGCGCGGTGCAGATGATGCGCACCATCAAACGTGCGCTGGACCCCGACAACATCATGAACCCAGGCAAGATCTTCGCGTGGTGAGACACGCCGCCCTCGCACCCCGGCGTACCGCCGCATGAGCCTGCCGCTGCGTTTTCGCTCGCGCTTGCAGGGCCATTTCCAGCCCCTGTCGGTGGCCCTGATCTACGGCGTGCTGGCGTCGCTGTGGATTTTGCTGTCCGACCGCGCCGTGGGCTGGCTGTTCAAAGACCCGGCCCTGGTGCTGCTGGCCAGCACCACCAAAGGCTGGCTGTTTGTGGGCGTGACCACGGCCCTGGTGTTTGTGCTGCTGTTGCGGCGCGAGCGCCACACGCCCGACACACCCGCGCCCGTGCGCTCCCTGCCCTGGTGGGGCCTGGCCGGGCTGCTGCTGCTGGTGCTGGCCGCCACCGGCCTGGCCATCAACGGCGTGTGGCGTGGCGAACGTGAGCAAGCCAGCAAACAGCTGCTGGCCATTTCGGAAAGCAAAGCCCGAGAGGTGGCGCTGTGGTACAGCGAGCGCCAGCACGATGCACATTGGCTGCAAGCCGACAAAGACCTCCAGGTCAACTGGCTGATCTGGCTCCACACGCGTGCACCCAGTGCGTTGGACGCCTTGGGGCAGCACCTGGCGGGTCACCTCAACGACGGTCATTTTCGGCGCGCCAGCCTGTTGCGCCCCGACGGCACCGTGGTGTGGCACTCCGGCGGGCCCACACACGCCCAAGAACCCGAAATCAAAGCTGGCCTGGCCCGCGCGTTGCAACTCAACAGCACGGAGCGGGTCGGCCCCTGGACAGACAGCAGCGGGCAGCTCCGCCTGGCCTTTCTGGCCCCCGTGGCGGCCGACAGCGAGTCCCCTGCGGTGGTGGTGCTGCACCTGGACCCGCCGCCCCACCTGCATCCCGCGCTGGCACAGTGGCCTCTGCCCCAAGAAACCGCCGAGGCCTTTCTGTTCACGCAGGAAGCCGACCAGGTGCGCTTCCTCTCGGCACGCAAGTTCATCACCGCCGACAGCCACGAACACCACCTGCCCCTGAACACGCCCGAGCTGTTCACCGCCCGGGTGCTGCGCGGCGATGCCCAGCCCAACACCGTGCTGGACGGTCTCGACTACCGGGGCATGGCGGCGCTGGGTGTGGTGCGCGCCATCGAAGGGACCGACTGGTGGCTGCTGGCCAAGCAGGACAGGGTGGAGCTCATGGGAGACGCCGTGTTGCGCTCGCTGTGGCTCATGCTGCTGGGCCTGCTGAGTCTGCTCAGCGCGTCTGCCTTGGTCTATCTGCTGACGCAACGCAGGCACCTGCAGGACATGGCACACAGCTACACCACGCTGCAGCATATGCAAGCCGAGCTGGGCAACAGCGAAGCCCGCTACCGTCTGCTGGCCGAAAACAGCGTCGATGTGGTGTGGCTGTACGACCTGCAGCGCAGCCAAATGGTCTACATCAGCCCCTCGGTGGAAAAGATGCTGGGCTACCGGCCCGACGAGCTGGTGGGACACGACGCCCTGACCCTGTTGCTGACGCCCGAAGCCCAGACATTCGCCGTCGGGCGCCTGCAGGCGCGTCAACAGGCCCTCGCGCAGGGCGACACCGAGGCCATGAGCAGCGTCGATGAGCTGATGCACCGCCACAAGGATGGCCACCTGGTGTGTGTGGAGCTGGTGACCACTTTCGTGACCAACGGTCAGCAACAGGTGCTGCAGTTGCAGGGCGTGAGCCGCGACGTCACGGCACGCAAGGCCGCCCAGACGCAGATCACCCAGCTTTCGCAGGCCACCGAACAAAGCCCCGCCAGCGTGATCATCACCAACCTGCGCGGCGAGATCGAGTACGTGAACGCCGCCTTCGAACGCAACACCGGCTACACGCGCCAGGATGTGGTGGGCCGCAACCCGCGTTTCCTGCAATCCGGCCAGACGCCGAGCGGCACCTACAAAACGATGTGGAAGGCGCTGCGGGCGGGCGACCACTGGGACGGCGAGGTGATCAACCGCCGTCGGGATGGCACGCTCACCGTGCAAAGCGTGACCACTGCCCCGGTGCGCGGCGACACCGGCGCCATCGAGCGCTACCTCTCGGTGCAGCTGGACGTGACCGCCCAGCGCGAGGCCGAAGCCACCGCCCACCGCCTGGCCTGGTTTGACCCGCTGACCGGCCTGCCCAACCGCCACCGTCTGCTGACCGAACTGGCCAACAGCCTGGCGGCAGACCGGCGCCAGGGCGGCCACAGCGCCATCGTGTTGATCAACCTCGACCGCTTCAAAACCGTCAATGAAGCCCTGGGCCACGCGGCCGGCGACGCCTTGTTGCGCCAGCTGACGCAGCGCCTGGGCCAGTTGCAGGCGCCTGGCGACATGCTCGCGCGCCTGGGTGCCGACGAATTCGCGTTGTTGCAGCACGCACAGGAACAACAAGCGGCCGCCACCTCGGCCACCGCACTGCGCACAGCGCAGGCGGTGCACGCCGCCCTGGTGGCGCCATTTGCGCTGGAGTCGGGCGAAACGATCAACGTCACCGCCAGTGTGGGCGTGGCCCTGCTGCCACACGACGCCACCGACACCCCCGGTGATGTGCTGCGCCGCGCCGACACCGCGCTGCACCGCGCCAAAGCGGGCGGCGGGCAGCAGTCGGCCTTTTTCGATGCCGCCATGGGCCAGGTGGTGAGCGAGCGTTTTGCGGTGGAGCAGGATTTGCGCCGTGGCCTGGCCGCGCAAGAGCTGCGCCTGTACCTGCAACCCCAGGTCAACCGCCAGGGCCACATGGTCAGCGCTGAAGCGCTGGTGCGCTGGCAACACCCCGACAAAGGCCTGGTGCCGCCCGGCACCTTCATCGGTGTGGCCGAAGAAAGCGACCTGATCACCGAGGTGGGCGACTGGGTGCTGACCCAGGTCTGTGCCCACCTGGGCCAGCTGCACACGCAGGGCCGCCGCCTGCCCATCGCGGTCAACGTGAGCCCGCGCCAGTTCCACAAGGCAGACTTTGTGCCCGGCGTGTTGCAGGCGCTGGAGCAGGCGGGCGCGCAGCCCGAAGATCTGGTGCTGGAAATCACCGAAGGGGTGGTGATCGAGCAGGTGGACACGGTGGTGCGCAAAATGAGCCAGCTCACACAGCATGGCGTGCGGTTCTCCATCGACGACTTCGGCACCGGCTATTCATCGCTGGCCTACCTCAAACGCCTGCCCATCCACGAACTGAAGATCGACAAGAGTTTTGTTCAAGACGCGCCACACGACCCGAGCGACGCCGCTTTGGTCGAGGCCATCCTGTCGGTGGCCGGCCACCTGCGCCTGAAGGTGGTGGCCGAGGGCGTGGAAACGCAGGAACAGGCCGACTTCCTGAACCAACGCGCCAACGTGATTCACCAGGGTTATCTGTTCGGCCGCCCAGCGCCCGCTGCGGAGGTGCTGGCCACGTGGTCGGGCGCCCCGTCTGACGGCGCCTCGGCGGCCTGAAACGGCACCTGGTAAAGCCACACCGGCCGCTCGTCTTCGTCCTGCAGACAGGCGTTCGCCACCCACCCGTCGGCGGCGAACTCCAGGCTCACCAGCCAGGCGCCTGGGCGCAGTTCGCGCGTCGCCTTGTCCATGGCGCGGGCCATGCTTTCAGGCCGCTGGAACAGGTAGACCATGTCGTACGGCGACCAGTCGGCGGCCCACATGTCGCCGCCCGCCACCCGCGCCCAGCGACAGCGGAAGGCACACAACAGGCGCAGCGGGAGGCTGCGTTCTATGCCCGCCAGGTGCACATCCGGGTACTCCCGTTCCAGCTCGATCAGACCGTCCCCCAGGCCACAACCGGCGTCCAGCACCCTGCCAGCCAAAGGCAACGGTGCAACCTGCCGCAAGCCTTGCAAAACACCTGGCGGCGTGGGAAACAGCGGGGCGTCCTTCCAGCTCGACGGGGGGTACACCGCCAGAAACAGGCCCAGTGGCAACAACCAGGCCCAGGCCAGGTGGGCCCCCATGGGCAAGCCTGTGAGCAACCACCACGAGAGCGGAAACCCCAGCGCCATCACCAGCTTGCGGGTCAGTGTGCTGCCCATGGTGCTGAACACCACGCCGGTGGTGGCACCCACCAGCAAAGGCACGGCCACAGGCATGCCAACCCAGCCCGCCAGTTTGAAGCCCCCCCACGCGGCGGCCCAGGTCAAAAGCGCGGGCAGCGGCCAGGGCCAGTGCAAGGGGGTGTGGTTCACGTGACGGTTCCTGTAGAGCCAAAGCGCTCCGGGTCGCCAGCTTGAGGCCCAGCGTTTCGGCGCAACACGTTGGCCCCCTTCATGCCGGTCATCCAGCCAAGCACCTGCTCAGTTCACCGAGCCGTGGTTCCCACGCAAGCGGTCAATCAGACCGTTGAGTTCATCGAGCGAACCAAACGAAATCGCGATTTCACCCTGGTCCTCAAAACGCCCATGGCGTTTGACGCGTTTTTTCACCCGCACTTCCACCGCAGCGGTCAGCAGATCGGCCAATTCGTCTTCCACCCGGCGGATGTCGCGCGACTTTTCTTTTTTGGGTTTCTGGGGCGTGAGCGCAAACTCGGCCGCCAACTTCTTGACCAGACTTTCGGCCTCGCGAACCGACATCTTTTTGGCCGAAATCTGGTTCCCGGCGGTGATCTGCGCCGCACGGTCCAGCGCCAGCAGCGCCCGCGCGTGGCCCATGTCGATGTCACCGGCCATCAGCATGGTCTGCACCGGGTCGGCCAGGTTGAGCAGGCGCAACAGGTTGCTGGCCGCGCTGCGCGAACGGCCGACGGCCTGCGCCGCCTGCTCGTGAGTGAGCCCAAACTCTTTGATGAGACGTTGTAAACCCTGGGCTTCTTCCAGCGGGTTGAGGTCTTCGCGCTGGATGTTCTCGATCAGCGCCATGGCGGCGGCGGCCTCGTTGGGCACCTCACGCACCAGCACCGGCACCGTGTCCAGCCCGGCCAGCCGCGAGGCCCGGAAGCGCCGTTCGCCGGCGATGATCTCGTACTTGCCCGCGTGGTCGCCGTCGGCCAGGCGACGCACCAGAATGGGTTGCATCACCCCCTGGGCCTTGATGGACTCGGCCAGTTCGTACAGCGCGCCTTCGTCCATGTGGGTGCGCGGCTGGTACTGGCCGGGCACGAGTTGGTCCAGCGTCAGGGTGGAAGGCGCACCCTCGGTTGCCGGTGCGGCAGGTGCAGCGTCGTCCACCTTGGGGCCGAGCAGGGCTTCGAGGCCACGTCCGAGGCCTTTGGGTTTCTTGGTGACCATCGTCGTCAGGCTTTCAAAATCAGTTCGTCAAGCAGGTCGCGGCCGGTACGCCAGTCGCCCAGGCCCGATTCGGCATTGATGTGCCCCCGTTCGCCCAGATCCACGAAGCGGCTGCCCCAGGTGGTCGCCAGTTCGCGGGCCTTGTCAAAACGGCAGTAGGGATCGTTGCGGCTGCCCACCAGGATGCTGGAAAAAGGCAATGGCTGGCGCACGATGGGCGCCCAGCTGGGCAACTGCGGGCCCAGGTCGGGGTCTTCGGTGTCGCCGGGTGCCACCAACAGGGCACCCAACACACGGGCCGTGTTCTGCGAATGCGCGGCCCAGGCGGCCGTGAGGATGCAACCCAGGCTGTGGGCCACCAGCAAGGCCGGGCGGTTGTCCTGCAACAGCACCTCTTCGAGCCGGGCCATCCAGTCGCCCCGGCGCGGGGTCTCCCAGTCGTGCTGCTCCACGCGCTGGTCGCCGTACAGCACTTCCCAGCGGCTCTGCCAATGGTCGGGGCCGCTGCCCAGCCAGCCGGGCAGCACCAGCACACGCGGCGTCATGGCTTCATGGTCCCGAGGCGGTCCACCATCTCCTGCGCAAAGGCCACAAAGGCCTGGCTGCCGCGGGCCGAGGGATCGAACACCACACCGGGCAGGCCGTAGCTGGGGGCCTCGGCCAGGCGGACGTTGCGCGGGATGAGGGTGTTGAACACCTTGTCGCCAAAGTGGCCCTTGAGCTGCTCGCTGACCTGCTGTTGCAGGGTGATGCGGGGGTCGAACATGACGCGCAGCAACCCGATGATTTCGAGCTCGGGGTTGAGGTTGGCGTGCACCTGCTTGATGGTGTTGACCAGGTCGCTCAGCCCTTCCAGCGCAAAGTACTCGCACTGCATGGGCACGATGACACCATGGGCGGCGCACAAGCCGTTGAGCGTGAGCATGGACAGGCTGGGCGGGCAATCGATGAGCACAAAATCGAAGTCGGCATCGGCGGCCGCCAGCGCGGTCTTGAGGCGTTTTTCACGCCGCTCCAGCTCCACCAGTTCCACCTCGGCGCCAGCCAGTTCGCGGTTGGCGCCCAGCACGTGGTAGCCACATTTGTCCGAGAACACCGCCGCCTCGGCCACGCTGGCCGACTCAAGCAGCACGTCGTACACGGTGAGCGCCAGTTCGCGTTTGTTGACGCCGGAGCCCATGGTGGCGTTGCCCTGCGGGTCCAGGTCCACCATCAGCACACGCTGGCCCACCTTGGCCAGACCGGCCGCGAGGTTGACCGTGGTGGTGGTTTTGCCCACCCCGCCCTTCTGGTTGGCGATGCAGAAAATTTTGGCCATCTGGGGCTTACTTGCTCAAGGCCAGCTTGACGCCAAAGCCGATGAGGAACACGCCGGCCAGCTTTTCCAGCGTGCGGGCAATGACCGGGTTGGCGCGCATGCGAGCGGCCAGAAAGTAGGTGAGCAGGACAGCCACCAACCCGTACAAGAAGGTCAGTACCGCCACCGTGGCCGCCATCGCACCAAAGGTGATCAGACCTTGGTGTCGGGTCGGGTCCACAAACAACGGAAAGAAGGCCATGTAGAAGACGATGGCCTTGGGGTTGAGCAGCGTGATGGTGAAGGCCTGCTGAAAGTATTGCTGGGGGCGGATGTTGAGCACAGGCGCGTCACCCGGTTTGGCGGTCAACATCTTCCAGCCCAGCCAAGCCAGGTAGGCGGCGCCCAGCCACTGCACCGCAGCAAAAGCCGCCGGGTAAGCGGTCAGCAACGCAGCCACACCAGCGACGGCCGCCCACATCAGCACCTGGTCACCCGCCATCACCCCCAAAGTGGCCGCCAGCCCGCCACGCAAGCCACCCTTGCCGGTGGAGGTGATGAGCGCCAGGTTGCCCGGGCCGGGAATGGCGAGAAACAGAACGATGGCGGCGACAAAGGCGCCGTAATCAGCGATGCCGAACATGGGGGGCTTTCTTTTCTTGAGCGGGAATGCGCTTGAGTTTACGTGAGGTTGTGGGGTGGGATGGTTGTGGTTTCACGTGGAACATCTGGATTGCGGCTGGTTTCGGGCCTGGGTGTGGGCACGGCGGATGGGGTGGGTGCGCGGGCGCAGGCCCTATTTGCGGTTGCCACAGAGGGCGCGAGCAACAACGGTCTTGACGAAGCGGCGCTTGCGCGCCCAATCAGACGCCCGCGAGTGGGCCGGAGAACGCGCATGCCGCCACAGGCACAGCGCGAGGTCACCGCATCAAATCAACCCGCACGCATCCAAACAATGCACCGCTCAGCATCCAACCCTGGCACCAACAACGGTTCCACGTGAAACACCTCCACATCAGCAGGCAAAGCAGCCATCTCATCACCCGGGTGTTTGCCCTTGAGCGCCATCCACACCCCGCCCTGCCCCAGCGCCTGGCGCGACCAGGTGGTGAAGTCCACCAGCGATGCGAACGCGCGCGACGACACCACGTCGTACGGTTCGGTGAGCGACTCCACCCGCGCGTGCACACCGCGCAGGTTCGGCAAGCGCAAAGCCACAGCCACTTGTTGGATGAAGGCGGCCTTTTTGGCCACGGTGTCCACACAATCCACCCGCACATCGGGGCAGCAGATGGCGATGACCACACCTGGCAAGCCGGCACCCGAACCCACATCCAGCAAACGGATGGCACGCCCGTTCCGCTGGTGGTTCAGCGGCGCAATGACGGCCAGGCTGTCCAACAGGTGGTGGGTCAACATCTCGGCCGGCTCGCGCACGGCCGTGAGGTTGTAGACCCGGTTCCATTTGGCGATCCAGTCCAGGTAGGCCAGCAACTGGCCAATCTGGGTGTCATCCAGCGTCAGACCCAGCGCCGTCACACCCGCGCGCAACGCGGCTTCCTGCGCGTGCACCGTCATGCCGCTTCTGCCTCGGCCTCGTTGGCAAAACCTTTGAACTTGCCACGCTTGAGGTGGATGAGCAGCAAGGAAATGGCGGCGGGCGTCACGCCCGACACACGCGAGGCCTGACCCAGGGTTTCCGGCCTGTGTTTGTTGAGCTTTTGCCGCACCTCGATGGACAACGCCGGCACCGCCATGTAATCCAGCTCAGCGGGCAGCCTGAGGTTTTCGTAGTGGGCAGCGCGCTCCACCTCGCCCTTTTGCCGGTCGATGTAGCCCGAGTATTTGGCAGCAATTTCAATCTGTTCCACCACCGGCTCATGCAAGTCGTCAAACAAATCGCCCAGTGTTTCACGTGAAACCAGGGTGTCGGCGCCGTACTTGCCGCCATCCATACCCATCAAGGCCGCATAGCTCACGTCGGGCCGGCGCAACAAGTCGCCCAGGTTGTACTCGCGCTCAATGGCCTTGCCCAACACCCGCGCCGACTCTTCCGCCGGCAGGTTGCGCGGATTGACCCACGTCGCCTTGAGGCGCTCTGTTTCACGTGAAACCGCATCACGTTTGCGGTTGAAGGCGTCCCAGCGGGCGTTGCCCACCAAGCCCATCTGGCGTCCGACTTCGGTCAGACGCATGTCGGCATTGTCCTCACGCAGCTGCAGGCGGAACTCGGCGCGGCTGGTGAACATGCGGTAGGGTTCTGTCACGCCCTTGGTGATCAGGTCGTCCACCAGCACGCCCAGGTAGGCCTGGTCGCGACCGGGCAACCAGGCGCCTTCGCCCCGGCACAGCAGCGCGGCGTTGATGCCGGCAAACAGCCCCTGGGCGGCCGCTTCCTCGTAGCCGGTGGTGCCGTTGATCTGACCGGCGAAGAACAGGCCTTGGATCTGCCGGGTCTCGAAACTGCTCTTGAGCGAGCGCGGATCGAAGTAGTCGTACTCGATGGCGTAGCCCGGACGCAGGATGTGGGCATTCTCCAGCCCCGGCATGCTGCGCACCAGCGCGTACTGAATGTCAAAAGGCAAGCTGGTGGAAATGCCGTTGGGGTAGACCTCGTGGGTGGTCAGGCCCTCGGGCTCCAGAAAGATCTGGTGGCTGTCCTTGTCGGCAAAGCGGTTGATCTTGTCTTCCACGCTGGGGCAGTAGCGCGGCCCCACGCCTTCGATCTTGCCGGTGAACATGGGGCTGCGGTCAAAACCGCTGCGGATGATCTCGTGCGTGCGCTCGTTGGTGTAGGTGATCCAGCAAGGCAATTGCTGCGGGTGCATGCTGGCCTTGCCCATGAAGCTGAACACCGGCACCGGGCGGTCGGCGGTGTCCGAGCCCGGCATGCCGTCGCCCGGCTGTTCGGCACACTTGCTGTAGTCGATGGTTTTGCCGTCCAGGCGCGGCGGCGTGCCGGTCTTGAGGCGCCCCTGCGGCAGCTTCAATTCCTTCAGTCGGGCCGACAGCGAGACCGCCGGCGGGTCGCCCGCGCGGCCGGCGCTGTAGTTTTGCAGGCCAACATGGATCTTGCCGTCCAGAAAGGTGCCAGCCGTCAACACCACCGTGCGGCTGCGAAAACGGATGCCCACCTGGGTCACAGCGCCCACCACCCGGTCACCTTCCACCATCAGGTCGTCCACCGCCTGCTGGAAGATCAGCAGATTCGGCTGGTTCTCCAGCATGCGGCGGATGGCGGCCTTGTACAGAATGCGGTCGGCCTGGGCCCGGGTGGCGCGCACGGCCGGCCCCTTGCTGCTGTTGAGGATGCGGAACTGGATGCCGCCCTCGTCGGTGGCCAGCGCCATGGCACCGCCCAGCGCGTCCACCTCCTTCACCAGATGCCCCTTGCCAATGCCGCCGATGGACGGGTTGCAGCTCATCTGCCCCAGGGTTTCGATGTTGTGCGTGAGCAGCAGCGTGGCGCAGCCCATGCGGGCCGCGGCCAACGCGGCCTCGGTGCCGGCGTGGCCGCCACCAACAACAATGACGTCAAATTCCTGGGGGTACAACATGGTGGGGCGCGCGCAAATGCTGGGGAACCCTCGATTTTACGGGCCTGCCTATTTTTCGACCACCCCACGCGCCACCCGGCCTTGGGGCATCAAGGACAATCGGCCGCCATGAGTCTTGCCTGCCGTCCCGGTTGCGCCGCCTGCTGCATCGCCCCGTCCATCACCAGCCCCCTGCCCGGCCTGCCCCAAGGCAAGCCGGCGGGTGTGCCCTGCCCGCACCTGGACGAGGACCTGCGCTGCCGCCTGTTCGGCCAACCCGAACGCCCGGCCGTCTGCAGTTCGCTCGCGCCCGAACCCGCCATGTGTGGTGACGACCGCTGGCAGGCCCTGCACTTTCTGCACACCCTCGAACACGCCACCCAACCTGGACCCCAACCCTCATGAAAACACTGGTTTTTGCCGGCAGCACCCGCCAACAGTCCTTCAACCGCCGCCTGGCCGCCGTGGCCGCCCAAGCCGCCCGTGATCTCGGCGCCGACGTCACCCTGCTGGAACTCGCCGACTTCGAGCTGCCGCTCTACAACGGCGACCTGGAAGCACAAGGCACCCCCGACAAGGTGCGGGAGCTGAAGGCCATCGTGCATGCCCACCCGGCCTGGATCATCTGCTCGCCCGAGTACAACGCCAGCTACACAGGCCTGCTCAAGAACACGCTGGACTGGCTGTCGCGCCCCATCGCGGGCGACGCCGACTGGGCCGTGGGCACCAAACCCTTCAACAACAAGGTGGTGGGCCTGCTGGCCGCTTCCAACGGTGCGCTGGGCGGCGTGCGTGGCCTGGGCCAGCTGGCGCCGCTGATGCGCCAGCTGCAATGCTGGGTGGCCCCCAAACAATTCGCCCTGGGGCAAGCCGCAACGGCCTTTGACGACAAAGGCCTGCTGCGTGACGCCACGCAACAGGCCAGTGTGGTGGGCGTGGTGGAGCAGGTGCTCCACACAGCCCGCAAGCTCAACGCCTGACTTACTGCTTGACCGCCTCGACCTGCACCACCAGGCGCACGTTCTTGGCAAAGCCCCAGTCCACGCCATAGTTCAGGCCGTGGGCGCTGCGGTCGATGGTCGCTTCAAAGTCGCCACCACACACCTCACGCTTGAGCATGGGGTTGTCGTAGCAGTTGAACTTGTTGGCTTTCAGGGTCACCGGCACGGTTTTGCCCAGCAGGGTGAAGTGGCCGCTGACCTCGCTCACCTTGTCGCCGTTGAAGGCGAACTTGTCGGACACAAAGCGCGCTTTCGGGTGCTTGGCCGCATCCAGCAAGTCAGCGCTCTGCAGGTGCTTGTCGAATGCTGCGGTGCCGGTGTTCACCGAGGCCACGTCGATGCTGATATCCACCTTGCCGGTCTTGGCCGCGCGGTCAAACTGCACCGTGCCTTCCTTCTTGTCGAAACGGCCGCGGTTGGTGGTGGTGCCAAAGTGGTCGATCTCGAAGGTCACGAAGGTGTGGGTCGGGTCGATGGCGTAGTCGGCGGCGTGGGCCACACCAGCGGACAGGGAGGCCACAGCGGCCAGGGCAATGAGGGTGTTGCGCATGAAAAACTCCTGAGGGTTGGAACAGAAAAACTTAAAACTTGCCCATGCCGCTGAGCGCGAGCTTGAACTTGACTTGCACGTCGTCGGCCACCATGGCCGTGTCGGCCCACTCGTTTTCGCCGATCTTGAAGGCCAGGCGCTTGAGCGGCAGGGTGCCCGTGGCGGTGGTGACAGTGCCGCTTTGGCTCAATGCCACCGGCACCACCACGTGGCGGGCGGTGCCTTTGATAGTCAGCTGACCAGCCACCTCAAATTTGCCACCGCCCAACGCCTTGACGCCGCTCGACTGGAACGTGGCCTGGGGGAATTTGGGCACGTTGAACCAGGGCGCCTTGGGCAATTCGGCATCGGTCTCGCGCGAGCCCAGCGTGGCGCTGCCCACGTCCACCGTGAAGGCGATCTTGCTGGTTTGCGGCTTGGCCACATCAAAGCTGATCTGGGCGTCGAACTTGCGGAACTTGCCTTCCAGCGGCACGCCCATCTGGCGCGCCACAAAGGCGATCTCGCTTTGTTCGGGCAGCAGTTTTTGTTGTGCCAGCGCAGGCAGGGACATCAAGGCCAAAGCGGCCACAGAAAACGAAATGCGAGCAAAAGACATGGGGTTCTCCGAAAAAGTCAGGCGCGTTCGGGCAACATGCGGCTCAACAAGCCGTCGCGGTCCAGCCATTGGTGCTTGAGCGCGGCGCCGATGTGCATCAACACCAGAGCGGCCATGGCAAAGGCGCTGAACTTGTGCAGCGGCTTGAGCACTTCGGCCAACGATTCGCTCACCGGCACAAAGTCAGGCAACTGCACCGCGCCGAACCACACGATGGGAAAACCGGCGGCCGAGCTGTACGCCCAGCCCAGCAGCGGCACGGCAAAAAACAGCAGGTACAGCGCGTGGTGGGTGGCGTGGTGGGCCACACGCTGCCAGGCAGGCATGCGGCCGGCCACGGCCTCGGGCAGCTCCGGCGGGCGGTGCGTGAGGCGCCAGGCCAGGCGCAGCGCAGACAGCAGCAAAATGCTCACACCCGCCCACTTGTGCCAGTTGTAGAGCTTGAGGCGCTGCGGCGAAAACGGCAGGTCGGCCATGTACAGGCCCATGCCAAACATGGCGATCAAGGCAAGGCCCAGCACCCAGTGCAGCAGCACGGCAACTCGGCTATAACGGGCAATCGGTTGAATGTCTGACATGGGCAACTCCCTCCAATCGTTGCTGCGGCGCAGCACAGTGGGGCGAGTCTAGAGATTCCATCGTCAAAGCTTTTCAATTGCCTTGTCGTTTTCATTCAAATTTTTTGAGGAACTTTGTCCCTCGAACATGACCACCTTGATCGCGACCTACCCCGCTCTGACTGCGCTGGCCGACACCTTGCGCGGCCTGCCACTGCACGAGGTGCCGGCCGGCACCACCCTGTTCCGTGAACACGAGGCCTGTGCCGGTTTTCCCTTGCTGCTGCAAGGCGAGGTGCGCGTGTCGCGCAACACCTCGCAGGGCCGGACCCTGGAGCTGTACCGCGTCGTGCCCGGTGAGTTGTGCTTGGTGTCCTCCTCGGCCTTGTTCGCACAAACGGCGCTGTCGGCGCAGGGCGTCACCACACGTGACACCCAACTGGCCCTGCTGCCCCCCGCAGCCTTCCGCCACGCCCTGGCCGACACGGCGTTCCGCGACTTCGTACTCGGCCTGTTTGCCGAACGCATGGCCGACCTCACCGCCTTGATCGAGGCAGTCGCTTTTCAGCGGCTGGACCAACGCCTGGCCGCCGCCCTGCTCGGCCACGGCAGCCCCATCAAAACCACCCACCAAGCCCTGGCCGACGAACTGGGCACCGTGCGTGAAATCGTCACCCGCTTGCTGCACCGCTTTGAGCGCGAAGGCTGGCTGGCGCTGTCGCGCGAGAGCATCGACGTACGCGACCCCACCGCCCTGCGGGCCTTGGCCAACGGCACCGCCAGCACTGCGTGACCTCGGTCACAGACAGACCGCAACGCCACGCGCACACTCGCCCCATTGTTCAACCACGGAGCGACTCACATGACCAAAAACGTTGGCGGCATCGACCGCACCCTGCGCATCGTCATCGGCCTGGCCCTCATCGCCGCCGCCGCCACCGGCACGGTGGGCCTGTGGGGCTACATCGGCCTGGTGCCGCTGGCCACCGGCCTCATGGGCTGGTGCCCGCCCTATGCGATGTTTGGCTTCAACACATGTTCTGTGAAGAAGGCCGACTGAACGCCTGCGCTGTCCTGGCAGCGACAGCGCGCGTGTAACTGGCTGGCGCACCATCGGCGTTTTTGACAACGCCCGGTGGTCGCCATGCACATCCCCTCATTGAAAGAACAGGTCAGCGCTGAAGAATGGGCGCTGCGTTGCGATCTGGCGGCCTGCTACCGCCTGGTGGCCGCCTACGGCTGGAGCGACCTGGTCTTCACCCACATCAGCGCCAAGCTGCCCGACAGCGTCACCGGCGGCGAGCACCAGTTCCTCATCAACCCCTACGGGCTGATGTTCGACGAGATCACAGCCAGCAGCCTGGTCAAGGTGGACATGGCCTGCAACAAGCTGCACGACTCCCCTTTCCCGGTCAACCCGGCCGGCTTCGTGATCCACAGCGCGGTGCACGAGGCCCGGCCTGAAGCGGTCTGTGTGCTGCACACCCACACCCGCGCTGGCGTGGGCGTGAGCGCGCAGAAGCACGGCATCCTGCCGCTGAGCCAGCAGTCCACCTTTGTGCTGGCCTCGCTGGCCTACCACGACTACGAAGGCGTGGCCTTCCGCCCCGACGAGAAACCGCGGCTGCAGGCCGACCTGGGGCAAGCCAACCACCTCGTCTTGCGCAACCATGGACTGCTGACCGTGGGCCGCAGCATCGCCGACGCCTTTTTGTCCATGTACATCCTGGAGAACACCTGCCGCATCCAGATCGATGCGCTGGCCGGTGGCAGCGAACTGGTGCACGTCGATCCCCGCATCATCAGCGACATGGGCGCGGTCATGAAAACCGCCACCGCCGGCCAGGGCGCGAACCTGGCCTGGCCGGCGCTGCTGCGCAAGCTGGAGCGGCTGGACCCGGGCTACAAGACGTGAGCCTGGATTCAGACCACAATTTTGGTCATAATTGCCGCATGGAACACCTTCTGGCCAGCGCCTCCGTCAGCATCAGCGAACTGAAAAAGAACCCCAGCGCCGTGATCGAAGCGGCCATGGGACAACCGGTGGCCGTGCTCAACCACAACAAGCCGGCCGCCTACCTGGTGCCGGTGGCGTCCTTTGAAGCCATGATGGAACACATCGACGATCAGGCCCTGGCCGAAATCGTCAAGTCGCGCCAAGACGAAGCCAGCGTGGCCGTGCGTCTGGACGATTTGTGACTGCTGTGTACGCGCTGGCCTTCAAGACCAGCGCGCTCAAGGAATGGCAGCGGCTGGACAAAGCCGTGCAGACCCAGTTCAAGAAGACGCTGGCCGAGCGCCTGCAGCAACCCCATGTGCCATCGGCCAAGCTGGCGGGTCTGCCCAACGCTTACAAAATCAAGCTGCGCGCCACGGGCTTTCGCCTCGTCTACGAGGTGAACGACCACACCGTCACGGTCACCGTGGTCGCCGTGGGCAAGCGGGAAGACAACGCCGTCTACCGCACCGCCCACACACGCCTGCGCTGAGACGCCCAGACTACAGCGGCGCCACCACCTCGTATCGGCTCTGTACAAACCCAAAAGGGTAGGCCTTTGTCGCCACGTGGGTCAGAGCCACATCGCGACCGGCATCCCCAAACAGGGGGCGGCCACGCCCCAACAACGTGGGTATGACGGTGATGGTCAGATCGCTCACACAACCCGCCGCCAGAAAGGCCTGAAACGTGAGGCCGCCGTCCACATACAGCCGCGTCCAGCCCAGAGCAGTTGCCTGGTCACACACCTCGGCCGGCGTGGCGCTGAGCAGCCTCACCGAAGGTGGCAGGCCCGTTGGCAAGGTCTGCAGCGTTCTGCTGAGCGCCCACACCGGTTTGTCGGCATAGGGCCACTCGGGAAAACCCAACACCTTCGCAAAGGTGTGTCGGCCCATCACCAGCGCATCCACCGACGCCATGAACGCGCCGTAGCCACAATCCTCGCCCGGTGGCACCCCAGCGTTGGCCTGGTCCAACCAATCCAGGCCCCCATCCTCGCGGGCAATAAAACCGTCGAGGCTGGTGGCAATGAATACAGAACAGTGAACCGCCACGCGTGGCTCAGCTCAGCACCACGCTGCTCAGGCGCCGGCGGTAGGTGGCCACGGTGGGGTCTTCGGGCGGGATCTGGCCTTCGGCCACCTTGGGCTTGGGCACGTCGATGATTTCCAGGATCGCCACGTAGGTCTTGCGCGCCAGGTCGCTGTTCCAGGCCTTGTCGCGCATCAGGATTTCGAGCAACTCGTCCATCGCGGCCGTCCAGCGCTGGGCGGCCATGTGGTGCTGGGCCAATTCATAACGGGCGTCAAAATCGCGTTTGTTGGCGGCGATGCGCGCGGCCAGCGCGGCGTCGGCCGGCTCGTAGGCGTTCTCCACCACGTCCAACGCGTTCATCCAGTGTTGCAGGGCTTCCAGCTTGCGCACCGCCATGGCCTTGGCGATCACGGGCGCGAAGGCCACCTTGGCGTCGTCGGTGCGGCCGGCCAGCAGCAGGGCCTTGATGAAATCGAAGCGCGCGTTGTCGTCGTCGGGCTTGTCGGCCACGGCCTGGGCCAGCGCGGCGATGGCGTCGTCGCTGCCGGGCGCGGCCACGGGCTCGGGCGCTGCGGCTTCTTCCACAACTTCGGGCGGCAGCTCGTCAGCGGGCGGCAAATGCTTGTCCAGGAAGGCCTTGACCTGGCTTTCGGGGAGCGCGCCCATGAAACCGTCCACAGGCTGGCCGCCCATCAACAACACACAGGTGGGGATGCTGCGGATGCCGAAAGCGCCCGCCAGTTGCTGCTCGTCATCGGAGTTGATCTTGACCAGCTTGAAGCGGCCGGCGTAGGCGGCTTCCACCTTTTCAAGGATGGGGCCGAGCGATTTGCAGGGCCCGCACCAGGGCGCCCAGAAATCGACCAGCACCGGCGTGGTCATGGAGGCCTCGATGACCTCGGCTTCAAAGTTTTGGATGGTGACGTCGATCATGGGCTATGGGCCTGCAAGCGGTGGGAATGCGGCCCATGTGGGGCCGAACCGTAAAATCCCAACTTTAACGGAGCAAGCATGGCGGACGTTCAAGTCGGGGTGGTGATGGGTTCCAGCAGCGACTGGGACACCATGCAACACGCGGTTCAGATTCTGGAGCAGTTTGGTGTGGCCTTTGAGGCCCGTGTGGTCTCGGCCCACCGCATGCCCGACGACATGTTCGCCTACGCCGAGGCCGCCACCGCGCGCGGGCTCACAGCCATCATCGCCGGTGCCGGCGGCGCCGCCCACCTGCCCGGCATGCTGGCGGCCAAAACCCCGGTGCCCGTGCTGGGCGTGCCCGTGGCCAGCAAACACCTGCAAGGCGTGGATTCGCTGCACAGCATCGTGCAAATGCCCAAGGGCGTGCCGGTGGCCACGTTTGCCATTGGTGCGGCCGGCGCGGCCAACGCCGCCCTGTTTGCGGTGGCCATGCTGGCCAACGGCAACCCCGCCCTGCGCGAGCAACTCATCGCCTTCCGCGCGGCACAAACCGAAGCCGCACGCGGCATGACACTCCCCCCGGCCGCCTGAACACCATGACCCTCAAGACCCTGCTCCCCGGCACCACGGGCGCCACTGGCCAGCAACTGACGCTGGGCGTGATGGGCGGCGGCCAGCTGGGCCGCATGTTCGTGCACGCCGCCCAGGCCATGGGCTACTTCACGGCGGTGCTCGACCCCGATCCCGCCAGTCCGGCTGGGCGCGTGGCGCACTGGCACATCCAGACCGGCTACAAGGACGAACAAGGCCTGGCGCAGTTGATGCAACGCTGCGACGCCATCACCACCGAATTCGAAAACGTGCCCGCGCCCGCGCTCATCACCCTGGGCGCCCACCGCCCGGTGGCCCCCGGCGCCCACGCCGTGGCCGTGGCGCAAGACCGCATCCAGGAAAAGGCCCACTTCGTGGCCAGCTTGCCCACCAGCGGCATCGGCCCGGCGCCTTACGCCGCCATCGAATCCGAGGCCTTGCTGGCCGCCGTGCCGGCCGACCTGCTGCCCGGCATCCTCAAGACCGCACGCCTAGGTTACGACGGCAAAGGCCAGATCCGCGTGAAAGACCGCGCCGAGCTGGCCACCGCCTGGGACCAGCTCAAACGCGTGCCCTGCGTGCTGGAAAAAATGCTGCCGCTCAAGGTCGAGTGTTCGGTGATCGTCGCGCGCGGTGCCAACGGCCAGGCGGTGAGCTACCCGGTGCAGCGCAACACCCACATCGACGGCATCCTGGCCGTGACCGAGGTGTATGAAGGCGCCCTGCCCGCCGCCCTCTGCGAGAAGGCCCGCGCCGCCACCATCGCCATCGCCCACCAGCTTCAGTACGTGGGCGTGTTGTGTGTGGAGTACTTCGTCATCGACGACGGCAGCGCCGACGGCGCCCTGGTGGTCAACGAAATGGCCCCGCGCCCGCACAACAGCGGCCACTACACACAAAACGCCTGCGACGTGTCGCAGTTCGAGCAACAGGTGCGCGCCATGGCCGGCCTGCCGCTGCGCGAGGTGCGCCAGCACAGCCCGGCCATCATGCTCAACATCCTGGGCGACCTGTGGTTCCCCGAGGGCGCCGACAAGACCGCGCGCTCGCCCGCCTGGGACCGCGTGCTGGCCTTGCCCGGCACCCACCTGCACCTCTACGGCAAGCTCGACGCCCGCCCTGGCCGCAAGATGGGCCACCTCAACATCACTGGCGCCACCGTGGCCGAGGTGAAAGCCACCGCCACTCAAGCAGCGGCGATGTTGGGCCTGCCCGCCCTGCCATGAGCACCCCGCTGGACGGCAGACAAGCCAGCGCCATCGCGCAGGCGGCGCAGGCCCTGGCCGATGGCCGCCTGCTCGGCCTGCCCACCGAAACCGTGTATGGCCTCGGCGCCGACGCCGACAACGCCAGCGCGGTGGCGCGCATCTTCAGCGCCAAAGGCCGCCCCAGCAACCACCCGCTGATCGTGCACGTGGCCGGTGCCACCGAGGCCGAATGGTGGCCAGCGGTGCAACACTACGCCACCGACGTGCCCGACTTCGCGCTGCGCCTCATGCGCGCCTTCTGGCCCGGCCCGCTCACCCTCATCCTGCCGCGACGTGAGGTGGTGGGGGCCGTGGCCGCCGGCGGGCAAAACTCCATCGGCCTGCGTTGCCCCTCGCACCCCGTGGCCCAGGCCGTGCTGCACGCCGCGCGGCCCCTCGGCGTGTGGGGCGTGGCCGCGCCCAGCGCCAACCGCTTCGGCCGGGTCAGCCCCACCACGGCGGCACACGTGGTGTCCGAGTTCGAGGGCGTGCTGAGCGACGCCGAACTGTGTGTGCTCGACGGCGGCCCCTGCGACGTGGGCATCGAATCCACCATCGTGGATGCCAGCCGGGGCCACCCCGTGCTGCTGCGCCCTGGCATGCTCACAGCCGCACACATCGAAGCCGTGTGTGGCCAGCCCCTGCGGGCCCGCGACGAACAAGCGCCCCGCGCTTCAGGCACCCTGGAATCCCACTACGCACCCCAGGCCAAGGTGCGGTTGATGGACGCCCAGCAGATCCAGAGCGCGTTGGACGTGCTCGGTGCCGACGCCCGCCACATCGCCGTCTACACCCGCAGTCGGGTGAACAGTGCCAGCAAACACCTGGTGCAACGCGCCATGCCCGACGACGCCGCTGCCTGCGCGCAGGAGCTGTTCGCCGTGCTGCGCGCTTTCGACGACGCCGGCGTCAAACTGATCTGGATCGAAACGCCCCCACCCGCGCCCGAATGGGACGGCGTGCGCGACCGCCTGCAACGCGCGGCAGCCTGATCAGGCGCCCGAGCGCTTGCCCCCAAAACGCAACCGCATCACCAGAATCGCCAAGGCCAGCGACAAGGTGACCGAGTTGGCTGCGATCAAAGGCCAGGCGCCCAGGGCAAAACCGTACACCAGCCACAAGGCCACGCCCAGGGTGAAGGCGCTGTACATGCCGAGCGAAATGCCGCCGACATCGCGCGTTTTGAACGTGAGCCAGGCCTGGGGCACAAAACTCAGGGTGGTGAGCGCGGCGGCGAGAAAACCGACCCATTCAATGAAGGCTGAGGACATCGCGGTGGATGGCGTTGCGGCGGTCAAATGTGGAGCGCCACTATACAAAACCGCCGCGCGCGACCAACACACACGACCGTCATGCGGGTGCGGTGGCGGCGCCCAGCGCCAAGGCCTCGAACGCGGGAGCGGCGCAGGCTTTGCCATACAAATAGCCCTGGTAGCGGTGGCAACCCAACGAGGCCAACATGCTGCTTTGAGCCTCGGTTTCCACGCCTTCGGCGATCACCTCCAGCTCCAGGCTGTGGCCCAGCGAGATGACCATGCGCGCAATCGCCTTGTCGCTGGGGTCGATCAGGATGTCGCGCACAAAGCTGCTGTCGATCTTGAGCTGGTCCAGCGGCAAACGCTTGAGGTAGCTCAGCGATGAGAAGCCGGTGCCAAAGTCGTCCAGCGCAAAACGGATGCCATCGAGCTGCAGCGCCACCATCTTGTCGGCAATGCCCTGGATGTCGGAGATCAGCACACTTTCGGTCAGCTCCAGTTTCAGGCGCCGGGGCTCGATGCCGTGCCGCCGCACCACGGTGCGCACCTGCTGCACAAAGTCCTCTTGCTGGATCTGCCGCGCGCTGATGTTGACCGCCACCGTGATGCGCTGCAGTTGGGGGTTTGCGGCCCAGGTGGCCAGTTGCCGGCACGCCTCGTCCAGCACCCAGGCGCCCAGCGGCAGGATCAGCCCGGACTCTTCGGCGATGGGAATGAACTCGGCTGGCGAGACGCGCCCACGCGCGGGATGTGACCAACGCACCAGCGCCTCGGCGCCCACGGTGTCGCCACGCCCGTTCACCTGCGCCTGGTAGTGCAGCTCCAGTTGGTGGTGTTCGATGGCGCTGCGCAGGTCGTGCTCCAACGCAGCGCGGCGCGCCACCTCGGCGTCCATGGCCGGGTCAAAAAAGCGCAGGCCGTTGCGCCCGTTGCCTTTGGCCTGGTACATGGCCAGGTCGGCCTGGCGCAGCACCTCCTCCGCCGTGTGGTGGTGGTCCATGAAGAGGGTGATGCCTATGCTGGGCGAACTGCGGCACTCCAGGCCTTTGATGTGGTAGGGCTCGCCAATGGTGGCCAGCAGTTTTTCGCCCACCAGGCGGGCGTGGTCGGCGGAGGTGTCGGCGCGGTCGGTGAGCGCGTCCAGCATCACCACAAACTCGTCGCCACCCAGGCGTGCCACCGTGTCGTTCTCGCGCACCTGGGCGGTGATGCGCTGGGCGACTTGCTGCAGCAGCAGGTCGCCGTAGTCGTGGCCCAGGGTGTCGTTGACGTTCTTGAAGCGGTCCAGATCGATGAACAACAGCGCGCCATACTGCCCCGACCGGTTGCTGCTGGCCAGCGCGTGGCCCAGGCGGTCCATCAGCATGCGGCGGTTGGCCAGGCCGGTGAGCGCATCAAAATAGGCCAACACCTTGATCTTGTCCTCGGCCTCCTTGCGGAAGGTGATGTCGGAGAGTGTGGACACGTAGTTGTCCAGGTGGCCGTCGGCATCGCGCACGGCGGTGATGGTCAGCCACTGCGGGTAGATCTGCCCGTTTTTGCGCCGGTTCCACACCTCGCCCTGCCACGCGTTGGTTTCGGTCAGGCTCTGGTACATGGCGGTGTAGAAGTCCTGCGTGTGGTGCCCCGAACTCAGCAGGCGCGGCGTCTGGCCCACGGCCTCGTCGGCGCTGTAGCCGGTGATGCGGGTGAAGGCTTTGTTGACCCGCAGAATCACATGCTGCGCGTCGGTGACCATCATGCCTTCCTGCGCTTCAAAGGCCGCCGCCGCCACCCGCATGTACTGCTCGGCCCGGCGTTGTTCGGTGGTGTCGTGCACCGTGGCCACCAGGCCCGCCACCTCGTCGTCGGGGCCTCGGTACAGGCGGGCGCTGAACAAGGTGTGCTTGACCTCGCCGGCCGCCAGCCGCATGTCCAAGGGCTGGCGGTGCACACTGCCGTGGTGAAACACCGCCGCCACCGTGAGCCGGGCGGCTTCTGGCAACACACACCAAGCCGCATACGCCTGCCCGATCAAGGCCTCCTTGGGCTGGCCCACAAAGCTCTCGAAGGCCTGGTTGCCATCGGTGATCAGCCCCTCACGGTCCAACACCACCAGCGGGTCCAGGCTGCCTTCGATCAGACCGCGCGCATAGCGCAAGGCCTGGGTCGCCTGCGCCTCGGCACGGCGGCGCTCATCCACCTCGCGCTGCAAGGCGGCATTGATGTCCTTGCGGGCGCTGATGTCGGCCCGGAGCCGGCGCTCGTTGCGCACGTTGACCCACACCACCACCGCTGCCAGACCCAACGCACACGCCGCCAGCGCAAACAACACCGACCCATACCGCAACAGGTGGCGGGTGTCGTTGAGTGTGGCGGTGCCCACAATCACGTAAAACGGCAGGCCGCTCACGCGCCGGTAGGCGTTGCTGCGCTCGATGCCGTCCAGCGCCGTGGCGGCGATGTATTCGCCCGCCTGCGGGTGGGCCCCGATGGCAGCCGCCAGTTCCCTGGACACGTTGCGGCTGCCGACCGCACCCTGGGTGTCCGGAAAACGGTGCACCAACGCCAGATCGGTGGTGCGCACCGTGGCCGCGCCCTGCGGGCCGAGCACCGGCGCCGACAGGATGCGCTCGAAAAAGGCGGTGCGGAAGTTGGCGTACACCACGCCGGCAAAACGCCCCTCCTTGTCCAGCAGCGGGCGGGCCAGCACCACAATCCACTGCGTGTGCTGGCGCCCCAGCAAAGGCCCATCCACCACGCGGCCCTGGCCGGGGTTGTCGCGCAGCCGGGTGAAAAAGCCACGGTCGGCGTAGCTCATGCGCTGGGCCGGCAACTCGTCGCTGCCGTAGCGCAGCACCCCGTTGCGGTCCAGGATGCGGATGGCAAACACCTCAGGCACATGCGCCGCCAGCAGCCGCAGCTGTGCGTTCACGTCGGACGGGGGCAGCGCCGTGGGCACACCCCCCGGACCGCGCCGCAGGTACAGCTGTTCGGTGCTCAGCAACACGCTGTCCACCTTGTCAAAGGCCGAGGCGATGGATTGGTCCAGCAGGGCCGCGATGTTTTGGGTGCTGGTGCTGGCACGCTCGCGCAACCGCTGCTGGTCGCGGTAGAGCGTGAAGCCGGCCAGGCCCAACACCACGGCGGCAACGGTCAACAAAAAGGCAGCTCGGTGAAGCCAATGGCTTCGGTGCGGCTGCCGCGCAGGCGGCTGGTCGCTCATGGGTAGGTTCGTGGGGATGCGGGATTGTCCCCGTGCCCCCACCGCACCCCTTGACCTAGGTCAAGCAATGTCAAGAAGGCGACGCATCACCCAACAAAGCCCGGTGCACAGCGGCCCAGCTGGCGCGGTCCGGCGCACACAGCAGGCCGCCGGTGGTGTGGGTGGGCCGGTACGGCGAACCATCAAAATGGGCGCTGTAGCCACCCGCCTCCTGGTGCAGCAGCCAACCGGCCGCGTGGTCCCACGGCATCAGCTTGTTGTAGAACAGCACGTCCACGTGGCCGGCGGCGGCCAGCCGGTATTCGTGGGCGGCACAGCGGAACCAGTTGGTGGTGGCCAGGCTGGACAGGCGTGCGTTGACCTGGGTGCGCAAGGGCTCCGGCACAAAGTTGGTGCTGACGATGCCGTGCATCTGCTTCACGGCTTGGGGGGCCGCCACGCGCAAGGGCGTGCGCTGCCCGTCGGGCGCCAGCAACCACGCGCCCTGGCCACGCAAGGCACAGGCGGTGGTCTGGCCCACCGGGTCGTGGATCACGCCAGCCACCACCTCGCCGCGCTGCACCACCGCCACCATCACGCCGAACAGCGGCAGGCCCGAGGCAAAGTTTTTGGTGCCGTCCAGTGGGTCCACCACGAACACCAGCGCGCTGCTGCCCAGCAGGTCCAGCAAGGCGGGGTCGCGCCCGGTGGCCTCCTCGCCCACCACGTCGGCCCCCGGGAAGGCCGCGCGCAAGCCGGCGGCAATCGCGCGTTCGGCCGCCTCGTCCGCCTCGGTCACCACGTCGAAGGCCGACGTCTTTTCGTGGATCTGGTCGCGCTGGAGGCGACCGAAGCGGCGCATTATCTCGGTCGCAGCCACCTCACGCAGCAAAGTGGCCACGGTAGCGAGTTGGGAAGCGTCAAAAAGGGGCGTCATGGCGAGGCAGCGAAGCGGCACACCATGATGCCGCAAGTTCACGGCGCGGAGGTCGCGAGATCAGTGTTCGAACACGATGCGCCCGCGTTGCACCTGGCCGTTCTCGAGGGCGGCATGGGCGGCAGCCGCTTCCGACAAGGGCACGCTGTGCGACACCAAAGGCCGGTAGAAACCCTCGCGCGCCGCGTGGGCCACGCCCCGGAGCGCCTCGGGCGCGTCGCTGACCACCGCTCGCACCACTTTCACGCCATGGGCTGCACCCCGGTCCTCAAAGGGCGCCGCGACCAGGTACACGATGGACCCCCCCGGGCGAAGCAGCGGGTAGGAACGGGCGTGGGTGTGGCCGCCCACGAAGTCGAACACCACATCGAGGCCACGCAGGTGGCCAAAGTCCTCGCGGTCGTAGGCGATCACCGCGTCGGCACCCTGGGCCAGGGTGTGGTCGAGGTGGTCGTGGCGACAGGTGGCCACGGTGTGCACCCCCAGGGCTCGCGCATGCTGCAGCACCAAGGCGCCCACAGCACCAGAGCCACCATGCACCAGCACCCGCATGCCCGGCTGCAGCGCGGCCGTGGTCACGGCGGCCCAGGCGCTCACGCCTGGCTGCAGCAAGGCCGCGCTTTGCGCCAGGGTCAGCGCTTCGGGGCGAGGCACCACGCGGGCCGCATCGCAGACGATGTGGCTGGCCGAGGTGCCGTCGTCCAACGGCGCCGCCAGCACACATACCGCGTCGCCCACCCGCCAGCCGAACACACCAGCGCCAATGGCCTCGACCACGCCCACCCCATCGCGACCCGGGATCTTGGGCAAGCTGAGCGCAAAGTGGCCGCGCAATGCGCCCGCGCGCAGCTTGACGTCGATTTGCGCCAGCGCCGACGCCAGCAAGCGCACGCGCAACTGGCCGGCAGCGGGTTCGGGTGTGTCGCGCTCGCCCACGCGCAACACGCTGGGCGGGCCGTAATCCTCGTACCAGACGGCCCGCATGGCGCTCACGCCGTGGCAGGCAACTGCAGCGCGCTCCAACGCTGGCTCAGCGCCTTGCCTTCGGCGTCGCGCAGGGCCGCTTCGCGCAACGAGGCCAGGGCGGCCGCAGCGCCTTCGCGGCCACGCAGCAGCTGTGCGGCTTGCATCAAGCGATCAAAACGGCTGCTGCCGCGCGCGTGGGTGTCGCTGTAGCCTTTGACGAGGCGGCGGCAGCGCAGCAACTCGGTGGCCAGGGCCAGGTCTTGCGGTGCGATGGCCAAGGCCGCGTCCAGCCATTGCTGGATGTGTTGCATCTCTTCGGCGTGGCGCAGGTTGCCCCGGCGCAAGCGGCGCAGGCCGGCCACCAAACGCAACTGCACGTGGCCGCGCAGGCTGAAGGCGCGGATGCGCCGGCCCTTGTCGAAGCGGGCCGCCAGCCAGCCGCTGAGACCCGCATGGGCCTGCACCCTGCGCGCCAGGCCCACGGGCAGCAGGCCCAGGATCTCAGGCAAACGAGGGTGGAAAAACTCCTCGGTGCCCACCACCTCGTCGGCACCTGCACCCACCTCGCGGCGCACGCGGGCCCAGCGTTCGGGCCGGGTCTTGAGGTCGGCCACGCGGATCACGTCGTCGTAGCTCATGGCCACCGCGATCCAGTGCGCGGCCTCGGCCACGGTGGTGGCATCGCCAAAGCGCACAAAGGCAGCCACGCGGTCCAGGTACTCCTGGCCATAGGCCACATCCTGATAATCCAGCACACGTGCCAGGCCTTCGCCCAGCATGTTCCAGGCGGGCGCAGGGAAGTCGGCGCGGATGCGATCGAGCAAGGGCTGCACGGCCGGGGCGGCGGCCCGATCGGGCAAGGCGCGGGCCGTGGTTTCCATGCCCGAGGCGGCCACCTTGGGCTGGGCGATGGGCTGGCGGGCCAGGTCGGCGGCAGCGCGCATGGCGGCCAGGCTGGTCTTGACCCCCACACCGTTGCGCTCCACCACGCCCTCAAAGGCGGATTGCGGGAAGGGCAGCGCACCGCTGCCGGCCAAGGCGCCAAACAGGCTGGCAGAGATGACGCTGCCATTCTTCACCGCCAGCGCCTGCATGTCGTCCAACACCAGCTGGCGGGCGTTGTCCTTGAGGAGCTGCGCCACCGGTTCGCTGTCGGCCAGGCCGTTACCGGGCGTGGTCTTTTCCAACACCGAATAGATGCGGTGGCTGCTGGCGATCAGGGTGGTGCGGTCGGGCGTGACCAGGCCACGCTGCACCGCGCGGCCGGCCTCCATCAGCTCGGCCGCAATGACCACGTCCACGTCGCCGGGCACGGCCATGAGGGCCAGCACCGGCTGGGCATCGGGGCGGGGTCTGTCCTGCTTGGACACCAGCTCGACGTAATAGATGGTGGCGCCGGTGCGTTGGGCGACGCCGGCCACCGAGGTGGCCTGGGCGGTCCAGCCCTCGTGTTCGGCCATGCCCACAATCCAGTCGACCAGCACGCCGCCGCCCTGCCCACCCAGGGCCAGGATGGCGATGTTGATAGAACGGGCTTTGCTCAGGCTCATGACAGGTTTTCCAGGGGGAACAGGGCGCGCTGAGCGCGGGCAGCGTGGGTGCGGCGGTGCCAACAGCCCAGCACCTTGTGGCGCAGGCCGTTCAACCAGCGGTCACCCCCGCTGGCGTTGTGCACCCGTTCGACCTTGTAGAACGACGGGCACAACACGGCCGAATCGGCCACCTCGCCGCAGTGGCCACAGGCCACGCAGGCTTCGTCCACGTGGGCCACCGGATCGGGCTTGAGGGCGTCACCACTGGGCGCCAGCGTGAGGCTGGGGCAGCCGGAGACGCGCATGCAGGCGTGGTCGCCCGAGCAGACGGCGGCGTCGACGCCAAAGCGCTCCTTCACCACCCGCTCGCCACCCTTGATGGCAGCGGCCACCTTGGGTTTCTCGCGGCGCTGGCGGTTGAGCATGCACTCGCTCTGCGCAATGATGACCTTGGGGCCGTCGTACTCGGTGGTCATGGCCTCGCTGATCGCATCACGCATGGCGTTCACGTCGTAGGTACGCGAGACAAAACGCACCCATTCCACGCCCACACCGCGCACCGCGTTCTCGATCGGGTGGCGGGTGCTGCGGTGCTCGTTGTCGGCGCGCGAGGACAGGATGTCCTGCCCGCCGGTGGCCGCCGAGTAGTTGTTGTCGATGATCAGGAACACGTTGTCGTGTTTGTTGAACACCGCGTTGCCGATGCCGGTGGCCAGGCCGTTGTGCCAGAAGCCGCCGTCGCCCATCATGGCAATCGCCCGCTTGGACGAGCCAAACAGCTTGCCGGCATTGAACGCCGAAGCGCTGGACGCGCCGAGGCCATAGCCCATGGTCGTCGCACCCATGTCAAAAGGCGCCTGGCTGGAGAACAGGTGGCAGCCGATGTCGGACGAAATGTGATGCTGGCCGTGCTCCTGCATGGCGAGCTTCAGCGACGAAAAGATGGGGCGCTCAGGGCAACCCACACACAGCCCAGGCGGGCGAGGCGGCAGCTGGATGTCGTTGCCGCTGCTGGGGATCACCGGTGCAGGCTTGGGAGAGGCCACGGGCACCGTCGGCATGCCCAGCGACACCGGCTTGGCGAACGCAGCCGGGTGGTGCTTCTCGACAAAACCACGGATGCCGCTGCGCAGCGCGGCCACGGTGTAGTCGCCGCCCATGGGCAGCAGGTCCTTGCCGTGGATGGCGGTGCCCACGCCATGGCGGCGCAGGATGGTGTTGAGGTGCTGCTCGTGGTAGTCCGGCTGGCCTTCCTCCACCACCAGCACGGCCTTCTTGCCCTGGCAGAAACGCAGCACCTCCTCTTCCACCAGCGGATAGGCCACGTTGAGCACGTACATCGGCAGGCGTGTCTCGCCCCACAGGTCACCGAGTTCGAGCAATTGCAGCGCGCGCTGCACGTTGTTGGTCAGGCCCCCCAGGGTGATGATGCCAAGGTGCTCGATGTCGCCATCGATGAATTCATTGAGCTGGTGTTCCTGGATGTACTTGACGGCCGCAGGCCAGCGGTTCTCGATCTTTTCCTTCTCGTGCAGGAAAGAGGCGGGCGGCAACACGATGCGGTTGACGTCGCGCACCGGTGCTTCCAGCGCCTCGTTGAGCGTGAACTTGGGGCGCTGGTTTTCTTTGGTGATGAAGCTGCCGTGCAGGTGGCAAGAACGGATGCGCAGCTGCAGCATCACCGGCGTGTTGGAGGCCTCGGACAGCGCGAAGCCATCGTGCACCGCCTTGACGATGGAGGGCAGGTGTGGGCGCGGATCAAGCAGCCACATTTGCGACTTCATGGCGAAGGCGTGGGTGCGCTCCTGCATGATGCTGGAGCCCTCGCCGTAGTCCTCGCCCACGATGATGAGCGAGCCGCCGGTGACGCCGCCCGAGGCCAGGTTGGCCAGCGCGTCCGAGGCCACGTTGGTGCCCACGGTGGACTTCCAGGTCACGGCCCCGCGCACTGGGTAACTCACCGACGCCGACAGCGCCGAGGCGGCCGCCGCCTCACTGGCGGCGGGCTCGAAATACACGCCGAGCTTTTCCAGAATGGGCTGGGCGTCGGCCAGCACGTCCATCAGGTGCGAGATGGGCGAGCCCTGGTAGCCCGTCACATAGCCCACGCCACATTCGAGCAAGGCCTTGGTCACGGCCAGGATGCCCTCGCCATGGAATTCGGTGCCGGCCGGCACCTCCAACTGCCGCACCTCGGCGGCAAACGAACGTTCTGCCATGTCGCTTCCTTGGGTGTGTTGAGGCGAGCGAGCGTCAGTCGACCTTGATGCCGCGCGACTTGACCACCGGGCCAAACAACGCGACCTCGGTCCGCACCAGCGCGGTGACGTCGGCCGGGCTCATGGGCACCGCGTCGGCGCCCAGGTCGGCAAACCGAGCCTTGATCGCCGGCAGCGCCAACAGGCGGTTGATCTCGCGGTTCATGCGAAGCACGTTGGCCTCGGGCATGCCGGCGGGGGCGTAGACCGCGAACGGGGCTTCCACATAGACCTTGCCAAAACCTTCTTCCTCCACCGTCGGCGCGCTTGGGAAATTCGGTGTGCGCTGGCGGCTGGACACCGCCAGCAGCTTGAGCTTGCCGGCCTTCACACTCTGGAACACCGTGCCCGGCGCAAAGGCGTAATCGATCTGGCCGGCCATCACGTCCTGGATCGCCGGGGCCGCACCCCGGTAGGGGATGTGGGTAGAGAAGATGCCGGTGGTCTGCTTGAACAGCTCGCCGGCGATGTGTGGCGTGGTGCCGTTGCCGGCCGAACCGTAGCTCAGCTTGCCCGGATTCGCCTTGGCATAGGCCACGAATTCCTTGAGGTTGTTGGCCGCCAGCGTGGGGCGGGTGATGAGGAACAGCTGGGTGTTGGCCAACAGTGCCACGTGTTGCAAGTCCTTGACCGGGTCGAAACCCATGCTCGGGAACATCAGCGGGTTCACCGATTCGATAGTGGTGACGTTGACCATGAAGGTGTGGCCGTCACCGCCGTTGCGCACGGTTTCCATGGCGGCCACGTTGCCGCTGGCACCGCCCCGGTTGTCGATCACCACCGGCTGGCCCAGGGCCTCGGTGAGTTGTGGCTGGAGCACGCGCGCCAACACGTCCGCCAGGCCACCCGCCGGAAACGCCACCACCAGCCGCACGGGTTTGGACGGCCAGGCGGCCGGCTGGGCATGGGCCCCGGTGGCCAACAGGCCCAAGGCGATGGAGGCCAGGGTGCGGCGGGTCAGGTGGGTGAACGGAAATTTCATGGTAGGCAGACAACAGAGGGTGAAACGGGACAACGACGGAAAGGATCAGGCAGCGACCAAGGCCAACACACGCAACGGGCTGCCCGAGCCGCCCTCGATCTTGAGCGGCGCGGCCAGGATGACGGCGCCGGTGGGCGGCAACTGGTCCAGGTTCTTCAAGCACTGCAGGCCGTACTTGTTGGCCCCGTGCATCAGGGTGTGGCAGGGGTAGGCCACCGGCCACGCGTAGGACTGACCGGCGTCGGTGTTGATGGTCTCCACACCAAAGCCCAGCACCTTGCGTTCGTTGATGAGCCACTCCACCGCCGCTTGTGTGGGGCCGGGCGTGTGGGCGCCGTCGTCCTTCATGTTGACGAAACTGGCCGGGTCGCTGATGCGCTTGCTCCAATCGGTGCGAAACAGCAGCCAGGCGCCGGCGGGGATGGTGCCGTGTTTCGCTTCCCAGGCCTGCAGGAATTCCACGGTGAGCAGCCAGTCGGCGTTGGCAGCCACTTCCGCGCTGGCGTCCACCACCACGGCGGGGGCCACAAACTTGGCCGGGTCAATGGTGTCCACCGTGTTCTGGGCGTGGTCCTTGCCGGTGACCCAGTGGGCCGGCGCGTCAAAGTGGGTGCCCGTGTGTTCGCCACACGAAAAGTTGTTCCAGTACCAGCCCGGACCCGCCTCGTCGTACTGCGAGATGCGCTCCTTCTTGAAAGCCCACACCTGGCCAAATTGCGGCGGCAGCTGCAGCGGCGGGAAAGACTCGGAGAGGGTCTGGGTGAGGTCGATCACGCGCAGCTTGCCGGTGGCGATGTCCTGCGCAAAGTCGGTCAAAGAAGCGGTCATGGTCATCCTTTCATGGCACAAAGTCGGTAGCTTGTGATGGTGCCGACGGGAACCGTGATGCGCTATCCCGAAACGGCGCGGCGCTGTCCGTTTTCCGCCGACTTCCGTGGGATGGCGTGGGCTCAGGCAGGCAAGCCCACCAGGAAGCCACCCACCACATCGGCGAACTGCTGTGGCATCTGTTCGGGCAGCGGCACCATGCCGCCCCCGATGTCCACACGCTGTGCGTGAGGTATGGCCTGGGCCAGGCGCGGCACGGCGGGGTAGGCGTGTGGATCGGCTGTGGCACCGATCAACAGCGTGGGGCAACGCACCAGGCCAATGCGGTCTTCCATGCGATAGCGGTTGACCGTGAGATGCCCTTGCGCCGCGCGGCCATCGGCACGCAGCGCGTCGGCCACAAAGCGTTCAAGCAGCGCCACATCGCCCTCCGGATAGAACGCTTGCCGGCCCCGCCACAGGTCCAGCAGGTGCCCCCCGTCGGCGCGGTGCGTCACCCCGTCCACCACCGCGTGTTGCCCGTGGCGCGCGCGACGCTCGGCGTCCACGTACGGGCACGACGACAACACCAGGGCACGCACACGCGTCGGTGAAGCAGCGGCCATTTCCATCGCGATCACCGCGCCCGTGTGGTGGCCCACCACCACAAACGCCGCGAATCCCAGGGCGTCCATCAGCGCCAACGCGGTGGCGGCCCAACGCGCGATGCTGGGGTCGCCATCGGCGAACGGCGGCGTGTCGCCGTAACCCACCGTGTCCATGGCGATGACGTCAAAGCCGCGCCCCAACAGCGGCAACACGTGTTCGTACTCGCGCCAGGAGCGGGGCGTTTGGTGCAGCAGCAACAAGGGCTGGCCTTGCCCACAACGGGCCACGTGCACCGGGCCCAACGCGGTCGTGATCGTGTGTTGTTTGATCGGGTTCATGACTGTGTTTTTTCCAACGTTTTTTGCACCGTGTCGAGACATCTTCGCACCGAAGCGGTGATTTCGTGCACCGAATCCGCGCTAGGGAAAACCATGAAAATGAATTGATTTACTTTTGAAGTGTTGTGCTCCAGAATACATCCGAAATCATTGGAATGGAACCACCGCCATGTCGTCTTCCATCGAAGTTCGGGTCGCCGAAGCCGAAGCGCTCAACCCGCTGATCCGGCGACTGCGCCTGCAAGCGCAGGCAGGGCAGGCGCTGCCCGCGTTCAAGGCAGGCGCCCATGTGCGGGTGCAGGTGTCGCTGCCCGGTGAGCAGCAGGATTGGCGCCACTATTCGCTCATCAACCCCCTGCCGGACGCAGGCGCCACCAGCGCGCCCACGCACTACGACATCGCCGTGCGCCGCGAAGATGAAGGCCGTGGCGGTTCGCGCTTCATGCACGGGCTGCAGGTGGGTGACCGCCTGGTGATCGAGCCGCCCAAAAACGACTTCCCGCTGCACGGTGGCGACGCACCGGTGCTGTTGGTGGCCGGTGGCATTGGTGTGACGCCCTTGCTGAGCATGGCGGCCGAACTGCGCGCCGCACAACGGCCGGTGCGCATGGTGTACGCCGGACGCAGCCGGTCGTTGCTGGCCTTCTTGCCCGCCTTGCAAGCACTGCTGGGCGATTCCCTGCGCGTGCACGCCGACGACGAGGCCGGCACGCCGCTGGACATCGCTGCGTTGCTCGACGGCTGCGCCAGCGACGAGCAGGTCTACATGTGTGGCCCCAAACCCATGCTGGACGCGGTGCTGGCCGCCGCCCACGCGCGTGGTTGGCCACCGGGGCGCGTGCACTTTGAACTCTTCACCGCCGCCGTGCCCGAGGCCGGCGACCAGGCCTTCGACGTGGTGCTGGCGCAAAGTGGTGTGACCCACCGCGTGGACGCCGACCAGTCCATCCTCGACTGCCTGATCGAACACGGCTGCGACCCATTGTTCGACTGCAAGCGCGGCGAATGTGGCGTGTGTGCGGTGCCGGTGATCGAAGGCGACATCGACCACCGCGACTACGTGTTGAGCGCGTCCGAAAAAGCGGCCGGCAACGTCATCCAGATCTGCATCTCGCGCGCCCGGGGGCCGCGCCTGGTGCTCGACCTTTGATCCCCAACCCTCCGAAGGAACCGTCCATGATTTCCAAACTGCTCGCGCGTGTCCTGCTGGCCGTGATGCCCTTGTCGGCCATGGCTTTTGACAACAACAAACCCATCGAGTGGGTGGTCGGTTACGCTGCCGGGGGCGGCTCCGATGTGGTGGCCCGCATGCTGGCCGATGCCATGGGCAAATCGATCAACCACACCGTCATCGTCACCAACAAACCCGGTGCCGGCTCCAACATCGCGGCCGACTACGTGGCCAAATCACGCGATGTGGACAACACGGTGTTCACCGCCGACTCGGCCGTGCTGGGCGCCAACCCCTTTCTGTTCAGCAAGCTCAACTACAGCGCCGAAAAAGACTTTGCCCCCGTGGGCATGATCGCCCGCTTCCCACTGGTGCTGGTGGTCAACCCCAGCGCGCCGCCCAAGAACCTCAAGGAGTTTCTGGCCTGGATAAAAAGCGACCCCAAACTGGCCGCCTACGGCAGCCCAGGCGCGGGCAGCCCGCACCACCTGGTGACCGAGTACTTCCGCACCCAGATCGGCACGCCGCTGACCCACATCGCTTACCGTGGCGCCGCGCCCGCCATGGCCGACGTGGTGGGCGGTCAACTGCCCTTCATGTTTGTGGACACCTCCAGCGGTGGCGCCTTTCTCACCTCCGGCAAGGTGCGCCCCATTGGCGTGGCCAGCCTGCAGCGCCTGAAGTCCATGCCCGAGATTCCGACCCTCGCCGAACAAGGCCTGAAGGACTTTGAAGCCTACGCCTGGCAGGCCCTGGTGGTGCCCACCGCCGCCAGCGCTGCTTCGGTGCAAAAGCTCAACAAACACCTCAACGACGCGCTCAACTCCACCGAGGTCAAAGCCCGCATGCAGGTGCTGGGCATCGAGCCCATGCCCACCACCGCCGCCCAAGCCGCCAGCTTCGCCGCCAAAGAGCGCGAGCGCTGGGGCAAGGTGATCCGCGAAGCCAACATCAAGCTCGACTGAACACGCAAGCAGAGGAGACTGGCATGGCCAAGTACCACAAGCACCCGCAAGCGGTTGCGGCCCTGGTGCGCGAAACCGAGGTGCACAAGGACTGCTACATCGACGACGAGATCTTCGATCTGGAGATGGCGCACCTCTTCGCCAACACCTGGGTCTATGTGGGCCACGCCAGCCAGGTGCCCAAGGCGGGCGACTTCTACACCACCACCGTGGGCACCCAGCCCGTGGTGATGGTGCGCCACACCGACCAGAGCGTGCGCGTGCTCTACAACCGCTGCCCACACAAAGGTGTGCAAGTGGCCCCCGATGGCTGTGGCAACACCGGCAAATTTTTCCGCTGCCCCTACCACGCCTGGACCTTCCGCACCGACGGCAAGCTGCTGTCCATCCCGCTGAAAAAAGGCTACGACAACACCGGCCTGGAGAGCTGTGAAGCCTCACATGGCATGGTGCCCGTCGGCGCGGTGCAGGTGTACCGTGACTTCGTGTTCTGCCGCCTCAACCCCGAGGGCATTGGCTTCGATGAATTCTTCGGCGAGTCGCTCAGCACGCTGGACAACATGGTTGACCGCTCGCCCGAAGGCAAGCTGGAGGTGGCCGGTGGCGTGATGCGCTACATGCACCACTGCAACTGGAAGATGCTGGTGGACAACCAGACCGACACCTGCCACCCCATGGTGGCGCACGAGTCGTCGGCCGGCACCGCCGTACAGGTCTGGAACAACGCGCCACCTGGCACGCCCAAGCCCATGGCGGTGGAGCTGTTCGCGCCCTTCGTGAGTCCCTACGAGTTCTTCGAGAACATGGGCATACGCGTGTGGGACAACGGCCACGGCCACACCGGTGTGAGCGACTCCATCCACGCCGACTACTCGGCCGTGCCCGGCTACATGGAGCAGATGGTGGCCGCCTACGGCGAAGAACGCGCCCAAGCCATCCTGGGCGACGTGCGGCACAACACCGTCTACTTCCCCAACATCATGGTCAAGGGCCCCATCCAGACCCTGCGCCTGTTCAAACCCATCGCGGCAGACAAAACGCTGGTGGAGAGTTGGACCTTCCGCCTCGTGGGCGCGCCCGACCTGCTGCTGGAACGCACCCTCATGTACAACCGCCTTATCAACGCGCCCACCTCGGTGGTGGGGCACGATGACCTGGAAATGTACGAACGCGCCCAGACCGCGCTGCACTCGCGCGGCTCGCAATGGATCAACGTGGCCCGCCTGTACGACCCGGCCGAGGTGAACCAGACCAACGTCGTCACCAACGGCACCAACGAAATGCAGATGCGCAGCCAGATGCGCGCCTGGGTCAAGTTCATGACCGCCAGCATGCCCACGGAGGCCGCCCAATGAGCACGCCCACGAACCAGCAACTCATCGACTTCGTGGTGGCCGAGGCCAGCCTGCTCGACGAACTGCGCTTCGACGACTGGCTGGCCTTGTTCACCGAAGACGGTCGCTACTGGATGCCCCTGGCCCACGGCCAGACCGACCCGCGCCTGCACGCCTCGCTGATGTTTGAGGACAAGCTGCTGCTCAAGGTGCGCATCGAACGCCTGCACGGCGCGCGCACCTTCTCGCAGCAGCCCACCAGCCGCTGCCACCACCTGCTGCAGCAACCCGTGGTCACCGCGCGCGACGACACGGCCGGCCTCTACACCTGCCGCACCGCCTTCCACTACGTCGAAAGCCGGCGCGACACCCAGACCCTCTACGCCGGCTGGGCCACCCACACCCTGGTGTGGCAAGGCGGCACCCTGCGCATCCAGCTCAAACGCGTGGACCTGGTCAACTGCGACGCCGCCTTCGGCAACATCCAGCTTTTCATGTGACCCCGCCGCAGACCCCGATCTGCGTTTTACGGACACCGGTGGTCGCAAACCGGATTGAGCCGCCGCCGGCCCTGGCGGACACTTCAACCTGCCAACTCGCACACCCGACCGCCATGGACCTGCTGACCACCTTCGCCCAAGATTTCGCGCCCGAGCGGCGCACCGTGCCCGAGCTGCTGCGCCGCCAGGCCCAGCGCCACGGCGACCGCCCGCTGTTTGTGGCCGGCGAGGTGCGCTGGAGTTTTGCCCAGGCCCTGGACCAGGCCCAGGCCTACGGCGCCGTGCTGCAGCGCGCCGGCCTGCGCACCGGCGACCGCGTGGCCCTGCTGTGTTCCAACCGCGCCGAGTTCATGCAGGTGCTGCTGGGCTGCGCCTGGATCGGCGCGGTGGCCGTGCCCATCAACACCGCCTCGCGCGGCGCGCAGCTGCGCCACATCCTCACCAACTCCGGCGCGCGCCTGCTGGTCACCGAGGCCGACGGCTTGCAGGTGGTGCAGGCGCTGGACCAGCAAGAGGGCGGGCCACTGCCCCTGGAAACCATCTGGGTGCTGGACCAGGCCATAGCCACCGACACGCGTTGCCAACCCTACCCCAGCACGCCCGGCACGGAGCGCGCCGACCCCGCCCCCGTGCGCCCTGGCGACACCCTGGCCATCCTCTACACCTCGGGCACCACGGGTTTGTCCAAGGGCGTGTGCTGCCCCCACGCGCAGTTCTTCTGGTGGGGCGCCCACACCGCCACCCTGCTCGGCCTGGTCGAAGGCGACGTGTTGCTGACCACCTTGCCCCTGTTCCACACCAACGCCATGAACGCGTTTTTCCAGGCACTGATGCGGGGCGCCACGCTGGTGGTGGAAAAACGGTTCTCGGCCTCGGCCTTCTGGTCCTCGCTGGTGCGTCACCAGGCCACCGTCACCTACGTGCTGGGCGCCATGGTGCCCATCCTGCTGTCCAAAGACGCCACGCCCGACGACAAGGCCCACCGCGTGCGCATCGCCCTGGCGCCCGGCGTGCCGCCGCAGTTCCACGCCGACTTCACCACCCATTTTGGCCTGGCCTTGCTCGATGGCTACGGCTCCACCGAAACCAACTTCGTCATCGGCGCCGACATCAGCGAACAACGCCCCGGCACCATGGGCAAGGTGCGCCCTGGCTTTGATGCGCGCGTGGTGGACGACGACGACAACGAAGTGCCTGCCGGCACCCCCGGCGAGCTGATGCTGCGCGCCAGCGAGCCCTACGCCTTTGCCACCGGCTACTTCGGCATGCCCGAAAAAACGGTGGAGGCCTGGCGCAACCTGTGGTTCCACACCGGTGACCGCGTGGTGCGCGACGCCGACGGCTACTTCACCTTCATGGACCGGCTCAAAGACGCCATCCGCCGCCGTGGCGAGAACATCTCGTCCTACGAAGTCGAACAGGTGTTGCTCAGCCACCCGGCGGTGGAGGTGGCAGCGGTGTTCCCGGTCAAGAGCGAGATGGCGGAAGACGAGGTCATGACCACCATCGTGCTGCGCGAAGGCGCCACGCTGGGCGAGATCGAACTCATGCAGTTTTGCGAACCGCGCCTGTCCTACTTTGCGGTGCCACGCTACGTGGAATTCCTGCCGCAATTGCCCGCCACCGAAAACGGCAAGATCCAGAAGTTCAAGCTGCGCGAACGCGGCGTGACACCCCAGACCTGGGACCGCGAGGCGGCCGGCTACCAGCTCAAGCGCTGACCACAACCCCTGTGACCCCACGACCCCGGAGCGACCCCATGAAAGCCAAACGCGCCCTGTTGCTGATGTTGTGTGCCGCCTGCCTGCCACTGGCGGCCGTGGCGCAAGCCAGCTACCCCAGCAAACCCATCCGGATCATCGTGCCCTTCCCGCCCGGTGGTGGCACCGACACCGTGGCCCGCGCCGTGGCCGCGCGCCTGACGGAAAGCTGGAAACAGCCCGTGGTCGTGGACAACAAGCCCGGTGGCAATACCCTGATCGGTGCCGAAGCCGCCGCCAAGGCCGCGCCCGATGGCCACACCCTGTTTGTCGCCATCGATTCCACGCTGGCCATGAACCCCTCGCTTTATGCCAAGCTGCCTTACGACCCGGTGACCAGCTTCGCGCCCGTGACCCTGGCCATCCACATGCCCATGGTGCTGGCCGTGCACCCCAGCGTGAAGGCACAAAACGTGAAGGAGCTGCTGGCCCTGGCCAAACAGGAAGGTGGCAAGCTGGCCTACGCCCACGGCGCGCTGCCGGCCCAGGTGGCGGGCGAAAGTTTCAAGGCCAGCAGCGGTGCCGACCTGCTGGCCGTCCCCTACAAAGGCGGCGCACCGGCCATGACCGACACCATCGGCGGCACCGTGCCCGTCATCTTCGACGCGCTGGGCCCCGCCATGGCCCACATCAAGGGCAACAAGGTGCGCGCCCTGGCCGTCACCAGCGCCGCGCGCAGCCCGCTGTTGCCTGACGTGCCCACGTTGGCCGAAGCCGGTGTGCCCGGTGTCGATCTGGTCACCTGGATCGGCTTCCTCACCCCGGCCGGCGTGGACAAGGCCATCATCACCAAGCTCAACCAGGAGATCGTGCGCATCCTGCAGCTGCGCGAGGTGCGCGAGCAACTGTCCGCCATGGGCATGACCGTGGTGGCCGGCACGCCGGAGCAGTTTGCCCAGACCATCCAGAACGACACCGTCAAGTTCTCGCGCATCATCAAGAGCGCAGGCATCCGGATCGAGTGATTTCACGCATGGCGCATTTCCACACACGCAAAGGCTACGAAGGTGTTGCGGTGGCCGTCCCGGTCACCGTGCCTTACGAACGTTATTCCACGCGCGGCGCACACTGGTTCCTGGGCCAGGCACTGCACGCGCTGCTGCAGCAATCGGGGCTGGAGAAGGCGCAGATCGATGGCCTGACCGTCAGCAGCTTTTCGCTCGTACCCGACACCGCCGTGGGCGTGACCCAACACCTGGGCCTGTCGCCGCGCTGGCTGGACCACATCCCCACCGGTGGCGCCTCGGGCGTGATGGCGCTGCGCCGCGCCGCCCGCGCCGTGCAGTGTGGCGACGCCAACATCGTGGCCTGCCTGGCCGGCGACACCAACCACGTCGATTCCTTCCGCCAGACGTTGGGCGCCTTCAGCGACTTCGCGCGTGACGCCACCTACCCCTACGGTGCCGGTGGGCCGAACTCGATGTTCGCCTTCATCACCGACCACTACATGCGCCAGTACGGCGCCACCCGCGCCGACTTCGGCCGCATCGCGGTGGACCAACGCAGCAACGCGCTCAAGAACCCCAACGCCCTGTTCAAGAAGCCGCTGACGCTGGACGAATACCTCCAGGCCAAAGCCATTTCCAACCCCATCCACCTGTTCGACTGCGTCATGCCCTGTGCCGGCGCCGAAGCCTTCCTGGTGATGAGCGAGGCCAAAGCGCGCGAGCTGGGCCTGCCCCACGCACTGCTTCGCGGCGCCATCGAGCGCCACAACGCCTACGCCGACGACCCGGTGATGGTGCGCGGCGGCTGGCGTGTGGACCGCGACGAGCTCTACGCCATGGCCGGCGCCCAGCCCGCCGACATCGACCTGATCCAGACCTACGACGACTACCCGGTCATCGTGATGATGCAGTTTGAAGACCTGGGCTTTTGCGACAAGGGCGAAGGCCCGGCCTTTGTGCGCGAGCGCCGCATGACCCACGACGGCGACTTCCCCAACAACACCAGCGGTGGCCAGCTCTCGGCCGGACAAGCCGGCGCGGCCGGTGGTTTCCTGGGCCTCACCGAAACCCTGCGGCAGCTCACCGGCCAGGCCGGCGAACGCGCGGTGGCAGATGCCCAACTTGGTCTCGTCGGTGGCTTCGGCATGGTCACCTACGACCGTTGCCTGTGCACGGGCGCGGTCATCCTGGGGAAATCCGCATGAGCATCCCAATGATGAAACCCCCGCGCAAAAACCCCGTCCTGCGCACCCAGCAAATGAACCTGCCGCCCAGTGCGCGCGGCCGCGTGGCCCTGGGCCTGGCGGCAGGTGCCGCCGAGGGCCGGTTCGATCTGCAGGTGTGCGGGTGCTGCGGCGCGGTGCAGTACCCGCCGCGCGAAGCCTGCCACCGCTGTGTGTCGGACGACCTGCGCTGGCAACCACAAAGTGGTGCCGGCCAGCTGCTGGCCACCACCTCGCTGGACCACAGCAACGACCTCTACTTCCGCGAACGCCTGCCCTGGCCACTGGGCATGGTGCAGTTGGACGCCGGCCCCAGTGTGATGGTGCACCTGCATAGCGAGGTCGGGCCTGCGCCCTGCCGCGTGCGGGTGGGCGTGCGCCTGGACCGTGCCGGCCAGGCCGTATTGATCGGCTTCCCCGAGAAAGCGAGCGAAAGCATGGAGCAAGACAAGATGCTGCGCGAAATGGGCAGCGACCCGCAACACCGCAAGGTGCTGGTCACCGACGGCAAAAGCGCCGTGGGCCAGGCGGTGGTCAAGGCCTTGGTGAAAGCCGGCGCCGACATCGTGTGGGTGGGCCATGCCGAGCCCTGGAAAAAGTTGCCCGGCCTGCCCGAGATCGCGGCCTTGCCGCAGGTCACGCTGGTGCCGCTGGACCTGACCGACGAACGTTCGGTGCGCGAGCTGGCCGGCGAGATCGGCGGCAAGGTGGACATCGTCGTCAACACCGCCGAGTACCACCGTGCCTTTGGCATCTCGGCCCGGCGTGGCACCGACGTGGCCAAAGCCGAGATGGAGGTCAACTACTTCGGTTTGCTGCGCCTGGCCCAGGCCTTCGGACCGGCACTCAAGGGCCGATCGGCCGACGGCGTGACCCACGCCACCGCCTGGGTCAACCTGCTGTCCATCTTCGCCTTGAGCAACTTCCCCGCGCAGGGCACCTTTTCGGCGTCCAAGGCGGCGGCGCTGTCGCTGTCGCAGAACCTGCGTGCCGAGATGCGCCCGGCCGGCATCCGCGTCATCAACGTCTTCCCCGGCCCCATCGACGAGGAATGGAACCAGAACCTTCCGCCGCCCAAGGTGGCGCCTTCGGCCTTGGCCAACGCCATCGTCAAGGCCTTGCGCGATGGGGTGGAAGACGTCTACCCCGGCGACGTGGCGCAGGAGTGGCTGCAGCGCTGGCGCGACAACCCCAAGGTCCTCGAACGCGAACTGGCCGCAGGAGGCATGTGACATGAACACAACCCACACCACCGGCCTGCTCGGCAGCCTGGCCCTGGCCCTGATGACGGGCCGCATCCGCATCGTGGACCTGACGCAGACGCTCAGCCCCGATTTCCCCGCCATCGCGCTGCCGCCCGAAATGGGCCAGTGCCAGCCCTTCCGCATCGAGCAGGTCTCGGCCTACGACGAACGCGGTCCGGGCTGGTACTGGAACAACTTCTCGTGTGGCGAACACACGGGCACGCACTTCGACGCGCCCATCCACTGGATCTCGGGCCGCGACCTGCCCAACAACTCGGTGGACACCATCCCGGCCCAGCACTTCATGGCGCCGGCCTGCGTGATCGACTGCAGCGCCCAAAGCGCGGCCGACCCCGACTACCTGATGACCGTGGCCGACATCGAAGCCTTCGAGGCCGCGCACGGCCGCATCCCAGCAGGCGCCTGGGTGTTGATGCGCACCGACTGGTCGGCCCGCTGGTCCAAGGCACGCGACGGCGAGGCTTACCAAAACTTCGACGAAACCGGCCAGCACACGCCCGGCCCCAGCACCGAGGCCGTGCGTTTCCTGGTGGAGGAACGCGACGTGTTGGGCTTTGGCTCGGAGGCCATCGGCACCGACGCCGGCCAGGGCTACCACCTGCGCCCGCCCTACCCCTGCCACTCGCTGATGCACGGCGCCGGCAAATACGGCCTGCAGTGCCTGACCAACCTCGACCAGTTGCCGCCCACCGGCGCGCTGGTGGTGGCGGCGCCGTTGAAGATTGAAAACGGCAGCGGCAGCCCGCTGCGGGTGATGGCACTGGTGGAGGAAAACAAATGATGGCGTCCCAACCCAACAAAATCGCGGCTGTCACTGGTGGCAGCGCCGGCATCGGCAAGGTGATCTGCGAACAGTTGCTTGAACAGGGCTACGAGGTGATTTCGCTGTCGCGCCGCAGCGCCGACATCCAGCATCCCAAACTGCACAACATCGAGGTCGATCTGACCGACCGCGCGGCCACCGCCGAAGCCGTGGCCGCGATGGTGAAACAACACGAGGTGACGACCGTGGTGCACAACGCCGGCGTGATCCGCGCCGCGCTGTTGCCCGAGGTGAAACTGAGCGACCTCGACGCCCTGGTGGACCTGCACCTGGGCTGCGCCATCCAGATGGTGCAGGCCGCGCTGCCGACCATGCGCGCAAGGCATTTCGGCCGTGTGGTGCTGCTGTCCTCGCGCGCCGCGCTGGGCCTGCAAACCCGCACCAGCTACTCGGCCACCAAGGCCGGCATGCTGGGCATGGCACGCACCTGGGCGCTGGAGCTCGCGCCCGAGGGCATCACCGTCAACGTGGTGGCACCCGGCCCCATCCGCACCGACATGTTCTACGACGTGGTGCAGCAGGGCAGCGACAAGGAAAAGGCCCTGGCCGCTTCGGTGCCGGTGCGCCGCCTGGGCGAATCGGCCGACGTGGCACGCGCCGTCACGTTCTTCGCCGACCCCGCCAACAGCTTCGTCACCGGGCAGGTGCTGTACGTGTGTGGCGGCACCAGCGTGGGCAGCCTGGCCCTGTAAAGCGCCAGCAGGCGCTCAGGCGCTGCCGCGGTGCAGCTCGATGATGCGCCGCAGGGTCACCTTCAGGCTCTCGGCGCGTTTGAGGCCAAAGGGCTGCAACACGCGGTGTTCGTGTTCCTTGGCCTGTTCCATCAAATCGGCCACGATGGTGCGGCCTTGGGGCGTGATGCGGACCATGGTGACCCGCCGGTCGGTGTCGTGGGGATAGCGCTGCACCAGCCCCTTGGCTTCCATGCGGTCCAGCAGGCGTGTGACCGTGGGTTGTTTGCTCACCGTGATGTCGGCCAACCCGCCAATGCTCAAGCCGGGCTTGCTGGCCAAGGTCGCCAGGATGCGCCACTCGGTGACGGAAAACCCGGCCAACTGCACCACCTCGTGGAACTCACTGGAAATGAGTTTGCTGGCCTGGGCCAGCAAGGCCGGCAGGTAGTCGTCCACAAAAGGCAGCGAATCGAGCTCTTCGGGCAGGGGGTCAACCATGGGGGCAGCGCCTGCGACCGGCGCCAGGCCAACAAAACGGGAAAGACGGCATGGGCAATGATAGCCCGGCTGCCCGCCCCCGCCTTTCAATCGGCAGGCAAAGCGTCCAGCGATTTCGCCAGGCCACCGAGCAAGCGGTGCAGCATCTGGCGATCCGGTTCGGTCACACCGGCCAGCAAGGCGTCCACCCACTGCCGGTGGGCCACGGCCATGCGCTCAAAAGTGGCCAGCCCCTGTGGCGTGATGCGCACGATGTGGGACCGGCGGTCGTTGACATCGACCTCACGCGTGACGAAACCCTCGGCCAGCAACTGGTCGGTGAGACCGGTGATGTTGCCGCCCGTCACCATCAAGCGGCGCGACAAGGCCTTCATGCGCAAACCCTCGGGGTAGGGCTGCAGTTGGGCCAGGTAGTCGAAGCGCGCCAGGCTGGTGCCGAAGTTGCGGCGCAGTCGCTGGCCCAACGCCTGCTCCAGGCGGTGGGTGCACCCCAGCAGGCGCAGCCACAGACGCACCGCCTGCCGTTCATCGGTGCCAGAGAGGGCGCCGCCATCAAACAGGGCGTCGGAAGGGGATTCGGTGAGTGAACTCAGTTCCATGGTATTGGCCACGCCCCAGCACTGGAATGAAACTTGCGTCGTGCAAGGTCTGCGCTGTGCAAAAGGGCATGGAGCAGTGTGTGTCAGGCGCCGCCTGCCCACAATCCACTTTCCGCTTCGCAGCATCCGATTTACGCGATGAAACCTGCTGACAGACCTGGGATTTCCCCATCATTGTTTAGTTCTAAAACAGTTAGCATGAATGGATCGGTGCCCTGCGCCCCCCGCGTTGCGACAGTCCGACCGGTACACCGACCAAGGCCTTATGCACACGAGCAGCGAGTCCCACCTTCTTGACCGTTTTCCCCTGTTCCGCTCGCGCTCGGCCGACGAGGCCAGCGCGTTGATGGGCAACGTGTTCTCGCCCCACCGCCTGGCCATGCGCGGACAAACCTGCGATTTGCAGTTGCGGCACAACCGGGTGCGGCTGAGCCAGCTCGGCATCAATGTGCTCACCTACGGGGCCGAAGTCGAGATCGATCCGGGTGAACGCGGCGACTTCTACATGCTGCTCTTGCCCTTGCAAGGCCAGGCCATCACCGAATGCACCGGCCGCAGCGCCACCCTCGATGCCGGCACCATGGGCGTGTTGCACCCCCGCCAACTCACCCGCATGAACTGGAGCCCCGACTGCGAGATGGTGCTGCTGGAAGTGCCGCGCCGGGTACTGGAAGACGTGGTGGGCCAAGCCCCACACACCGAAGACGGTGGCCTCACCCTGGCCTTGCCGCGGGCCACACCTTCGGTGGCGGCGTGGTGGCAATCGGTGCTGGACATGACCCACAGCCTGCACCACTTTGGCGACCAGTGGCTGGCACAGCCGGGCATGCAGCAGGCCATGGAAGGTTTTCTGGTGGCCGGCCTGCGCATGTTGTTCAACGAGCCCGAGCGCCTGCCGGTGGCCACGTTGCCCTTGTCTGCCAACAGCCACCGGGCACTGTCGCGGGCCATCGACTACATCCAGGCCCATGCCAGCGACCGCCTCACCGTGGCCGACATCGCCAACGCCGCGTGCGTGAGCCCGCGCACCCTGGAGGCGGCTTTCCGCCGCCGCTACGACCAGTCGCCATTGGCCTATGTGCGTGGCGTGCAGCTGGACCGCGTGCACGACAGCCTGCGCAAGGCCCACCTGACACAACGTGGCGTGCAGGTCACCGACATTGCGATGGAAAACGGCTTCACCCACATGGGCCGTTTTGCCGGCTACTACAAAAAGCGCTTCGGCAACACGCCCACACAAACGCTCAAAGGCGGCTGAGTTTCCTCAGGGGAACAGCTGGATCATGGGCAGCCGGCTGTGCGCGTTGACCAGGTTCACGCGCTTGAGCGCGATGCGCAAGCCCTCAGGCGTCTCGCGCAAACGGTGCACACAGTGGCCGTGCAACACCACCATCTCTTCGCCCCGACTTTCCGCGTAGGTGAAAGGCGTGTGCAGTGTGTGCACACCGGCATCGGAAGACAGCAGGCGCGGCGTTTGCAACACGTGCTGGCACTGACTGCGTTGCTGTTGTGAATGGGCGCGGTCGCCGCGCAGCCTGGCCACGCGCAGGCGCAACAACAAAGGGCTTTCGTCCGCGATGGCGTTGTGGCGCTCGTCTTCGGTTTGTGCCTGGCCCTTGAGCGGCACCCAGTAGCGGCCGTCGTCGGCAAACAGCGCCAACCAGGCCTCGTAATCGGCCGAGTCGATCAGACGGGCCTCGTCGTAAATGAAGTCTTGCAGCATGGCCAACATGGCAAACCTCAAGCGATGCGGCGGGTCATGTGCGCTGCCCAGGCCCGGTATTGGTTGCGGATCAGCAGCTCGCTGCTGCCGTTGGTGTCCATGGGCAGCGTGTCCAGCTCGGCCGCGTTGAAATCGCGGTGCAGGCTGACCCAATCGTTGGGGCCTGAGCGCAGGCCCTGCTGCTGCTGCTCAAAGAGATGGATGTCGTCATGTGCCACGATGGACATGGGCGAAAACACCAGGCGGCTGTAGTTGAGCGCGCGGTCAAACAGCAGGTCGGGCCCGCCCACGGTGCGGAAGTTCCAGGCCTCGATCACCGTGCGGTCCACCGCCACCGGGCGGATCACGCGGATGGTCTGGGGCGAGCCCTTGACCGCCAGGCTGGGGTAAAGCACCACGTTCTGTGGCGAGTGTTCCAGAATGGCCTTGGCGCGCTCCTCCCCATGGGCGACGGACAGCGCCTTCACGTAGTCGCCCAGTTCGCCGTAGCCAGAGTGCACGCTGGCCCGCGTGCCCGAGATGCTGTGGCCGTGGGGCAGCACACGCCCGCCCATGCCCTCAAAAAAGGCGTAGGGCTGACCAAAGGGCAGGATCTGTTCGATGGCGAGCGGCTTGGGCACGCTAGGGTCGGTCTCGGTCCACTGCGACTGCGCCGCGCGCACCGCCGACTCGTGGGTGCTGACCGGATGCACCGTGTCGTTGATGTTCTCCAGATAGAACTTCCAGTTGCAGTGGATGGTGTTGCGCAGCACACCGCCTTCGATCACCAGCTCACCACTGGGCGAACGGTCCACCATCTGGTTCAGCGCGGCCACGGCCTCGCCGAAGTAGTCCTCGAAACTCGGGCCTTCGGGGTTGACGCGGACGAAGATGAAACCCCGGTACACCTTCAGGCCGCTGACCGGTGCCAGCCCTTGCCCGTTGGCGGACTCGCACATGCCCGTGCCTTCGTACCCGGCGCGCAGCGGGTACGACGCGAGCGCGCCATCCAACCGGTAACTCCACGCGTGGTAGGGGCAACGCAAAAAACGCGCGCCCAGTTGGCCCGATTCGGCGGTGTACAGCCGCACACCCTTGTGCGCGCAGCGGTTGTGCAGGGCCCGCACGGCGCCCTCGTTGTCACGCAGGATCAACAGCGACTGGCCGGCAATGTCCACCGTGATGTAGTCCAGCGCGTTGGGTATCTGGCTCACATGGCCGGCGTATTGCCACGTGTTGCCAAAAAACTCGCGCTGCTCCAAAGCGAACAGTTCGGGGCTGAGGTACAGGTCCTTGTGGACCTGGTCCGCACGGACCAGGTCACGGATGGACGCCGCGGACAAGGGCGAGCTCATCGGTCCAGTGCCTTATTTCGGCGCCATCAGGTTGCGCAGGGTCTGCCCATACGTGGGGCTGGTGCGCACGATACCGTCCCAGGCCGCGTCCGATGCGGTCTTGAGGAAAACAGCCGCCTGGGCCGGGTCGAGCTTGACCGTCTGAATACCGGCAGCCTCCTGCTTTTTCAGTTCGGCGGGCACGTCGCGGGCAGCGTCCTCGGCGTTCAGGCTTTCCAGCCAGGCGCCTTGTTTTTCCATGAAAGCGCGTTGCGCCGGGGTGAGCTTTTTCCAGGCGTTGGCGCTGAAAACCACACCCAATTCGATGGTGTAGAAGCCGGGGTCCAGGCGGTACTTGGTCTTTTCCTGCCAGCCCAAATCGAAGATGCCCAGCAGCGGCCAACCATAGCCGTCGACCACACCACGCTCGAGGGCGGTGTACACGTCACCGGGTGGGATGGTGGCGACGGTGGCGCCCAGCTTCTGGAAGAAATCGCGGTAGATGGGCGCGATGCGCAACTTCAGGCCGTTGAGGTCGGCCTTGTCGATCTTCTTGTTGGTGTAGATGTGGTACGGGATGTTTTCGCCGGTACGGGCGAAGTAGTACAGGCCTTTGTCCTGGTAGGCCTTGTTGAGTTGTTCCAGGCCGCCGTTTTTGCGCAGCTCGGCCATGGTCATGTGGGTGTAGTTCAGTGCCAGGCCTTCGGGCACCAGGCTGGCGGTGAAAGACGCCGAGGTGTTGGCCAGATCGACCACACCGTTGCGCAAGGCAGCGCCCTGGTCAAAGGTGGGAATGGCCTTGGGACCACCGATGTAGTTGATCTGCACCACACCTTTGCCTTCGTCGTTCACCTTCTTGATGAAACGCTCGAAGTTCTTGGCGAAGTAGGTGCCCTCCTGGAAGGCGTTGACGGCCTTGAGCGTGACCTCCTGGGCCGAGGCAGAAACAGAGGCGGCCAGGCCCAGGGTCAGGGCAACGGCCGTGCACAGGCTGCGGCGGGAAAGACGGGCGTTCATGGAAAGCACTCCTTGGGGAGGGGGGTTGAAAAAGCGTTGAGCAAACTCAGCGGGACATGGCCGCAGGCAACCAGGTGGCAAGGGCCGGAAAATAAAACACCAGCACCAGCACCAGCAGGCCAAAACCCACGTAAGGCAACACGGCACGGTAGATGTCCAGCGTGGTGACAGAGGCCGGCGCCACGCTGCGCATGGTGAAGAGCAAAGTGCCAAAGGGCGGTGTGAGCAAACCCAGCTGCATGCAGATCATGAACAGGATGCCGAACCACACCGGGTCGATGCCGTACTGCTGCACGATGGGCATGAAAAACGGCAGCGTGATCAACATGATGGCCACCTGATCAAGGAAGCAGCCCAGCACCAAGAGGATGAGCATCATCACCACGATGACCGTGCCGGCGCTGAAACCTTGGCCCTGGATGAGATTGACCATGCCGTTGGTGGCACCGGTGAAGACCAGGATCTGCGAAAACGTGGTGGCCCCAAAAATGATGAACAAAATCATGCCCGACACCGCCGCCGTGCCCAGCAGGGCTTGCGCCAGGTTCTTGAGCGTGAGCGAGCGGTACAGCGCACACACCGCCACGGTGGCCAGTGCGCCTATCGCGGCGGACTCGGTGGGGGTGGCCCAGCCCCGGGTCATGGCCAGAATGACAACGAGGAAGATGCCCACCAACGGCGACACATAGACCACCACCGGACGCCAACGCTGCCAGCCGCGCAAGCGCTGGGTTTCGAACGACGGCGCCATCTCCGGGTGACGCCATGCCTTGAAGATGATGTAGCCCACGAACAGCACCGACAACATGATGCCGGGCACCACACCGCCCATCAACAAGCCACTGACCGAGATGCTGGCCAGGCTGCCGAACAACACCGTGATGGCCGAAGGTGGGATCAATGCGTCCACCCCCCCAATGGCCATGATGGGCCCCACCCCCATGTGGGGGTGGTAACCCCGCGCCAACATCTGTGGCAACAACACGCTGCCCAACAAGGCGGTGGTGGCCACCGTTGAGCCTGAAATGGCCGAAAACACCGTGCCGGCCACCACCGCAATCACGGCCAGTCGACCGGGCACACGCGAGATGAGGCCGTCAAACGCGTCGATCGCTTTCATGGCCACGCCGGTGTGCAAGAGCAGTTCGCCCATCAGCAAAAAAAACGGGATGGGCGTGAGGGAAAAATTGGTGATGGCGCTCATGCCTGAGCGCGCCAGTTGCGGCAGCCCGTCCATGCCACCCAGGTACACCAGACCACCAGCGATGTTGATGGTGATGAAGGCAAAGGCGACCGGGATGCCGCTGAGCAGCAGCAGCGATAGCGCGCCAAAAATCAGCAAAGTGAGTTGCCACCAGATCATGCGTTGGCTCCAGTGGGTCGGTCAGTCGGCGCCCGCCAGGGCGCTGCGCAGGCACTCGATGGCTATGAGCAGGAACAGCGGCGGCACCGCCGCCATCACCCACCATTCCGGAAACACCAGGCTTTTCATCACCAGCGCGCCCGATGTGTACGTGTCCAGCGCCAGCAGGGTCGAGGCGTACACCAGCACAGCGGTCACCCCAGCGGCCAGCCACATGGTGAAGCGGTACAACACATTGCGTTGGCCAGAGGCCATGCGTTCGACCAGCAAATCCAGCTTGACGTGCCCTTTTTGTGCCACCAGCCACGGCGCCACCAGGAGGGTGGACAAGGGCAGCGAATACTCGATCACATCCGACGCCCAGCCCAGCCCACGCCAGCCCAGGTTGCGAAACAGCACCTCGGCGGTGATCAGCAAAATGTCGACAGCCAGCACCACGCCAGCGAGCATGGCCAATGCCTTGAGAAACTGAAACCAGAGCTTCTTGAACATGGGGGCAAAAAATGTGAAAAAACGCGCCGCAATTGCAGCGGTTCAGATCATGGCCGCCACCGAACGGGTCGGATATCCACTTTCCGACCAGCATGTATCCCATTTCCGCAGATCAGCCGCGCGTGAATTGCCCAGCGCTCACGGTGTGAAGCTGCACAGGCCGTAAACTGACGGCCATGTCACTCCACATCACCGTCTATTCCAAATCGGCCTGCCCGCAGTGCGAGTCGGCCAAGATGCTGCTCAAGACCAAGTCGCTGGATTTCGAAGAAATCAAGATCGACGACGAAGCCGAACGCCTGGCCTTCTACGCCAAGTGTGGCCCGTCGGTGCGCCAGATGCCACAAATTTTCATCAACGACCAGCGTGTGGGTGGTTTGGCGGGTCTGCAGGCCGCATTGGCTCAGCTGGGTCGCTGAATCGCCTAAACAAAAAAACCTGCCTGACGCGGCGTGCGGCAGGCAGGTTTTTTTTCGACCAAACGCTCAGCGTGGCTCGGGCAACTCGATCTTGACCTCCAACACCTCCAGGTTGTCCTGGCGTTCCAGGTGCACCTTGATGTCGTCGGGGTTGATCTTGATGTATTTGCTGATCACGGCCACCAGGTCACGCTGCAGTTGCGGCAGGTAGTCGGGCTCCGCCGCGCTGCGGCCGCTGCGCTCGTGGGCCAGGATGATCTGCAAGCGTTCCTTGGCGACACTGGCGGTCTTCTTCTTTTCGCCCAACAAGAAAGACAGGAAAGACATGCCGCTCACCTCCCGCCGAACAGACGTTTGAGCAAGCCCACCTTCTGCGCTTCAACAAAACGCAGCGGCTTGTCCTCACCCAGGAAACGGGCGATCACGTCCTTGTAGGCCTCGGACACGTCCGACCCCTTGAGATGGACCGCGGGTGTGCCCTGGTTGGACGCCTGCAGCACGCTTTCGCTTTCGGGAATCACACCGATCAACTTGATGCGCAGGATGTCCTGGATGTCCTCCAGCGACAGCATCTGCCCATCCAGCACGCGGTTGGGGTTGTAGCGCGTGATCAGCAGGTGTTCCTTGATCGGCTCCTTGCCTTCGATGGCGCGTTTGGTCTTGCTGCCCAGCATGCCCAGGATGCGGTCGGAGTCGCGCACCGAGGACACCTCGGGGTTGGTCACCACCAGGGCCTCGTCGGCAAAGTGCATGGCCAACAAGGCACCGGTTTCGATGCCGGCGGGCGAATCACACACGATGTACTCAAAGCCCATGTCGACCAGGTCGTTGAGGATTTTTTCCACGCCTTCCTTGGTCAAGGCGTCCTTGTCGCGCGTCTGGCTGGCCGCCAGCACAAACAGGTTGTCGCACTGCTTGTCCTTGATCAGCGCCTGGTGCAGATTGGCTTCACCCTGGATCACATTGACCAGGTCGTACACCACCCGCCGTTCGCAACCCATGATGAGATCGAGGTTGCGCAAGCCAACGTCGAAATCGATCACGGCGGTCTTGTGGCCGGCCAGGGCCAGGCCAGACGAAAAACTGGCGCTGGTGGTCGTTTTGCCCACCCCGCCCTTGCCGGAAGTCACCACCACTATCTTGGCCATGTGTGAATCACTCTCAAAAATGTCAGGGTTTGATGGCATCCATCACCAGCTTGTCGCCGTCGGGGCCTGAAAACAGGCGCACCTGGGTGGGCTTGCCCAGCACCTCGTCGGGCCAGGGCACTTCGCTGGTGCGGTAGATGCCGGCGATGGACACCAATTCGGGCTCCATGGCCAAGGCAAAAATGCGTGCTTCGGTGTTGCCACGGGCGCCTGCGATGGCTTTGCCCCGCAAGGGCGCATAGACGTGGATGTGGCCGTCGGCAATGACCTCGGCGCCAGGGTTGACCATGGCCAACACCACCAGATCGCGGCCACGGGCGTACACCTGCTGGCCTGAGCGCAGCGGTTTGTCGATCACCAAGGCAGACGGGGCCACTGCAGGTGGCTCAACCGGCGTGGGTGCCGGTGCCGCAGCCACGCTGGGCGACGGTGTCGGTGTGATAGCCGTTGTCTTGGCAGGCAACACCTCGTCTGTCACCACCAAACCCGCCTGCTCGGCAAGTTGCGCGTGGACCGCTCCACCACCCCGCACCGCCACCGGCCGCAGCCGCAGCGAGCGTGCCGCCTGCAACAGCGCCTCAAACGCCATGGGCGTGGGGTCGGTGCTGTGCCCGCTGTCGATGTGGGAAAAATCGATCAGCAGTGCGTCGTTGTCGAAAAAGTCGGGCACGTCGGCGTACTGGGCCGCCAATTCATCGGCCACCTGGTCCAGCCGATCAGTTTTGACGCGCAGCGCCACCAGCGGCAGCTGGGCACTTTTGATGTCAAACAAGGTGGGCGCGTTGGCAGCCAGGGCAACGGTCATGCGGGGTGAACCAGGCGATCGGGGGGAACAAGCGGCAAATCTTACCAGCCGGTGCACCTGGGCCCGCTTCCAGCGGTCTGCCGAAGCAAAAGGGTGTGTCCTGACTTCTTATCTAGGACTTCTATATCAAATTCGTAGTCGTAGTAGAGGCAAGCAAAAACAGTGGACAAGCGCACTTTTCATATTGAAATCAATGGCTTGCAAATGGGACAAGCTTGTGTGGCCAGGCCTGTTGCGTGGGCACGCGATTGGGGACAAGTCGCTGGTTTTCCACTGGCCTGTGAATAACATGCACTTTGTTATTCTTTTATCCACAACGTTGTGGACAGTCTGCGATCGGTGGTGTGTGGCGTGTATCCGACAAACGGTGGGCGAACGGCCACACACCGGCCATGACAAACGCAAAAAAACCCAGTCGGTTTCCCGACTGGGTTGTGTGCTGGGCTGAGGGGGTCGGTGGCGTCAGCCGCCGTGGCGCATGCCACCGTGCCGGTGTTCGCCGTGCATGCCACGTTCGCCGCGGTGTTTGCCACCCATGCCCATCCCGGCCATGGGTGCCTGGCTGTCAAACACCTTTTGTTGTTCGGCATCCAATGCGGCGTACAAGGAACGGGTGGCGTCCATGGCCTGGCTCATGTGCGCGTCACGCTCGGCTTTTTTGGCCTGCATCTGGTCCAGGCGCTGAGGGGTGGTCAGTTTGGCCCAGGCTTCGCGGTCGGGTGGTGTGGCGCGCTGCGGCCGCTGGTGGGCGCTGACGTAGCGCTCCCAGGCGGCTTCCTGGGCGGGTGTCAGCTTGAGCGCGGCCTTGAGCTGGGTCTGCCGCTCCGCCATGCGTTTGACCATCTGTTCGTGGCGTGGGCCGTCGGCTTTGTGCTGACCTTGGGCCATGGCGGGTGCGCCGGCCAACAAGGCCAGCGCGGCGGTGGCGGCCAACAGAGATTTGGTGGGGAATTTCATCTTCAGACTCCTTGCGGTGATGGGATGGCTGCAGTCTGAAGCGCCCGTGTAAGGGCTTGTTGGTGAAGAGAGCCCTGTTGTGTAAAGAAGTGTCGATGTTCAGCGAAGCCCGGCCAGATCGTCGAGGATGGGGCAGTCCGGCCGGTCGTCCCCATGGCAGCAAGTGGTCAGGTGCACGAGGCTGCGTTCCATGGCCTGCAGTTGGGCAATGCGTGTTTGCAGGGCCAACACGTGGCGCTGCGCCACCTGTTTGACTTTGGCGCTGGAGCGTTCCCGGTCCAGCCACAGGCCCACCAGTTCGGCGATGTCCGCCATCGAGAAACCCAAGTCCCGCGCCCGCTTGATGAACTGCAAGGTGTGCACATCGTTGCGGGTGTAGAGCCGGTAGCCGCTGTCGGTGCGCGCCACCGTGCCCAGCAGCCCGAGGCCTTCGTAGTGCCGCAACATCTTGGCCGAAATGCCAGACAGCTGGGCAGCTTCGCCGATGTTGACCGGCCAAGCCGTGGGCACGGGGGCGTCCGATCGTCTCATGGCGCGACCGCGTAGCCCTCTTCGGCAATGGACGCGGCAATCTTGTCGCGTGGCTGGTCGCTGCTCACTTCCACCAGGTTGTGGCTGCGGTCGATGACCACCTGCGCCTGGGGATCCAATGCCAAGATGGCCTGCTTGACGCTTTTCTCGCAGTGGCCACAAGTCATGCCGGTGACGGTGAAGGTTTGTTTCATGGGATGTCCTTGGGTGTGTGGAATGAGGCTTCAGTGTGAAGCTTGACACCGGGGCAAGGTCAAGCGTGATTGTGGAGACCTCGGCGCCCCAGGTGTTTGACACGGATCAATCAACCCAAAAAAGGGCTTGACCCTGACACGGTGGAAAGCTTCACACTGCACCCATGAACACCACCACCCTCCCCAACAACGGCACCCCCGAGCCGGAACAGTGCGAGCTTGACCTGGGCATTGGCGGCATGACCTGTGCCTCTTGTGTCTCCCGCGTCGAGCGTGCGCTGAAAAAGCTGCCCGGGGTGGAGGAAGCCACGGTCAACCTGGCCACCGAAACCGCGCGGGTGCGTTGGTCGGCAGCGGCCGACACGGGAACCTCAGACCAGCTCACCATGGCCGCACGCATCCAGCGTGCGGTGCGCGATGCGGGCTACGAACCCCGGCCCATCGAATCACCGAATGCAGATCAGGTGCGCCGCTTCTTCGGTGTGCCAGCAGACGCCTGGCCCGTGTTGCTGGGCGTGTTGTTGTCAGCACCGCTGGCCCTGCCCATGGTGGGCGACCTGTTCAGCCAACACTGGATGTTGCCGGCCTGGGCACAGTTCCTGCTGGCCACGCCGGTGCAGTTTGTGCTGGGTGCGCGTTTCTACAACGCCGGCTGGCATGCGCTCAAGGCGCGCACAGGCAACATGGAACTGCTGGTGGCCATCGGCACCACGGCAGGCTGGGCGCTCAGCACCTGGCTGTGGTGGCGTGCAGAACCGGGTGAGATGGTGCACCTGTACTTCGAAGGTTCGGCCGTGGTCATCACCCTGGTGTTGTTGGGCAAGTGGCTCGAGGCCCGCGCCAAGCGCCAGACCACCGAAGCCATCCGTGCCTTGCAGGCCCTGCGGCCCGACGTGGCCCACCTATTGCCCGACGGGATCAAACGCACCGAAGTCACCGACGTCCCGGTGGCCGAATTGCTGCCCGGCGACCTGTTGCAAGTGCGCCCTGGCGAGCGTTTTCCGGCCGATGCCGAGGTGGCCGAGGGTGAAACCCAGGCCAACGAATCCATGCTCACCGGCGAACCCATGCCGGTGCACAAACGCCCCGGCGACAGCGTGACCGGTGGCAGCCTGAACGGTGAGGGCGCTGTGGTCATCCGCGTGCGGGCCGTGGGCGCGCAGAGCGTGCTCAACCACATCATCGCGCTGGTGCAGGACGCCCAGGCCACCAAGGCCCCCGTGCAGCGCCTGGTGGACCAGGTGGCGGCGGTGTTTGTGCCTGTGGTGCTGGTCATCGCATTGATCACGTTCCTGGCCTGGTGGTGGCAAGGTGCCCTGCCGGAAGAAGCCCTCATCCACGCGGTGGCCGTGCTGGTCATTGCCTGCCCGTGTGCGCTGGGCCTGGCCACGCCCGCCGCCATCATGGCCGGCACCGGCGTGGCCGCCCAACACGGCATCCTGATCAAGGACGCCCAGGCGCTGGAGATCGCCCACCGCGTCAAGGTGGTGGCCTTTGACAAGACCGGCACCCTCACACGCGGCCAGCCGCAGTTGTTGCAGCTCTTGCCCGCCCCTGGGGTGGACGCCGATCAAGCCCTGGCGCTGGCGGCCGGTTTGCAGGCCCAGAGCGAACACCCCTTGGCCCATGCCGTGGTGAGTGCCTTGCGCGAGCAGCCCGCGCTGGTGGCCCTGGCCGCCACCGACGTGCGTGCCGTGCCCGGCCGTGGCACCGAGGGCATGACCCAAGGCCAAGCTGTGCGTGTGGGCAGCCTGCGCTGGATGGACGAACTGGGCCTGGCGCTGGGCGATCTGGCGCCGGCGGCCCAGCGCCTGCAGAACGAAGGTGCCACGGTGTCGGCACTGGCGTGGGGTGAGCGGGTGTACGCCTTGCTGGCCTTTGGTGATGAACCCAAGCCCGGCGCGCGCGAGGCCATCGAAACCTTGCATGCACGTGGCATCCGCACGGTGATGATTTCGGGCGACAACCGGGGTGCTGCTGAAGCGATGGCTCGGCGCCTCGGCCTGAGGCCTGAGCAGGGCGAGGTGATGGCCGAGGTGTTGCCGGGCGACAAGGCCAGGCAGGTGCAACAACTGAAGGCCGAGGGCCACACAGTGGCCATGGTGGGCGATGGTGTGAACGATGCGCCCGCCCTGGCGGCGGCCGACGTGGGCATGGCCATGGGCGGCCAAGGCGAAGGTGGCCAGGGCGGCTCCGACGTGGCCATGCACGCGGCAGGCATCACCCTCATGCGTGGCGATCCGCGTCTGGTGGCGGCAGCCCTGGACGTGTCGCACCGCACGGTGATGAAGATCCGGCAAAACCTGTTCTGGGCCTTTGCCTACAACGTGGCGGGTATCCCGCTGGCGGCGTTGGGTTACCTCAGCCCGGTGGTGGCTGGTGCGGCCATGGCGCTGAGTTCGGTCAGCGTGTTGGGCAATGCGTTGTTGCTCAAGCGCTGGCGCCCACCCACCTGAACTTGACCTGCGTCAATGACAAAAATGGCTGTGGCGGCGATGCTCAGTGTTACCACAATGAGGAGACCCGCGCCATGAAATTCGAAACCCTCCGCATCATCCGCGACGAACACACGGCGTTGTCGGCCATGCTGCAGTCCTTGCTGGCCCTGGTGCGCCAAGGCCCGGGCGACGCGCCTGAACGGTTCTTCGATGTGGTGCGCGCCATGCTGTTCTACATCGACGAATTTCCCGAAAAACAGCACCACCCCAAGGAATCTAACCTGCTGTTCCCGCGCGTGGCGCGGGTGGCGCCACACACCATGGCCACCATCGAGCAGTTGGAGCGCGACCACATGCAGGGCGAAACGGCGGTGCGTGATCTGCAGCACAAACTGCTGGCCTGGGAGCTGCTGGGCGAAAGCCGGCGCAAAACCTTTGTGGACGACGTCGAGCGCTACATCGGCTTCTACCTGGAGCACATGCGGCTGGAAGAAACCGTCATTCTTCCCGAGGCCGAAGCCCATCTCAGTGAAGAAGACCGCCGCGAGCTGGACGCCGCGTTCTCCCGCCATGTCGATCCGTTGGTGAGCATGCACAAGAACGTTGGCCATGAGGCACCCGCCCATGATCCGGCATTCGACCGGTTGTTCACCCGCATCGTGATGCGCGCGCCCGCGCCTATTGGCCTGGGCTGAGCGTCACACACAAAGCGTCGAAGGCCGCAAGCAGGCGATCCACATCCGCCACCTGGGTTGAAGGGGACAGCAGCATCATGCTGTGGAAGGGTGTGAGCAACACGCCCCGGTTGAGCATGAACAGGTGGGTGAAACTTTCCAGCTCGGGCTGGGCGTGGTCCACCACGTCCTGCGCGTCGCGCGGCGTGTGGGGCATGAACTGCAATTCCATCCGCGCGCCCAGGCGCGTCACCGTCCAGGGCAGGCCGTGTGTGGCGATGTGGTGGCTCAGCCCTTGTTCCAGCCGCCCTGCCAGATCCAGCATGTGGCCGTAGCTCGCCTCGGTGTGCAAGTGCGTCAGCGCGGCCCGCAGCGCCGCCAGCGTGAGCGCGTTGCCGGCCAGCGTGGTGCCAATGCCGCTGTGGCCTTCGGGCGCGGCGTTCTTGGCCGCTCGCATGCGCTCGGCCACCTCGGCGGTGAAGCCGTAGAGTGCACACGGCAGGCCACCGGCCACCGCTTTGCCGGCCACAAAAAAATCCGGTGCCAGACCGTGGGCTTTGGCGTAGCCGCCGCGTGCGGTGGACAGGGTGTGGGTCTCGTCCATCACCAGCAGGGTCCCAAAACGCTGGCACAAGGCCTGTGCGGCTTCCCAGAACCCGGGTGCGGGCGGTACCAGGCCGCAGTTGGTCAAGGCCGGCTCGGCCAGCAGGCAGGCCACCTGGCCATCGCTCAGCGCGGCTTCCAGCGCGGCCAGGTCGTTGAAGGGCACCACCCGCGTGAAGGCGTGGTGGTTGTGCACCTGGCCCAGCACCGAGGGCCGCCGCAACGTGGCGCCGCTGCTGGGGTCGCGGTCCACCAGCGTGTCGTCCACCGCACCGTGGTAGCAACCGTCGAACACCAGCAGCTGGGGTCGTTGGGTGATGGCACGCGCCCAGCGCAGCACAAAGCGGTTGGCGTCGCTGGCCGTCAATGCCATTTGCCACATGGGCAGGCCAAAAGTCTCGGCCAACAGGGTGCCGACCTCCGGCGTGTGTTCGGCCGGCAGCATGCAGGTCAGGCCGCGTGCCGCCTGCTCGGCCAAGGCCTGGGCCAATGGCGCCGGGCTGTGGCCGAACATCGCGCCCGTGTCGCCCAGGCAAAAATCCGCGTAGTTCAGATCATCCGCACAGCTGAGCGTGACGCCCCGAGCCTCGCGCACGAACAGGGTGGCGGGTGTGGGCCAGTCGCGCATCCAGTGCAGGGGCACACCGAACAGGAAATGGTGTTGTGCGGCACGTGCCAGCGCCAGCGAGCGCGGGTGCTGGTCAAGGAAACGCTGGCGCTCGGCGGCCAGCAAGGCAGGCAGGTTGGGTGGCGTGGTCATGGCAACGCAATGTAAGCCTGGGTGCGTGCACCGCTGGTGCCAATGGCCAGTGGTTGGTCACGACGGGCGCAAAGTGGAACCATGGCATGGCGGTGGTCAACCGCGTTTTTGCTCCGCTGTCTCCCGCAAGCTGCTGCGAAACGCCAGCTTGCGCACGATGGCCGAAAACGCCCGGGTGGAGGCCACCTCGCGCGCAGTGGGCGACCACAACATGCCCGGTGTGCGCACGGGCGTGGGGCTTTCCAGGCGCACCACCACCAGGCCGGCGTGGGCGGGCACCACGTTGGCGGCCACGATGGAGGCCAGCCCGGTTTTGGCCACCAGTTCCATCATGGGCGCGAGGGTGTTGATTTCGGCCATCACCTGGGGCTCGGCGCCACACGCGCGGAAACATTCGTCCAGCATCTGGCGGGTGGCAAAACTGCCGGGCAGCAGGGCCATGGGCAGGTGGTTCAGCTCCACCATGCGCACCCGTTTGCGCCGCGCCAGGGCGTGGCCCTGGGCCACGATGAGCACCATCTCCTCGTTGTAGAGCGGCTCGAACTGCAGGCCCTCCGGAGCGCTGGGGCGGTAGGCCACACCCAGGTCCAGCGTGCCTTGCCGCAAGCGGGCCGCGATCTGGTCGGCCGGCAGTTCCTCCGCCACCACCTTCACGCGTGGGTGTTTTTGCTGGAAGGCAGCGATGCAGTCGGGGATGAAGCCGAGGTTGAAGGTGTGGGTGGCACCGATGTGCAGCTCGCCCGCCATGTCCGAGCCGTCACGCCGCAGCGCGCCCAGGCCGAGGTCGATTTCCTGCAGCGCGCGTGTGGCGTGGTGCAGGAATTCGTCGCCGGCTTCGGTGAGCGCCACGCGCTTGCCCACGCGGTCGAACAGCGGCCGGCCCAGCTCGTCTTCCAGCTGCTTGATCTGGTGTGACAAGGTGGATTGGGTGACATGCAGCCGCTCGGCCGCGCGGGTGAAGTTGAGCGAGCCCGCCAGGGCAATGAAGTAGCGCAGGTGCCGCAGTTCCACGTGGGGTTCCCTTCCATCATCGACACCATCGATGGTATCCATGAAAAACCATCATTGTTAAAAATCGTTGGCGCTCGCTACAGTCCGCTCCCAACAGCCCACCCCACCGGGTGGACACACGACAGGAGACAACGCGGTGCACAAAGTCCTCAGCGGCATCAAGGTGCTGGAGCAAGGTACGTTCATCACCGGCCCGGCGGCCGGCATGTTTTTGGCCGACCTCGGTGCCGAGGTCATCAAGATCGAACAACCGGGCAGCGGCGACCCTTTCCGCGCCTTCCGGGGCGGGCTCTACAGCACCCACTTCCAGACCTACAACCGCAACAAGCGCAGCGTCACGCTCAACCCCAAGCTGCCCGAAGACGCGGCGGTGTTCGACGAGCTGGTGAAGGACGCCGACGTTTACATCCAGAACTTCCGCCCCGGCGCGGCCGACCGCCTGGGCGCGGGCGAAGCCAAGCTGCGTGGCCTGAACCCGCGCCTGGTGTACTGCGCCATCAGCGGCTTTGGCCAAACCGGCCCGGCCGCCGGCCGCCCCGCCTACGACACCGTGGCCCAGGCCGCCAGCGGCTTTTTGAAGCTGCTGGTCAACCCGGCCAACCCGCGTGTGGTGGGCCCGGCCGTGGCCGATGCCATGACCGGCTTTTACGCGGCCTATGGCATCCTGGGGGCGTTGGTGGAGCGCGGCCGCACCGGTGTGGGCCGCAAGGTCGAGGTGTCGATGCTGGAGGCCATGTGCCACTTCAACCTCGACGCCTTCACCCACTACTTCTCGCAGAGCGAGATCATGGGCCCCTTCAGCCGGCCCAGCGTGTCGCAGTCCTACGTGCTCGAATGTGGCGACGGCAGGTGGATCGCGCTGCACATGTCCTCGCCTGAAAAGTTCTGGCAGGGCCTGGCCAACGCCATCGAACGGCCCACGCTGTTTGAAGACCCGCGTTTTGCCAGCCGCGAAGGCCGCATCCAGCACCAGGAAGACCTGATCGCGCTGCTGGGAGGCCTGTTCCGCCAGCACGACCGCGCCACCTGGTGCGCGCGCCTGGAAGCGCAGGACGTGCCCCACGCTCCCATGTACGACACGCAGGAAGCCATGGCCGACCCGCAGGCGCGCCACCTGCAACTGGAGGTGAGCGCGCCCCACCCCGAAGGCGGCACCTGGCGCACCGTGCGTTCGCCTGTGAGCTTTGACGGCGAGCGCGCGCTGGAGGTGACCGCGCCGCCCGTGCTGGGGGCCGACAACGACGCCATCCTCGAACCCATACGCCGCCGCTTGCGCGGCGCCTGACACCCACCAGAACAAAAGGAGACAAGACCATGACCCCGATGACCGAAGACGACCTGACCCGCGCCGTGCTCGACCGCCTGGCCACCGCCAAAGAACCGCGTTTTGCCGAGATCATGGCCGCGCTGATCAAGCACCTGCACGCCTTCATCCGCGAGGTGGATTTGAAGCCCGACGAGTGGATGGCCGGCATCCAGTTCCTTACCGCCGTGGGCCAGGCCTGTGACGACAAACGCCAGGAGTTCATCCTGCTGTCCGACACGCTGGGCGCGTCCATGATGGTGGTGATGCTGGACCAGTTGCGCGCCGCTGCCAAAGCCCAAGCCGCCGCCCACAGCGCCACGCCCGCCACCGAAGCCACCGTGCAAGGCCCCTACTACTGGGAAGGTGCGCCCGTGTTGCCCTGCGGCGCGAACATCGCGCCCGGTGTCAAGGGCGAGCCCACCTTTTACAGCGGCCGCGTCACCAACACCCAGGGCCAGCCCATCGCAGGCGCCACGCTGGACATCTGGAGCGGCGACGGCGAAGGCAACTACGACATGCAGCTGCCCGGTGACGAGATGGCCGCCCGCGCGCGCATCCAGACCGATGCCCAGGGCCGCTACTGGTTCTGGTCGATCAAGCCCACCTACTACCCGGTGCCGGTGGACGGTCCGGTGGGCCGCATGCTCGACGGCATGGGCCGCCACCCCAACCGCCCCGGCCACATCCACATGATGGTCTACGCCCCCGGCCACGTGAAGCTCACCACCCACCTCTTCGTGGCCAACAGCCCCTACATCGACTCCGATGCCGTCTTCGGCGTGCGCCCCAGCCTGATCGTGGACTTTGAACAGCACCCTGCAGGCCAGGCCCCCGACGGCAGCCAGCAGGCCCAGCCCTACTGGTCGGCGCACTACGACTTCCGCCTCGACACCCAAGCCGCCTGAAAGCAGAGCCCCATGAAAATCGGCAAATCCACCGTTCCCCACACGGCCATCTGCACGTCCGACGAAAACACCATCGTCGTGCGCGGCCTCAACCTCTGCGACGACCTGATCGGTCACTTCTCCTTCGCGGATTACTTCTTCCTCCTGCTCACCGGCAACAAGCCCGATGCCGCGTGCAGCGCCGTGCTCAACGCCACCCTGGTGGCCATTGCCGAGCACGGTTTTGTGCCCAGCGTGCAGGCCAGCCGCATGACCTACGCCGCCGCGCCCGACGCGCTGCAAGGCGCGGTGGCCGCCGGCATCCTAGGCTGCGGTTCGGTCATCCTGGGGGCCTCCGAAACGGCGGGCAAACTGTTTGCGGATGTGGCCGCGCGGGTGGATGGCGGCGTGTCGCTGGATGACGCGGCCCACGCCGTCATCAGCGAACTCAAAGCCAGCCGCAGCCCCATCCCCGGCTATGGCCACCCGCTGCACAAAGCGCGCGATCCGCGTGTGGATCGCCTGATGGCGGTGGCCACGCAGGCCGGTGCCAACCTGCGCTACGTGGAGATTGCGCAGGCCATCGAGCGCGTGATCCCTGGCATCACGGGCAAGGACCTGCGCATGAACGTGTCGGCCGCCATCCCGGCGGTGTTGATGGGCGTGGGCTTCCCGGTGGGTTCGCTGCGGGGGGTCCCCATCCTGGCGCGCACCGCCGGCCTCATCGCCCACCTGGCCGAAGAGGCCGAGACACCGGCCGGGTTTGCGTTGTCGTACCAGGCCACCCGCGAGCTGCAATACGACGGTGTGCTGCCCGACGGCCTGAACCTGAACGCGCACTGAACAACCATGAGCACCACCGAGTTGCACCCTGTGGAGGCGCTGGATGACGCGGCGCTGGCGCGCCTCTTCACCGACGCCCGCACCCACGCGGCATTTGGTCCTGCGCCACTGCCCACGGCCATGCTGCAGCGGCTATACCAACTCGCCAGCCTGGGCCCCACCTCGCAAAACTGCCAGCCCGCGCGGTTTGTGTTCGTCGCCACCGAGGCCGGGCGCGAGCGCCTGCTGCCTCATGTGGCGGCTGGCAACGTGCCCAAGGTCCAGTCGGCGCCGGTGACCGTGATCGTGGCGCGCGACACGCGTTTTTATGAACACATGCCCACCCTGTGGCATGTGGCCGAGGCGCGCGCGAACTTTGAGCGCCAGCCTGCCCTGGCTCGCGAAACAGCGGTGCGCAATGCCAGTCTCAGCGGCGCCTACCTGCTCATGGCCGCGCGCGCCCTGGGTCTGGCCTGCGGCCCCATGAGCGGTTTTGATGCCGCAGGCGTGAACCGCAGCTTTTTTCCCGATGGACGTTGGGAAGTGGACTTTCTGATCAACCTGGGCTGGCCTGTGGGCCCGGCCCCACGCGCGCGCGGACCGCGGCTCGCGTTCGAACAGGCCTGTGTGCTGGCCTGACACAGCGGCGATTTTCATTTTTCATCAACAAGCGAAACCCCCTCGCAACCGGAGACTTCACATGACCATCCGACGCCACGTGCTGGCCGCACTCACCCTGGCCACCCTCGCTGGCTTCTCGCACGCGCAAGAAGCCAATTGGCCCAACCGCCCCATCAAGATCGTGGTGGGCTTTGCGGCCGGCACCCCGCCCGACATCTTTGCGCGCCTGTACGGCGACTACGCGTCCAAGAAGTTGGGCGTGCCCGTGGTCATCGACAACAAGCCTGGCGCGGCCGGCAACCTGGCCACCGACACCGTGGCCAAGGCACCGGCGGACGGCTACACCTTCCTCTACAACCTGTCCACCGCCTTCACCATCAACCCCTTCATCTACAGCAAGCTGCCGTTTGACCCTCAGAAGGACCTGGTGCCGGTGGCCACCACCATGCGCCAGGGCCTGGTGCTGATCACCAAGCCCAACATGGAGGCCAAGTCGGTGAAAGACCTGGTGGCCGCCGCCAAGGCCAAGCCCGGTGCCATCTCGCACGCGTCCTACGGCGCGGGCAGCCCCTCGCACCTGATCGTGGAGTGGTTCAAGGAGGAGACGGGCACCGACATGGTTCACGTGCCCTACCGCGCCAGCCCGGTGCCTGATGTGATGGGCGGCCAGGTCGACACGGTGATGGAGCCCATTGCCACGGCGTTCCCGCTGATTAAGGACGGCAAGGTGCAGGCCTTGGCCTACTCGGGACCGGCGCGTTTTGCCGCCCTGCCCAACGTGCCCACGCTGTCGGAGACAGTGCCCAACCTGACCATGATGTCCTGGCACGGCATCTGGACGTCGGCCGCCACGCCGGCGGCGATTGTCGACCGCATGAACGCCGTGTTTGTGGAAGGCAGCAAGGATGCCGACGTGTCCAAGCGCATCCGCGACCTCAACAGCGAGCCCCTGGGCGCATCGCGCACCGAAATGGCCAACATGATTCGCCGCGATGCCGATATTTACGGCCGCATCGTCAAGGCGAAGAACATCAAGATCGACTGAGCGCCTGACGCAGGCCGGTGTGCCATGGGGCGGTTCTAGAATGAACCGAATGAACACTGGCCTGCCGCCCGATCCGTCGGAATTCACCCTGCGCGCGCCCCAACCGGGCGACATGGGGCAAATCGTCAGTGGCCAGGCCCGCCTGTACGCGCAGGAGTACGGGTGGGACTGGACCTTCGAAGCGCTGGTGGCCGAGATCACCGCGCAGTTCATCCGCAACTTCCAGCCTGGCCACGAGCGTTGCTGGGTGGCCGAACGCGACGGCCAGGTGGTGGGCTCGGTGTTTGTGGTGCGCCAGGATGCCGAGACCGCCAAGCTGCGCATGTTGTACGTGGACCGCAGTGCACGTGGCCTGGGGTTGGGCCGCCACCTGGTGGCGCACGCGCTGGCGTTTGCGCGCGGCGCCAACTACCGCCGCATGGAATTGTGGACCAACGACGTGCTGGTGTCGGCCCGCCGCATCTACGAGGCCGAAGGGTTTCGGCTCGTTGAGGAAGACCACCATCACAGTTTTGGCAAAGACCTGGTCGGACAGGTGTGGTCGCTCGACTGGTGAGCGCCTGAGCGCGCCAGTGGCCGCTTGACACCGCCCACAATTGGCACCGCCCGTAAGGTGTGCATTGCGCTACCTTCAGGCGCCACTTCCTCCCCACCGGATTTCACAAGGACAACACCATGGCCATGGGTCAATTTGCCTACGCCAACAACAGCAACCGCTTCCTGGCCTGCGAGCCGCTGGCCGATCAGCCCTTCGCCATCGCGGGCGTGCCCTTTGATGGCGTGGTGACCAACCGGCCTGGCGCGCGTTTTGGCCCCCAGGCCATCCGCGCGGCCAGCCTGATGTTGTGTGACGGCATCCACCCGCACTTCAATGTGTCGCCGTTGGACCATCTGGGAGACGCGTTGGACATGCGCCTGCCCAACGCCTCGCCCCTGCTCGAGGTGCGCCGCCACATCGAAGCCCAGGCCGCCGCGCTGATGGCGCGCCACCACTGCGTGTTCCTGGGCGGCGACCACTCCATCACCCTGTCGCTGTTGCGCGCCGCACAGGCGAAATATGGGAATGGTGAGCCCCTGGCCGTGGTGCACTTTGATGCCCACTGCGACACCTGGAGCGACCACTTCGGCGAGCCTTCGGGACACGGCACCTGGACCTACGAGGCCCTCCAAGAGGGCCTGGCCAGCCCGGCACACACGGTGCAGATCGGCATACGCTCCAGCGGCGAACGCGCCGCGCGCGAGTACGTGGCCGACCAGGGCGGCCTGATCTACAACGCCCGCCAGTTGCGTGGCAAAGATGGCGAGGGCCTGGCCGGCATGGTGACCGCCATCCGCGAGCGCATCGGCCAGCGGCCCTTTTACCTCACGCTGGACATCGACTGCCTGGACCCGGCCTTCGCGCCGGGCACCGGCACGCCCGAGCCCGGTGGCATGACCAGCTCGCAGGTGCTGACCTTCATCGAAGAACTGGCCGACCTCAACTGGGTGGGCATGGACTGCGTGGAAGTGGCCCCGGCCTACGACCACGCCGAACTCACCACCAACGCCGCTGCCACCTTCGTGTGGACCTACCTGGCCAGCCAGGTGGCCAAGCGCCAGCACGGCGGTCAGCACCGAGGAGGCTGAGCCGTGTTCAAGACCTCGCTGCTGCGTTCTGACACCCAGCTCAACCAGCTCAGCTACTACGAGGCCAGCGTGTCGCGGCCCGCGCCAGAGTCGCCCTTGTTGGGTTCGGTCACCGCCGACGTGCTGGTGGTGGGCGGCGGTTTCGCCGGGTTGTCCACCGCGTTGGAGCTGGCCCAGCGTGGCCGGCGCGTGGTGCTGCTGGAGGCCGACCGCATCGGTTCGGGGGCCAGCGGCCGCACCGGCGGGCAGTTCATCGTGGGCTACGCCAGCGGCCAGGGCGAGTTCGAAAGCCAGCTCGGCCGCGCCGACGCCAAACGCGCCTGGGACATGTCGCTCGAAGCGATCGCGCTGATCGACCGCCGCATCGCCGAGCATCAGATCGACTGCGACGCCGTCAAAGGCTACCTCTACGTGGCCGACTCGGCGCGCAAGGCGCGCGCCCTGCTGGGCGATCTGGAAATGCAGCAGCGCGACTACGGCCTGGTGTGCGACGTGGCCACGGGCGCTGACGTCAAGCGCCTGATCGACAGCCCCATCTACCAGGCGGCGGGTTACGAAGCCATCTCCGGCCACCTGCACCCGCTCAAGTACGCGCTGGGCCTGGCCCGCGCCGCGCGTGAAGCGGGTGTGGTCATCCACGAGGGTTCACCCGTCACCGCACTGGAACAAGACGCCAGCGGCGTGACCGCGCGCACCGCACAAGGCAAAGTCAAGGCGGCTTTCGCCGTGCTGGCCGGCAACTGCATGCTGCCCGAACACGGCCCCGACGTGGCGCCACAAATCCACCCGCGCATCATGCCTGTGGGCACCTACATCATCGGTACCGCGCCGCTGAGCGAGGCCCAGTGCCGCCAGCTCATCCCCAGCAATGCGGCGGTGTGCGACAACAACTTCGTGCTCGATTACTTCCGCTTCAGTGCCGAACGCCGCATGCTGTTCGGCGGCCGCGTGAGCTACACCACCAAAACGCCGGCCGGCCTCAAGGCCGTGATGCAGCAACGCCTGGCCAAGGTCTTCCCCGCCCTGGCCGACGTGCCCATCGAATACGTGTGGGGCGGCTTTGTGGACATCAGCATGAACCGCGCCCCCGACTTCGGCCGCGTGGGCGATAAGGTGTATTACCTGCAGGGTTTCAGCGGCCACGGCGTGGCCCTCACCGGCCTGGCCGGCCAGCTGGTGGCCGACGCCATTGCCGGGCAGTCAGAACGTTTTGATGTGTTTGCTCGGCTCAGGCACCACCACTTCCCTGGTGGCCCGCTGCTGCGCACGCCGACGTTGGCGTTGGGGATGTGGTGGCATCGGATGAAAGACGCTGTCGTTTGAACTTCAGAGCGCCGCAAGTTGGGGTGCCGGCGTCTAGGTGTCGTCCGGTTCAGATGGCGGCCACCACCGCCCGTGCCACCATGGGGCCGTACCGTTCAATGGCGGCCAGCGGCGCGTAGCCGTACCCCATCACCAGACCGCGCAGGTCTTCGCGGTGCAGGCAGTACGCCGACAGCGGGCGCACGGTCAGGCCTTTTTGGCCGAGGCGTTGCGCCAGGGCCTGGTCGTCCACCCGGTCGGGCAGCCGCAGGCACAGGTGCAGGCCTTGTTCGGCGCCGCCCACGTACACGCCCGCCTTGGGGTCTTGCAGGCAGGGGGCCAGGGCCTTGACCAGCGCGGCGCGGCGCTCGGCGTAGGTTTGCCGCGCGCGGCGCAGGGCGCTGCTGAAGTGGCCCATCTCGATGAACTCGGCCAGCGCGGCTTGCAGGGGGTCTCCTCGTTTTCAGTGCAATAAGTGACGGTACGCAAAGCTAGCACTGGCGCGGGGGTGGTCTGGGTAGACCGTTG
>NZ_JBHTBZ010000002.1:0-814 GCF_042665235.1 Hydrogenophaga defluvii | reverse complement strand
TGTTGATTTCCACCGAATTCTGACCCACCGTTTCCATCCAATATTGACCCACCCTGGATAGAGCCCTGAGGGGCTCACGGTGTGGATAACTTCTTGGGTTTGGACTCCTTCTTGATGGGTTGAGCAGAGCTGTTCTTGAACCGGTAGCTGTCGTTGCCGGTCTCAAGGATATGACAGTGATGGGTGAGGCGGTCCAGGAGCGCTGTGGTCATCTTGGCATCGCCGAATACGCTGGCCCATTCGCTGAAGCTCAGGTTCGTCGTGATGACCACACTTGTGCGCTCGTATAGCTTGCTGAGCAAGTGGAACAGCAAGGCGCCGCCCGTTGCACTGAAGGGCAGATAGCCGAGCTCGTCGAGCACCACCATGTCCATGTGGGCCAAGCGGTGTGCCATCTGGCCACTTTTGTTGCAGACCTTCTCTTGCTCAAGCATGTTGACCAGCTCGACCGTGGAGAAGAAACGCACCCGGCGCCGATGGTGCTCGACGGCCTGTACCCCGATGGCGCTGGCCAAGTGCGTCTTGCCGGTGCCCGGGCCGCCGACCAGCACCACATTCTCAGCCCTGTCCATGAACTCGCAGCGGTGCAGCTGACGCACCAGGGCTTCGTTCACCTCGCTGTTGCTGAAGTCGAAGCCTGCCAAGTCCCGGTACGCCGGTAGCCTGGCCTGCTTGAGCTGGTAGGCCACGGCCCGCACTTCGCGCTCGGCCGTCTCAGCCTTGAGCAGCTGGGAGAGCATCGGCTGCGCGGCCTCGAAGGCCGGCGCGCCTTGCTCGGCCAACTCGGAGACGGCCTGCGCCATGCCGAACATCT
>NZ_JBHTBZ010000001.1:0-10000 GCF_042665235.1 Hydrogenophaga defluvii | reverse complement strand
CTACGTTGGCACGGACAGCTTCACCTACACGGTGACCAGCCCGGCGGGCGTGACCGAGACCGCCACGGTGACGGTCAGCGTGACGCCGCAGTTGAGCGTTGTGCTCTCAGAAGAAGGGCTGTCTGGTGGCATTGCCGATGCGCTTGGCAATCCCACAGACACCACCGATCTTGCCGCCCTGACCCAAGCCTTGCCGATGGTCGTGACGGCTGCAACAGGCCCTAGCGATCTGAAGTCTGATGGGGCGGCTGTCGTGTGGAACTCGGTCAACACCGCCACTGGTTTGGTTTTGACGGGCCAGGCAGGTGGCAAAGATGTGGTTCGCGTGGACTTCAACAACACCGACAACACCTACAAGGTGGAGTTGCTGGGTCCATTGGACCACGAGTCCGGAGACGGTGAAAACCTGCTTGGTTTCAACATCGACCTGACCACCGCTGCCAACACCTCCCTGAACTTGCAAGTCACGGTCGAAGACGACGCGCCAAGCGACGACGTGCTGGTTCAAGCGTCTGAGATGGTTGCGTTGCAAGACACCAACCTCATGCTGGTGCTGGACACCTCTCAAAGCATGAGTGCGGGGACGCCTTCTCAGCTGTCGCAAGCGGTGGATGCGGCCAAGCTGCTGCTGGACAGCTACGACGCATACGGCGACGTGCGTGTTCGCCTCGTGTTGTTCGACACCTTGGCCAAGACCCAAGGCAGTGCGTGGATGACCGTGGCCGAAGCCAAGGTGGCGCTGGATGCCGTGCAGTTGGGCAGTTGGACCAACTACGACGCCGCGCTGGCCAACGCCATGGATGCGTTTGGCTCGCCGGGCAAGCTGGACGGCGCGCAAAACGTGTCTTACTTCCTGACCGACGGCGCGCCGTCTTATGGCGACGGGGACCCCAACGCGCTCATCAACAGCGCCAGCGGGTCGACGGCGGAAGTGGGCGTTGGCGCGGCAGAAGAGGCCATCTGGCGCGACTTCCTGACCAACAACGACATCACCTCGTACGCGCTGGGTTTCGGCGGTGACTTCTCCGCCGCCGCCCGTGCGCAGCTGGACCCGATCGCCTACAACGGTGCCACCGGCGTGGACATGACCGGCATCCGGGTGGGTGGCGTGGGCGCCTTGGCGGACATGCTGTTGAACCTGTCGGCTTCCAGTGTGAGCGGCAACATCATCGGTGCCGAAGGGCGAGACGCGGTGACCAGCGAATTGGAGACCGTGGCGCTGGGCGCTGACGGGGGTCACATCTACAGTGTCACCTTCCTGGGAGGCATCTTCATCTACGATGACAAGCATCAAGCGATTATCAAAGTAGGCGGCAGCGACCTGGTGCACACGTTCGACGCCACAACCGGCAACTTGGTCATTGGCCAGACCTTGGGTTCGGTCAGCTTTGCCGTGAACGTGTTCACGGGTGCCTACGAGTACCGCGGCGTGGTGGGCAACACCGAGCTGGTGAAGCTGGAGCTGATCGACAACGACCGCGACCGCGGCGACGTGGACCTGTCTTTGACCGTGAACTACAACCCCGACGCGGTGCCCACTGTCCTCTCGGCGGTGGTCTCGGAAGAGGGGCTGTCTGTTGGTTCGCCCGACGCTGTAGGCATCCCAACGGACTTGACGAACACTGCAGCTACCACCGGGTTCCTGGCGGCCGATGTGACCTCGGTCACCGGGCCGGTTGGGTTGACCTCGGGTGGCGAGGCCGTGACCTGGAGTTCGACCACCACCGCAACCGGGTTGTCCTTGACGGGTCAGGCCGGCGGCGAATCGGTGATGGAGGTGGTGTTCAACAACACCAACAACACCTATACGGTGCAGTTGCTCAAGCCCTTGGACCACCCCAACACCGGCGGGGAAGACGTGCTGAATTTCAGCGTGAACGCCACCACCAGCAGCGGCGCCGTCGAGTTGAAGATCGCCGTGGAAGACGATGCACCCACCTCGGGCACACAACTGGTGAACTCGGTGGTTGGGCCCAGCACCGATGCAAACGTCATGCTGGTCCTGGATCGTTCGGGCAGCATGGCCAACCCGAACGGGCCGACTCTGATCCGTTGGGACAAGGTGGTGGAGGCCGCCAACAACCTGTTGGACACGTTCGCTGCCAACGGTCAGACCATGGTTCGGCTGGTGTCGTTTGACAACACGGCCACCACCCATGGCACGACCTGGCTGACGGTGACCGAAGCCAAGGCCATCATCAACGCCATGCCCGACCCGGCGTTTGGCCCTGGCACCAACTACGACGCCGCATTGAACGTGGCCATGTCGGCTTTCTCGACCACCACCGGCCGGTTGGCCGACGCGAACAACTACTCCTACTTCCTCACGGACGGTGTTCCGAACTTTGGCGATGGGGACACATCGGCTCTGCTCAACCTGGAAGGTGCCAACGATGTCGGTGTCTCGCCTGCGGAGGAAACCATTTGGAAGAACTTCCTGGAGACCAACAAAATTGTGTCCCAAGCGCTGGGCTTCTCTGCCTCCTACAACGCGGGCGAGATCGGGCAACTCGACCCCATTGCCTACAACGGCGTGACCCGCACCGAGTTGAATGGCGTGCACGTGCCCAACCCGAACGACCTGAGTGTGGTGCTGGTGGGCTTGGCGCCGGGCGGAGCCGAGGGCTCGTTCTCGGGCACGGTGGTGGGTGCATTGGGTGTGGACGCCACCACGGGCCAGAGCGAAACGGTGTCGCTGGGGGGCGATGGTGGTCACATTCACAGCGTGAGCCTGTTGGACGGCACCTTCACCTACAACGCCGCCACCGACAGCGTGTCGAAATCCGGCGGTGTCGGCTTGACGCACAGCTTCAATGCGGCCACCGACGTGTTGACCATTGACGACGCGGCCACCAACCAAACGCTCTCGATCAACATGGTGACGGGTGCGTACACCTACAGCGCCCCCACGGGCACGATCACCAAGGCCTCCGTGGTGCTGGTGGACGGCGACGGCGATCAAGGGTCTGTGTCGCTGACGCTGGCGGTGGTCACCAAGATGGGGACCATGAGCGCCGACACGCTGGTGGGTACCGACGGGGCCGACGTCATTGTGGGCGGGCCAGGTTCGGATACCTTGACCGGCGGCGGTGGGGCCGACACTTTTGTGTGGCTGCGTGGCGACGGCGGCAATCTCACCGTCAGGGACCGCATCACCGACTTTGACGTGGGCACGTACGATGCGAACGCCACGGGCGCAGACGCACCTGACCGGCTGGATCTGTCCAACTTTTTGGCCGGTGCCAACGTGGACAACCTGGGTAACTACCTCAGCATTGTTCAGGTGGGTGCAAATGCGGAAGTTCGAATCAGCATCCAGGGTGGGTTTGTCAATGGCACCTACAACTCCCAGACCGACATCCACAACGGTGGCACCATCGTGCTGGAAGGTGTGACTTTGAGCGGCTCCAACCTGGACAAACTGAACCAGTTGCTGACTTCTGGTCAGCTGCTGATTGGTTAAGCACCTCTGCGTCACTTCGCTCAGCTGAGCGAACGACAGGCCAACCGATGCAAGTCGGTTGGCCTTTTTTTTTGACGTCATCGCCTGTGGGGGACATGCCTGCACAATCGTGCGCTGTACTCAAGCCTTTGCCGTCCTGCCCATGCCCGCCTTCGACGTGTCAGATCCTGCCTTGGTGCGCCACGCCCACCAGCCCTTGACCGAGCAACTCGCCGCCCGTTTTGCGCAACGCATTCGGGCGCGGTTGCTGGCGCCTGGCACGCGTCTGCCATCTGTGAGGGACTGTGCCCGCCAGCAAGGTGTGAGCCCGGCCACGGTGGTGGTGGCGTACGACTTGCTGCAGGCGCAAGGCCTGGTGGAGGCGCGGCGTCAGCGGGGATTTTTTGTCCGCGACACCCCTCTGGGCGGTGGGCGCACCGTGGCGCCGCAGGCCACGCCGAACCCCAGCATCGCGCAGGCCACCTTGGCCTCAGGCACGGCGTTCAATGCCACGGCACTGATTCGAGGCATGTTCCACGACCCGGCGGGCCGCCTGCAGCCGGGTGCTGGGACGCTTCCCCCTGAATGGCTGGAGACGGCGTTTTTGTCGGCCGCCTTGCGCAAGGTGGCCGCTGCGGCCCAACTCTCGCAGGCCTCGTTGCGCTATGGGGAGCCGATGGGCGACAGCGGCCTGCGCCGAGCACTCGCGCACCGGTTGACGGGCATGCACCTGCCGGTGGCGCCCGAGCACATCATCACCACCCTGGGGGCCACCCAGGCGTTGGACATCGTGAGCCGCACCTTGCTCAAGGCGGGCGATGCGGTGATGGTGGAGGAGCCGGGCTGGTCGGTCGAGTTTGCCCGCCTGACGGCCTTGGGCATGCGGGTGCTGCCGGTGCCGCGCCGGGTGGACGGGCCCGATTTGGCCGTGATGGCGCGTTACTGCGAAGAGCACGCACCCAAGTTGTTTGTCAGTGTGAGCGTGTTCCACAACCCCACCGGCTGCTGTCTGTCGCCCGCTGCTGCCCACCGGGTGCTGCAGTTGGCGCACCGCTTTGGCTTTCATGTGGTGGAGGACGACACCTATGGCCACATCGCGCCCGAACATGCCACCCGCTTGAGTGTGCTGGACGGCTTGCAGCGCAGCATCTACGTCAGCGGTTTTGCCAAGATATTGGCACCAGACTGGCGGGTCGGCTTTTTGGCGGCGCCGCCGGCGCTGGTGGAGCGGCTGCTGGACACCAAGTTGCTGAGCACCTTGACCACACCGTCGCTGCTGGAGCGGGCGATGGCGCTGTGCATGGAGCAAGGCCATTTGCGCCGGCACGCGGAGCGCATCAAAACCCGGCTGGACGCAGCGCGAGCACGTTCGGTGCGGCTGGCCCAGGCGGCAGGTTGTGCGTTTGTGACCGAGCCGGCCGGCCTGTTTGGCTGGGTGGATGTGGGCGTGGACAGCGAGGCGCTGGCCTTGCGCATGCTTGACCTGGGTTACCTGCTGGCGCCCGGCACCCTGTTCCACGCCACCCGCCAGCCCAGCACGTTGATGCGCATCAACTTTGCGACCACGCAGGACGCAGCGTTTTGGGACACCTTTGGCCCGGTGCGCGACGCCGTGGCCCACGGCCGCAGCGGGGTCTGACCGGCTTCAGCCTTGCGACAGCGCTTCCCACCGTTCCATGGCCTGCAACAGCTCGTCGTCGAGCTCGGCGTGGCGTTTGGCCAGTGCGGTCGCGCGCGTGGGGTCGATGGCGTACAGGCTGCCGTCGGCCAGCAGAACATCGATCTCCTGCTGTTCTTTTTCCAACGCTTCCATGCGTTGTGGCAGAGCCTCCAGCTCGCGCTGTTCCTTGTAGCTGAGCTTGCGCTTGGTGCTGGCAGCCGGCGGCGCCACAGGGGCGGGCGCCGGCGCGGGTGTTGGGGCGGGGGCTGACGCCGCCTTCTGCGCCGCGATCTCGGCCGCGCGGGTGGATTGGGTGATCCAGTCCTGCACATCGCCTTCGTACTCGCGCCATTGGCCGGCGCCCTCAAACACGATGGTGCTGGTGACCACGTTGTCCAGAAAGCGCCGGTCGTGGCTGACCAGGAAGACGGTGCCGGGGAAGTCGGCCAGCAGGTCTTCCAGCAGTTCGATGGTGTCGATGTCCAGGTCGTTGGTGGGTTCGTCCAGCACCAGCACGTTGGCCGGGCGGGCGAACAGGCGGGCCAGCAGCAGGCGGTTGCGCTCGCCGCCCGAGAGGGTGCGCACCGGCGCGTTGGCGCGCGCGGGCGAGAACAAAAAGTCGCTCAGGTAGCTCTTGACGTGGGTGCGGCGGTTGCCGATCTCGATCCACTCGCTGCCGGGGCTGATGAAGTCTTCCAGCGTCGCGTCCAGGTCCACCTGGTCGCGCATCTGGTCGAAGTACGCCACGTCGAGCTGGCTGCCCTGGCGCACCGTCCCACTGTCGGGCGCGAGCTGGCCCAGGATCATGCGCAGCAGGGTGGTCTTGCCAGCGCCGTTGGGGCCCATCAGGCCCACCTTGTCGCCGCGCAGAATGGTGCCGCTGAAGTCCTTCACCACCTGCTTGGCCGTTGGGCCTTCGCCGAAGCGTTTGCTCACTTTCTCCAGCTCGGCCACGATCTTGCCGCCAGCCGCTGCGCTGGCCACTTCCAGGCGCACACGGCCCACGGCGTCGCGCCGCTGGGCGCGTTGCTCGCGCAGCTTTTCCAGCCGGGTGATGCGGCCCTGGGCGCGGGTGCGGCGGGCCTCCACGCCTTTGCGTATCCACACCTCTTCCTGCGCCAGCAGCTTGTCGGCGCGGGCGTTGATCACCGCTTCCTGCTGCAGTTGCACCTCTTTCAGCGTTTGGTACTGAGCGAAGTTGCCGGGGTAGCTGAGCAGGCGGCCACGGTCCAGCTCCACCATGCGGGTGGCCACGCGGTCCAAGAAGGCGCGGTCGTGGCTGATGGTGAGCACGCTGCCCTTGAATTCCAGCAGCAGGTCTTCCAGCCAGGTGATGCTGTCCAGGTCCAGGTGGTTGGTGGGCTCGTCCAGCAGCAGCACATCGGGCCGGCTCACCAGGGCCTGCGCAAGGGCCACGCGCTTCTTGTTGCCGCCCGAGAGCGTGCCCACGGTGGTGGCGCCATCCAGGTGCAGTCGGTGCAAGGTTTCCTCCACCCGCTGCTCCCAGTTCCAGGCGTCCAGCGCCTCGATGCGGCTTTGTAACGCGTCCAGGTCGTGGCCCTCGCCGCCGCTGAGGTAAATCTCGCGCGCCTCGATGGCGTCCTTCAAGCCGGCGCTGGCGGCGTCGAACACGGTGGCGGCCAGATCGAGCACGGGTTCCTGTGGCACGTAGGCGATGCGCAGGCCGTTTTGCACTTGCACCGTGCCGTCGTCGGGCTTTTCGAGGCCGGCCAGTATCTTGAGCAAGGAGGATTTGCCGGTGCCGTTGCGGCCAATCAGGCCAACACGCTCTTGGGTTTCGAGCGCAAAGTCGGTGTGGTCCAGCAGCGGCACGTGGCCGTAGGCCAAGTGGGCCTGGGTGAGGGTGATCAATGCCATAAGTGAGCGGGATTATCCCCGCCCTCTATATAGTGACCGGCATGAACACGACGGAGGACCGGTCATGGATTTGGTGGTGAATGGCGCGAAGCGCGTGGTGGAGGTGGACCCGACCACCCCTTTGTTGTGGGTGTTGCGCGATGCGCTGGCACTCACAGGCACCAAGTTCGGCTGTGGTGTGGCCGCCTGTGGCGCCTGCACCGTGCGGGTGGCGGGCCAGGCGGTGCGTTCGTGTGTCACGCCGGTGTCGGTGGTGGCGGGCAAGCCGGTTCAAACCATTGAGGGTTTGGCCGACGGTGGCCGCTTGCACCGCCTGCAGCAGGCGTGGATTGATGAACAGGTGCCGCAGTGTGGTTACTGCCAGTCGGGCATGTTGATGGCGGCGGCCGCGTTGCTGGACAAAACACCCAAACCCACCGATGCCGATATCGACGCCGCGATGACCAACCTCTGCCGCTGTGGCACCTACCAGCGCGTGCGCCGCGCCATCCACCGGGCGGCTGCGGGGGGGGGCAAACCATGAGCGGCCCGTCGGTACAAGCGGGCAAGGTGTCGCGCCGAGGGCTGCTGCTGGGTGCGGCGGGTGCGGCTGGGTTGCTGCTGGTGGGGTGGGGTGTCATTCCACCTCGCTCGCGTCAGGGTAAGCCAGAGTTGTGGTTGGTCGGGGAAGGAGAGGTGGCCCTCAACGGCTGGATCAAGGTGCTGGCCGATGGCGGCGTGGCGTTGGCCATGCCCCGCAGCGAAATGGGGCAAGGCGTGCACACGGCGCTGGCCATGCTGGTGGCCGAGGAAATGGACCTGCCGCTGGCGCGCGTGCAGGTGGTGCAGGCCGGGGCAGACAAGATCTATGGCAACGTGGCCATGTTTGTGGCCAGCCTGCCTTTTCACCCCGCTCTGTCGGAAGGCGCTGCACCGCCATTCAAGGTTCGAGCGGCAGAGTGGTTGGTGGCCAAGGTGGCGCGCGAGCTGGGCATCAACGCCACCGGAGGTTCTTCCAGCGTGGCAGACGCGTGGGAGCCCGTGCGGGCGGCAGCGGCCACCGCGCGGGCGGCCCTGCTGGGTGCCGCAGCAGCGCAATGGAAGCTGCCGGTGGCCGAATTGGCCATCGTGGAGGGGGTGATCCGGCATCCTTCGGGTGCGCAGGCGCATTTCGGGCAGCTGGCCCGTTCGGCCTCGGCCACGCCACCGGGCACCGTCACGCTCAAAGCCCATGCGGATTTCAAGCTGCTGGGGCGTGCTGCGCCACGCTTGGATTTGCCGTCCAAGGTGGACGGCAGCGCGGTGTTTGGCCTGGACGTGCGCTTGCCCGACATGGCGTTTGCGGCCATCCGCATGTGCCCGGTGCTTGGCGGCGCGCCCGGCGCCTTTGACGCCAACGTCGCCTTGCGCATGCCGGGGGTGGTGCGCGTGATGTCCTTGCCGTCTTACGCGGGCAGCACGGCCGGTGTGGCGGTTGTGGCGTCGAGCTACTGGCAGGCTCAGCAGGCGGTGCGAGCACTCAACATCGCCTGGCGGCATCCTGTGGGGCCGTTGGCCGACAGCGCGAACATTCGCCAGCAACTGTTGAGCGAGGTGGAAACCGGTAGCGGCTTCGAGTTCTACGCAGAGGGCGACGTCAAGGCCGCCGAGGCCGGTGCGTCCCGTGTGGTGGAGGCTGTGTACGACGCGCCCTACCTGGCGCACGCCACGCTGGAGCTCATGAACTGCACCGCACAAGTGCGCCCCGATGGCATCAGCGTGTGGGTGCCGACCCAAGTGCCGCAGATGGCGGCCGCGTTGGCGGCGCGGGTGGCCGGTGTGCGAGCGGACCAGGTGGCGGTGACCGTGACGCAGCTCGGCGGTGGTTTCGGGCGGCGGCTGGAGGTCGACGTGGTGGGGCAGGCGGTGCGCATTGCCATGGAGTGTGGCGGGCGCCCCGTGCAACTGATCTGGTCGCGTGAAGAAGACTTTGGACACGACTTTTTCCGTCCCATGCACGTGGCGCGGCTGCGGGGCAGCTTGTCGGACAGCGGCGAGCTTCAAAGCCTGTCGGTGGCATCGGCAGGTGACGCCATCACCCCGCGCTGGATGGCCCGCACCTTGCCGGCCCTGGCAGGGCCTATGGACACGCCCGACAAAACCACGGCCGAGGGTTTGTTCGACCAGGCCTACCGCGTGCCCCACCAGTCCATGCGGCACGCTGCCACCCGGCATGGCGTGCCGGTGGGTTTCTGGCGGTCTGTGGGGCATTCCCACAACGCCTTTTTCCTGGAGTCCTTTGTCGATGAGCTGGCCAGCGCGGCGTCGGTCGATCCGGTGGTCTTTAGGCGCAAGCTGTTGGCTGATGCCCCGCGCCACCTGGCCGTGCTCAATCTGGCGGCAGAGCGTGCCCAGTGGGGCCAACCCCTGCCAGCCGGGCGTGCCAGAGGTGTGGCTTTGCACGAGTCCTTCGGGTCCATCGTTGCCCAGGTGGCTGAAGTTTCGCTGGTGGGGACGGGTGTCAGGGTGCACAGGGTGGTCTGCGCCATCGACTGTGGGCAAGTGATCAACCCGGACACGGTTGCACAACAAATGGAGGGCTCTGTGGTGTTTGCCCTGTCGGCAGCCCTGTTTGGGGGCGTAGATATAGAGGGGGGGGCGGTCAAGGGCGGCAATTTTGGCGAACACCGCTTGCTCCCCATGGCGCAAGCGCCTGAGGTGCAGACCCACATCGTCCCTTCTCATCGGCCGCCCGCAGGCGTGGGCGAGCCTGGCGTGCCGCCTTTGGCGCCGGCGGTTGGCAACGCAATCGCCGTGTTGACTGGCCGGAGAGCACGGCGCCTGCCCTTGGCGTAAAAAAAAGCGTCAAGTTTGACGAGCTCGAAAAAAACGATGTATACTTCAAGGCTTCGCTGATGACGGCACTGCTGCAAAGCAACTGACCAAATCAGCGAGGGTCAAAAAAAGTTTCTAAGATTTTTTTGACGACTGACCAAAAACTGTGTCATAATACGAGGCTCTGCTGATCGCGGCGGTGCTAAGAAAACGAAGGATGACGAGTG